>JAULUW010000221.1:0-10181 GCA_032111345.1 Bacteroidia bacterium
TTTCGTTTCAATTCTAGGAGCCAGGGTATCCAATACCCTTACAATAAATGCTTTCGACGCCTTATTTCCGGAAGGATCTCTTCCATTTAAGGTTACAATATTATTCCCTAACTGCGAACAGTCAAAGAGGGAATCGCTAAAGTTCAATTGCGTAATTTGACAATTATCGCTGCACTTAGAGGCAAATAAGGACACGGATAACTTCGCCTGACCATTCGAATCTAAGTAGACCGTTTGATTTGCCACAAATAATTTTGGAGAGAGCGTATCGCGCACTTGAACCGACAAAACCGCAATATTATTGTTATTGCTGGTATCTGAAATGCTGTAAAGCAACAATTTATTACCTACATCCGAACAATCGAAATCGTATTGACTTAGGGTTCGTGTTTGTATTTTACAATTATCGGTGCTTCCATTATCAAAATAATCGGGACCTACGCTTCGTTTTCCCTGAGAGTCTAAGTAAATGATCCGATTGCTGGCTCTCAACACGGGCTTAATGGTATCAATTACCGTAATTTCAACTTGGTTTACCGTTTTGTTACCACTGGCATCATACGAAGTAAAATCGATGCTGTTTTTTCCAAGATCCGCGCAACTGAAACGGTCCTTGCTTAACGTAATTTTATCGATTCCACAATTATCAGAACTGCCATTATCAATATCAAAAGGAGAAATCAATGCAAACCCATTGCGATCTAGGTAGGTAGCGGTATTTCTAACTTTATTATTGGGTTTGGTCGTATCGCGAACCGTTACGCTAACCCTTGAAGCGGTTGAATTCCCGTTCAAATCCGTTAATGTGTAATTTACCGAATTCGTTCCTAAATTTCCACAAGTAAATACCGATTGACTCAAACTTCGGGTGCTAATTTTACAATTATCTGTACTGCCATCATCGACGTCGTTCGGCGATAATAAAGCAAAACCATATTCATTCAAATAAATCGTAACCGGTTTGGTTTTTAAAACAGGTCTGAAGGTATCTCTCACTGTAATACGGACAGACTGCGTAACTTTATTCGAAGCTTTATCTGTTACGGAGAAATTGATAAAATTTGTTCCTAAATGGCTGCAATCAAAATTACTTTGGCTAATTTCATAAGAAAGGATCTCACAATTATCGGTGCTTTTGTCGTTTACATCTGCGGGTGTTATGCTTACGGAACCAGATGAATTCAAGAATACCACGCGATTTTGGTATTTTAACACGGGCGCTATCGTATCTAGGACTTGAACAATCTGATTTTGAGTACTCGTGTTGCCCGAAGCATCCTTAGCCGTAATTAGCACGGTGTTTTGACCCAGATTACTGCAATCAAAATTGGTTTTTGACGCGGACCAAGTGCTAATTCCGCAATTATCGGAAGAACCTTTATCCAAAACATTAGGGTTTAAAACCGCGGCTCCTGAAGCATTTAAATATACCGAAGCACTCTGTGTTTTTATGTTCGGTGCAAGGCTATCCAAAACGGTAACGTTGCACGTTTGTTTGGCCACATTCCCTTTAAAATCTGTGGCTGTAACCGTTATGGTATTAGATCCTAAATTCTTACAATTGAAACTGTTTACCGAAATTTCGGTCTTGGCGAGGCCGCAATTATCACTAATCCCATTATCTACATCAGAAACTGTAATTCCCACAGTGCCTGCACTATTAAGGTATCGGGTAATGTCTTTCAATACGACCTTGGGTAATTCAGCGTCTCTAAATTCTATGGTAAAACCAACCGTATCGGTGCATTTATTTTTATCAGAAATCCAAGCAATAAAACGGCCTGTGCCTATTCCGCTGAAGGAATTAGCGCTTTGTAAGGCACCTTGGCCTATTCTGTATTGATAGGGATTTGTGCCGCCACTGCCTTTTAAACTCAGCACCCCATTTTTGTCGTCCACACAAGTGTTATGGGTAATATTCAGAACCGATACATCTAATAATGCAGGCTCTATAATTTCAGAAGAATCTGCATAGGTACATTGTTTGGAATCTGTAATTCGGAAAGTATATTTCCCTTTATCCACGGAAACTACATTTTGAGTAGCTGCGTATAAAGACCCTGAGGCATCTAACCATTCGTAGTTATAAGGGGAAGTTCCGCCGCTTATACTTAAACTGAAAGAACCCTTTTGTCCAAAACATTCAGGCTGGGTAATGGTATTCACCGCGATTAATTTCGATGGCTCGCTAATCGTTACATCCGCAGAATCGTAACAGGTATTTTGATCTGAAAGGATCAATCGATAGGTTCCAGCCTTTAAATTTTTATGTGAAACGCTGTTCGACGAATACCCCGAAGGTCCGGTTACCTTGTAGGTCCAAGGAAAACTTCCCCCGGAAGCCAATAAGGTAATACTTCCATCGTCGGCCGAATTACACGTTACCTGAGACGTATTATATGTCAATTCTAATTTCTGCGGGGCCGTAATGGTAAACGAACGGGTAACGCTGCACGCATTGCTATCTGTAATATTGAGGGTATATACCCCAGCAGCCAAAGAATCTAGATCTTGTGTTTTTGCACCTGTAGACCAGGAATACGCATAAGGCGCGGTATTCCCGGAAACAGTGATATCTATAGCACCTCTATTATAATTGGCACATTTCACATCCGTAATTTTAGGAGAAACCACCCATGGTGTAGGTTCGCCTACCAATCCGGTATCGGAAGCAGTGCAACCCGTAGAATCTGTAACTGTAACAATATAAGACCCCGTAGCGGCATTTGTAATTCTTGAATTGCTCGAAAAATAACTGTTTGGACCTGTCCAAAAATACGAGTACGGACTTCGTCCTCCTTTAGTTTGCGTACTTACTTCTCCCGTGGAAGCACCGCTACACAAGGCATTTTTAATGCCGGTGATGCCTATTTCAAGAGCATCGGGCATAATTATCTGTGTTTGCGCAGTTGCGGTGCAACCCGAAACAATATCTGTAACTCGTAATGAATAATTTCCTTTGAATAAACTGGTAATCTGACGGGAAGTAGCGGAGAATCCATTGGGGCCTGTCCATGCATATTGTACCGAGCTGGCATTGGTCGTCAACTCGGCTTCTGCTATCCCATTACGTTGACCAGAACACGCTATATCAATTTTATTTATACGGGTGCTTAAGGTGTCTAAATACCGCACTTGATAACTGGTATCCCATTTGCAACCCTTGGCATCCTTCAAGGTAATTTGGTAAATACCTGTTAATAAAAATCCGGGTTTTGTTGAATTTGACGACCATCCATTCCCGTCGCTCCATGTGTACGTATATGGGGCCGTTCCGCCAATTCCCAGCACCGAAATAGCCCCATCCTGACGGTAAGAACAGCTGGCATGGGTAATATTCGCGGTCAAACCTAATTCATTAGGTTGATTTATCGTAATTTGAATAGAATCGATATCTCCAATACTATCGATTACATAATAAGAATAGGTACCTGCCCCTAAAGCCGAATCGGTATAATTTAATCCTGCATTCAAGACCAAGCTGTCTGTTCCTTTTATATATCGGTAAGGGGCAATTCCGCCGCTGGCTTTGAGCACGACGCTGCCGTTTATCGCATTATAACAAGAAGCAGACTGCTGCGCTATTTTTTGTAAATCGAGTGATTGCGAATTTGCAATCCAAGAGGTACATACAATTGCAGTAAATGCAAATAATTTCTTCATAAACCAATATGCTCTCATCGAATGATGGCTATTTTTTCGTTAAACTGAGATTGATTTCCGTACATGTCTTTCACTATCAAGTTGAGTTGATAATTACCCATTGGGAGCAATTCCCCGGTATTCATTAATTGTCCATTCCAGTAATCATCTATTTTATCAGATTCAAAGACAAGAATACCGTCTTCGTTATAAATCTTCCAATTGGCAAAAATGATAGAATGGTGATTTCCGCGGATATGATATAAATCGTTTACACCGTCGTTATTGGGAGAGAAAGCCGTGGGCAATAAAATATTAAAGTCGGGCCATACCCTAAGTAAACGCGAAGTGGTATCCAAACAACCTTCAAAAGAACTTACTACTAAACGCACCTTATAAATACCGGTATCTAAATAGGTATGATAGACTTCAAATTCATCATATACGAAATCGCTACCGTCTCCGAAATCCCATTCCAATGTTGCCGCATTGGTGCTAGAATCTAGGAATCCAACATTATTTTGTAAAATAGTAGCACGTTCAGTTAAGAATGATATTCCCGCTACGGGATTCTCAAAAACTTCCACGCTATCCATAAATTTGGCAAAACAACCTTTATCAGACCTCATTGCCAACGTGATATATTTCAATCCTGGATTCTTATAAAAATGCATAGGCAAACTGTCGCTGTAGTTTGCTCCGTCGCCCATATTCCATAAATAAGAAACCACCCTTCCGCTTTCAATACTTGAATTAGATTCTAAAACAATAGGAATATTCAAACAGCTTGGATCTACAGAGAGTTCTGCTTCGGGAGTTGGATTTACGCGAACCGCGAGCATAGCGGTATCCGAACATTGTGAGTCGTTTTCTACAATTAAAACCACATCAAAAACTCCTGCTTCCCAGTAATCCTGGTTGATCGTATTTCCAGAGCCTAAAGTTCCGTCTCCTAAGTCCCAAAATGCTACTGCTTGACCTAATTGCGTAGAGGAATTGGTAAATATAAACTCATTACTTTCTAAACATTGTTCATTGTTATTTAATGAAATCCGTGCTTTGGGTACGGAATTGGTAATCGCTACGGCACGCGCGGTGTCCGTACATGCGTTTTCATTGAGTACAACAAGGGTAATGGGATATTTTCCTGGCAATTCAAACACGGGTTTAAGCGTATCTGATTGCATTACAATCTGTTTGTTGAATATCCATTTGTTCTGATAACCTGTGCCTTTTTTTGAAATATCCCGGTATTCAAATTTCTGCTCATTTTGACAGAAGGAAACGCGATCAAAATCCATTTGCGCTACAGGCATTGGGAAAACTCGAACTTGGGTATAACTGGTATCCATACACAAATTATCGGTTGTGGTAATTAAACTTACTTCAAAAATACCCGTATCTCCGAATTGGAATTGATTTGGACTCACCCGAAATTGTGTATCAATAAATACGGATCCGAAATTCCAAGACAATATAGAGAAAGAGGCACCGTCTACTTTGGATTCATTTCCAAAATTAAAGTCGTTGCCAAACAAACATTGTAAGGAATCAAAGACCACTATTTTAGATTCTCCTTGAGGAAATACACGTATGGTTTTAGAAACCGAATCCATACATCCTTCGGTAGTTTTACCCACTAATTTTACGGTGTAATTTCCTCGTTCTGCAAACTGATGTTTGAAATTAGACGTGTTCGATCTATATCCATCCGTTACAGACCAACGATAATCAACCGTTTCTATTCCCTTATATTGAGACGTATTCAAACCGTTAAATTCATTACCTCGTTCACAAAGTGCTGCGGTATCTAACAGGAAGGAAATCTGTGGTATTTCTGTTATACGCAAGGTTTGACTTAGCGTATCTCTGCAGGCGAAAGCCGTTGAGGTCACCAATTGCACTTTAAACGCACCGGATTGGGTATAGGTATGTCTGCCAGTGGCATTAGTTGAATAACTCACATCTCCAAAGTCCCAGAAACTACTCAATCCCCCGAAATTAACGGTAGATTTATTCTCAAAGATGAAATCATTATCGTTTAAACATTGTACGGAATCATTGATAGAAAATGCAGTTTGAGGCTGTGGATATACCTGAACAATCTGATATGCCGAATCGACACAACCCTCATCGCTCACAACTTGCAAACGAATAACATACACGCCATCTTCTTTATAGGTGTATTTCGGACTTTTTACCAATGAACTGCCTGCATCACCGAAATTCCAGGTACTATTGAATGTACCATTAGAAAGTGTGGTGTTGTTACCCATTTCAAAGGTGTTGCCTCTCAAACACTGCGTAACATCATTAACCGTAAACAGCGCTTGCGGGTCTGGATTGACAAAAACTTTACGGAACGCTGAATCCTTACAACCGAAATTGCTTGTACCGTATAAGGCAATTTTATAAGTTCCAGGATTGTTATATCGCACTAAAGGATCTATACCCACAGAACGTCCACCGTCGCCAAAGGTCCAATCGTATTTTAAGCTTCCATATTCAATATTGCTTTTATTTGAAAATTTAAAAACATGAGTACCTAAACATTGTGTGCTATCATTAATTTCAAACGATACCGTAGGTTGTGGATATACAATTACGGTTTTAAATAAACTATCGCGACATCCGAAACTGCTTTCGGCGTACATCTTAACTTCAAACGTATCCGCCTTGGTATAGACCCAATTGGGATTTATTACAGTACTGCTTGATCCATTTCCAAAATCCCATTTATAGCTCAAAGTACCTCCTTGACTGGCGATATTGGAGAAATTCTGCACTTCGAACTTGTTATTGGTTAAACATTGCAATTGCGATTTAATGGTATAGGATGGTAAAGGCTGAGGGTACACCCGAACCGTTTGCAACATACTGTCGAAACATCCAAAAGGTGAATTTGCCACCAATTTGATTAAATAAACTCCTGATTCTTTGAAGCCAATTTGAGCATTCTTAACCGTATCTTTATTGCCATCGCTATAGCTCCAATTATAGGACAATGCCGAACCATCGGCGTTACTCGAATTATTGGTAAATGTGAAGCTATTTTGGTATCGGCACAAAGCGGTATCCGATTTGCTGAATGAAACCACCGGTTGAGAATATACCCGAATATTCTTTTCGATGGAATCCTGACATCCATGATTGCTTATTGCCCATAACCCAATCTTGTAGGTACCAAATTGCAAATAGGACTTATTTGGACTTACTGTGGTACTACCTGTATTATCTCCAAACGCCCATTTATAGCTGTTGCTACCTGCGCTTATCGCACTGTTATTGGTAAGTTTAAATTGATTGTTATGGAAACACTGCAAACTATCGTTTATTTCAAAATTGGCAGTTGGTTTGGGGTATATTGTGACAGTCTTTTGTATCGAATCCTTACAACCTAAACTTGAAACTGCGATTAATTTAACCGGATAGGAGGTAACCCTATCAAAGGAGGTACTGCTATTTTGACTGTTTGCAAATACGGTATCGGAATACAACCACGTATATCCAAGTGTTCCACCCCCTAATGCTACATTGGAATTATTGGTAAACTCAAACTTCTGATTATTGATACATTGTCCGGCTTGATTTATGGCAAAATCTGCTTTAGGATCTGCATAAACATTAACTTTATAATTTACACTATCGCTACAACCGTTTCTATTTGTTGCGAATAAAGAAATTCTATATTCGCCGGGATTGCTATAACTTTTAACTCCATCCCTTGTGTTCGATTGCGTACCATCTCCAAAATTCCAAAGGTATGAGATGCTGAAGGCATTACGTTTATTCGTTTTATTGCTCAATTTAAACGTGTCGACACTGTTGCATTGTTTATTGGCATTATCAAATGCAAAATCAACCAGAGGATTTGCTACTACTTTTACGGGCCTGATCAAACTATCAACACAACCAAATTGCGACTCAGCAATTAAACGCACATTGAAAGTTCCGAAGTTTTTATAGGTATAACTCGGATGGGTATTTGCGGAAGAACCCGTATCCCCAAAATTCCACCTGTATGAAAGCGTGCCACCACCCGTTACAATAGAAGTTTGATTATTAAAACTATAAGAATTATTTACCAAACACTGCGTATCTTGGTTTACCAAATAACTTACGGCGGGTTTAGGCAATACCACAATGTTTTTTTGCAAGGTATCTGCGCAATTGAAATTACTCCTTACAATCATTTGAATCGTGAAGTTCTGAGCGGTAGTATATTTCTTATTGGTAATATTCACTTGATTTGATACCGTACCATCCCCTAAACTCCATAAACGTGTTAAAGTTCCACCACCACTTTTGATAGTTGAATTATCGGAAAAATTAAACGCATTCTGATTTACACATTGATTCGCATTATTAATGCTAAAATCAGCTTTAGGCATAGTTCGAACCGTAACCGTTTTAACAACGCTATCTGAACAACCATCGCTATTCGATGTAATCAAACGGATGTTCTTGGTGCCATCGAACGCGTAAGATTTCTGCGGATTTCGATTGGAAGATGTGCTCGAATCCCCAAATTCCCAAGTAAAGGACATATTCGAATTTCCATTATTGGGAAGTGAATTATTGGTTAATTGAAATACATTCGTATTTAAACATTGGCTGCTGTTATTTATGTCAAAATCTGCATCGGGATTTGCACGTACGGTTACCGTTAATTCACTTGAATCCTGACATGCAAATGAATTGTAAGCCGTTTGTCGAACTCTATAGGTTCGCGCAGAAAGGAAACTGTAATTCGTTGTAATTCCTGCCGCTAATATTTTCGAGGTACCATCTGCAAAATTCCATTTAATACTGTCGATTGTGCCTTGAACGGCACTTGCAGAGTCCGTAAAAGTGAATTTATTACCCGTTAAACATTGTGTGTAATTGCTCACTACAAATTTGGAAATTGGATTTTTATGGACTTTAAATTCCAAACGTGTCGTATCAAAGCAACCTAAATTACTTTCTACTATCAATTCAACCCATTTTTTTCCATCGGTATTGTATTTCTTGCTCGCTTTTACACCGGTTGCTCGCGTGTTATCGGAAAATAACCAAAACGCATTCTTTACTCCACTAGATGCATCGTTGTGAGCAACAAATGTTGCCGTAGTCGACAAACAAGAATCCGGTGCCGTATAGGCTATTCTCGCTTGAGGTTTGGGCAATACTCGGAAGGACTTCTCTATAGAATCCTTACAGAAAAACGCGCTATGTGCGATCATTTTCAGGTTGTACGTCTTGGATGAATCCGTTTTAAAGGTTTGTACCGCAGTACTGTCTCCTATCTCCATTCCATCTACAAACCACTGAACCCAATGACTTCCACCTCGTGGAGGCATTTCCGTAGTATCATTGAATGTAAACAAATTATCATTCTCGCATTGCGACGCATTGTCTATAAACATCAATGCAATTGGTTCTGGTTTGATTTCAACCTGTCGTTGTACTGTGTCGTAACACCCTTCTACATTTAGAATTATTTGCGTGATATTTTTCACCCCAAAATATGCAAATGTTTTTGAAGGATTCGCAAGGGTAGATTGTGTAGAATCCCCAAAATCCCATGAATACGTTAATGTGGCATTTCCGATATTGCTTTCTGAACTGTCTGTAAATTGCGTTGCATTCCCATTCAAACATTGCAGATATTTATCCGCATTAAAATACGCTCTTGGATTTGGATTCACACGCACCAAACGACGCACACTGTCGGCACAACCTAAAGAATTCTCTACAATAAAACGGACCGAATAGGTTCCAGAATCACTATACGTATAGGTACTGTTCGCCGTGTTTTTATTTCCTAAATCTCCAAAATCATACCGATAAGAATTCAAAGTACCATACGCAGTCGTTGCCGTAGATTGAAAATCAAAAACGTTTCCTTTTAAGCAATCAGAGGTGTCTACAATGCTGAAGTTCGCAATTGGATTTTCATACAATCGGAATGAAAAATCGGTGGTATCCGCACAACCAAATATATTGGTGATGATCGTGTTCAAGCTGTGATTTCCATCTGAAATAAACTGTTTACTTATCAGGGAATCGTTATAGGTGCTGGCATCAGAGAAGGTCCATAAGATCTGTGGAATATCCCTAGATCTTAAATCTGCCACTTTAAATGAAGCCTGATTGTTCAAACAAGAATCCGAATTCGTTTTGCTGATTAACGTTTCTGGATGGTAATCTACTCGAACACGGCGGCTGGTAGTATCTGCACATCCCAACGTATTGGTGATTTGTAAACGAACCTCATAGAATCCCGTATCGCCATAGGTATGTTTAAGCGTGTTTTTGATTGCACTGGTATCGTGGGTATTATCTCCAAAATGCCAAACATATTTCAAGGCCGTGCCATATTGCAAATCGCTGCTGTCGGTAAACTCGAATTCGTTTCCTCGGAAACAAATTGCAGAATCCGTAGCATAAAATCCAGCCACCGGATTGTTATACAAATCAAAATTATAGTTTATCGTATCCAAACACCCTCTTGCGTTGCCGACGATCAAGCGTAAACTCTTCGTGCCCTCTGTGTT
>JAULUW010000222.1:0-15808 GCA_032111345.1 Bacteroidia bacterium
CTTATCGGACGCTTAAAGGCAAATAAAACAACCGCAGACCTGATTGAATGGGGTGTAGTCTACCATTTCAAGTAATGGTGTTGAAGTAATCGAGATAAAATTTCCCTTATTTTGGGATGTCTAATACAATTCTGTCCCTAAAATATATTTCACATAAAATCCAGCACTAAAAGCAAATTGCTGCTTTTCGAGATGCCAAATGGGCTCTAAACGGAAATCAAAAATACAGGTTTCTGGAATTAGCACCCCCATCCATTGATAACGCGCCATGATGAAATTGCGATAATTTTCGAATGTGTAGGGATTGTTTATTTGTTCACTGAGAAATAATTGTGCTCCTAAGGGAGCAAAGAATTCTTCGGCATAATAATGAGAAATTACGAATTGATGGGCCTTGTTCGGAAATACATGGATTTGATTGTATAGCGCGTGGCCATCTTTAAAGGAAGTAGTTAATTGAGGGGAAAAGTCTTGCGAACCAAAAACCACACTTTCAAAACGTAGATTGGAGTTGTAATCGTATCGTAAACCTATACTGCCGTTCCATTTGTTCTGAACTATTTTGCCGATTGCCAGCGACTCTCCACCTTGATGGTAAATCAAGCTGCTGAGTGGTATTGATAGCTTGTGTTTATGATTATTAGGGTTCAAATGTAATGTGGAGCGCCACCCGAAGGAAATAATTTCTTGTTGGGACGTTTCACGTATTGCTAACTGCCTCCAATCAAGCCATACATCCGATTCAAAACTTTTACCTTTATAAAGATATTGCACGCCGTATTCTAGAGGTCGGGTTAGAGCCAATTCATAATTATAAAGTGGTTCGTATAGCTGATGTCGGGTTGTGCCGTGTAGAGATCCTAAAATCAGATGCTGTTTCTTGGTAAATTGATGTTGCAGTTGGATTAATGGAAATACTTTTGTTTTATGAAATCCTCCGTAAGGAAGATTTACCAGGGCTCCCATATATACTTTTGATTTTTCAGCAAGTAGCTTTTGAATTCCGCCCGTAACTTGAACTCCATAAAACGTTTGTCCTGGATTATGGGCTTCCATGTATTCGTTATTTTTAAGATAATGAAGGGCTTGAAAACCAAATCCTTCAGAACGACTTTGGAGTTTTAAAGCAGGATAGAAACTTGAACCTTCATGGCTAAAATCATTAAAATGGGTTCCATTAAAGATGGGATTGTTTAATTGTCCCCATAAGAAATTTATACCAAATATCAGGCACAGAACTATGCATAAAAAGGGCCTTACCATCGTGCAAAGTACTTAAAATCCTCGAAGTTTTCGAAATTGGATTCGGGCTTCCGCCACAAAAAGGGATTGGGTATAGTTAACGATGAGCTTTTCGTAGGTTTCTTGTGCTTTTTGTATTTGATTCAATTTCAACAATTGGATTTGTGCGAGAGCAAAGAGTGCATTATCGGCGAGAATATCATTGGGATAAATATCTACCAATTTTCCGTAGGTTTCCGCTGCCGCTTCAAACAAACCTTGTTCCTCAAAAACTTGTGCTTTCATGAGCATAACCTCATCGTTTAATGAATGCGCTGGAAAGTCGGTTGTAATTTTCTCGATATACGCCAATGTAGAATCAAATTGTCGCTGTTTTTGATAGAATCGAGCGCGCGAATACCATTCGAGCGCAGTATAGTTGCTGTCGATTCCTAAGTTATCTGTTATGCAAAGGGAAAGTTCCATTGCATCGTTTGCAATTAATTGGGTGGTAGCTCCTTTAAGAACATCAAGTTGCATGTTCGCCCATTCATAATCACCGCGATAAAAAGAAAGCTCTGCTCTTTTGAACTTTGCTAATTGTCCTAATGGGTCACTTTGAAAAACTTTTTCTACTTGAGCAAGCAGCAATTCGCTTTGGTAAACATCACCAAGTTGGATTTTTAATTCTGCTAATGCGATCTTAGCTTGAGCATTTATTTTTTTATCTAAATAGGGCGATTGAGTATAGGCTTCTAGAACGAGAACCGCAGAATCCTCTAATTTCTTACCTAATAGTCGCTTAGACCAAATAATCGCAGCCGGTAAGGTGCTGTTACTCGCGCCGTTAACTGCGATGAATGCAGAAATATTGGAATCGAAGTTTTGCGGTAAGGGTAGATTTTGTTCTTCAGAGAATTGTGCGTTTAGTTCAAACCAGCGACTTTGAGCTTCATAAAAATTATAACCATTTTCACCTTTTGCGATGCAATAATCGAGGCATTTGATGGCTGTTTTTAAATCCTTATTACTGGCGCAAAGAAAAGAAAGTTGATACAATCTATATCCATCTTCCTTTAGTCGTAAATCTAAGGAGCGGGTAAATACAAATGCTTTTTCCCAGTCTTGCAGTTGCACAAAGGTCCAATTCAACCACTCATTCAAGCCTTGCACGGTAGGATATTGCCGAATTTTCACAAGCAATAAATCTTGAAGTGCGGCAATATCTGCCGAATCGGTGATATACGTGTCAAATATTCGCTTGAGTTGATCGTAAGGCGTATTGGCTCTAACGATCATGTCTAAATAGCGATCAAGCGCTTGAAGCCTTTTGCCTTTTTTCATTTCGAGAAGGGCAATTTCATTGGATAAACGGGGATTCTGACCGAATATATCTTCTGTTTGAATAAGTATATCTAGTGCTTCATCCGTCATATCGCGCATTTGAAATCGTTCTGCGGCTTGCAGCGCCAGGTTAACGTCGTCTTGTGCTTTTTCTAAGATCAATCGATAGAGTTTTTGATTGCTTTTGTTCTCAGGATTTTCTTGCGCGTTTATCCAGCACTCGTCTACCATAAAAATCAAGGGGTATCCGGTAATTTTTGCCATTTTGCGCGTGGTTTTACGCGCTTTTTTATACTCTTTTGAATGATTCAAACACTGCAGATAATTTTCATAGAATTCGCTGTTTTCGGGGTGTTTTTCTTGAAGCTCTTCGTATAAAATTTGGGCCTTGGCAAACTCTTGTTTGTTATAGAGTGAGCGCGCAAGTCTGGCATTGTCTTGGCTGTATAGTTTTCCAATAAATCCAAACTGGAGTATCCAAATAAAGACGGTATGTAAAATAAGTTTCCTCATTAGGAAGCGAAGTAGTCGGCGGGATCTATTTGACGTTCCACCATTTGTTTGTAGATGCTATTATCGAGGTTCATGAGTTCTTTGTGTGTGCCATTTTCTGCAATTTGACCTTTTTTCATGACCCATATTTGATCTGCATTTTTAATTGTACTCAAGCGGTGTGCGATAACCAAAGAAGTTCTATTGTGCATTAATTTCTGAAGGGCTTCTTGCACGAAATGCTCGCTTTCTGAATCGAGCGCGGATGTGGCCTCATCAAGAATTAACAATTTGGGATTGCGGAGTATTGCTCTGGCAATGGCTATGCGTTGTTTTTGTCCACCAGACAACTTCATGCCGCGGTCACCTACTTGGGTATTGAAGCCTTCTGGGAATTCTTCAATGAAATCTAATGCAAAGGCTTCTTTTGCCGCATTTCGTATTTCCTGTTCTGTGGCATCTGGGTTTCCGTAGCGGATATTTTCATAGATACTTCCTCCGAAAAGGGAAACTTCTTGAGGAACGAGGGCAAGTTGGCTGCGGTATTCGTGAAGGTTGATTTCCGAAATTGGGGTATCGCCCAGTAGTATTTGTCCTTCTTGAGCTTGGTAAAATTGATATAAAAGGGCGGTGAGCGTAGATTTTCCTGAGCCACTTGCACCAACAAGGGCGGTAGTTTTTCCGGGTAAAAGTTCCATATTGATGTTATTCAATACGCGCGTTTCAGGTCTTGAAGGATAGGCAAAACTGAGGTTTTTAATTATGATAGGGGCATCAAGTTTGCGCACAAGGTTGTTTTGATTGCTTTCGCGCGGTGAATCGATGATGTCTAGAACACGGTCTATGGCACCAAGGGTTTTTTGTATTTGCACAAATTGTTCGGCCATACCGCCCATGGAAGTTCCCACAAATGCAGTTAAAAGCATGAAATTGAAGAGTTCTCCGATTGGCATTTTCCCGGCTTGAACCATTCCCAATCCCAAATAAATAAGCCAAACAATGGCGCCAAACATGCAAATAATAATGAAGGAACTAAAAGCTCCGCGCCAATAACCTCTTTTGATGCTTTCTTTTCTTAGGAAATCTGCATTCTCGGCGTAGCGTTCGGTTTCAAATTGTTCATTGGTGAATGCTTTCACGTTTACAATTCCCGAGGTAGTTTCTTCAACGATGATGTTATTATTGGCGGTAATATCTTGTACTTCTTTGGATATTTTTCGGATAAATTTCCCAAAGAATAAAGCAATTACGATTACAACAGGAATACTGGCCACCATATATAACGCAAGTTCCGGCGAGCTCGTGAATATAAGAATAATGCCGGCAATCATTACCAATACTTGACGGATAAAAAAAGCCAAATTGGTAGTGAAGGCATCTTGAATTTGAGCAATATCGGCGCTAAATCGACTTAAAATTTCGCCAGTTCGGTGGCTGCCGAAAAAGTGCATATTTTGACTCACTACAGACTTGAATAAATCAGTTCGCAGTCCTTTAGTCATGTCTTCCGTTACTCTTACATATAGGGATATCCTTAAAAAACTAAATACCGCTTGTACGGCGAAAAGAATTACAAAATATTGGGCTATTTCTTGAATTCTCTCGGTGCTTGGTGCTGTTGAAACCCCTCCATTTTTGTAAACAAAAACTCCGTCCATCATATTGCCCAATAGTTTAGGAAATAGGATAGAAGCACCTGCAGAAATAGCCAAGAAAAGGGTTCCAAGAGCAAAGAGCCAACGATTTGTTTTGCTCATGTAGCGAAACAGGCGCAGCGAATTTTTAAGATTTTCTCGACTGAATTTAACTTTAGGTATTTCTCTATCTATTTTACGGGATGACATAATCGCAAAAACAAAGTTCGTTATTTTTCACGGGGTTTGGGGGTATTCTTTGTTTTCGTTGTTTGAATGTGGGAAAAGCTTCGATGAAATGAAATGGAAAGATTGGTTAGATATCTTGTTTCCAAGATATTGTGTAGTTTGTGGCAAGGTTGTTTTTGAATCCTATGAGCGTTATTTGTGTATTTCCTGTTATGCAAATTTGCCGTTGTACATGTTCTCCATTGGATCGATAAGTCCGGTAGTAAAAACCTTTTGGGGCCGATGTGAAGTTACATATGGAGGTGCGCTATTGTTGTATAATTCGCAATCGGTATATGCCCAATTGATAAAAGAAATTAAATACCGAGATCGGCCGGATTTAGGCAATCACTTAGGTTTTCTGTTGGGTCAACGCTTGTTGCGGTTGAATGCGAATGAAATTGCGCAAGTGGATTTGTTGTTACCGGTTCCTATGACCCGAAAAAAGCAACTATCGCGGGGCTATAATCAAGCAGAACACATCGGAAAGGGTTTGGCTGCTGCCTTACACAAAGAGTGTGACCATTCGTATCTCAAGAGGGTAAAAAATCGCAGTTCCCAAACTCGTAAATCGCGATTTGATCGCTGGTTAAATGCGAAATCGGTATATCAATGTTCCAAACTCCCCTCGCATATTAAACACGTAGCTATAGTTGATGATGTAGTTACGACGGGAGCTACGATTGAGAGTTGCATCGATGCAATTCGGGCGGAGAACAATGTAAAAGTATCTGTTTTTGCCTTAGGGTATACGGATTCTTAGCGGATAAAGCGTCAGTTTTATCACATAATACCATGCTTCTTGTTTAAGTTTTTACTTTTCGGCTTTAAATTGGTTATTTTTGTTGATTAAGAAAATTGAATGATGAAGAGATTTCTACTAGTTGTATGGGCAATGGTTGCAGGTGCAACGGCCCTTCAAGCTCAAAGAACATCGATGTCCTTGAGTGGCATGCTTATGCCGCAATACATGGCTTCCGGTTCATCGAGTTCCGAACTCATTACCTATACCCGCATGCGCGTAGGTCCTTTTAGTCCGAATTCATCATATAAATACATTGCTCGTTGTTTCGAAGCAAGTGAATTAGATACATCGGTTTTACTTGGAGGCCATGGTGGGGTGGTTTATGATGATAACGGAACACATCGTTATGTTACATCGCACTCTTTTTCGAGTGCAGGCGGACATGATACGCTTAAAACAGATTTCATGGGCTTTGCAGAATTATGGATTGGTTTTGTAGGTGATGGTAATACGATTTTTAAAGATGGTAAAGCCGTTTATGCAGGATTAACCATGATTGGCATTGCCAATAGCGATACAAGTTATCATTACGCAATGGATTCAATGACCGTGATTTCCTTTGGAACGGGTTCCGGATCCAATGAGGGAACTGCTATTTATGGGGAATCTTTTGCAAACGAAACCCATTATATATCCCTTTACGATAATAAGGATGCGGTAGGAAGACCGTTGTCGGTTACTACCATCGAAAGTGGAAAATATTCCGGAGCGACCCTTGCCAATTTGGCTAGTTTTTACGATAATAATGTATTTAAAAAGTCTAAAATGTGGGGTACTATTATCCCGAATGATGGGAAGGATGGCGTTCGCTCAATTATCAGATGGTCTGCTGCTGGACTTTTACAGTATAACCAAAAAGACAGCGATGGTGTTTGGGGAAGTAGCACAGACACACGTTCTCCAAGTAAGGGCACAAGTGCAATCGTTATCAGCAAATCCAATGCACCATTAGTCGCACCTGAAATTTCTTTTGAAACTACCGCTGGTTATTTTAGTGAAAAAGAGGCGGTTGGTTATGTGGTAATACAAAGAAAATATAGCAATGAAGATCCTCAATCTGTTGATGTAGCTATTACAGGTGGTAGTGCAACCGATAAATCTGACTATACTCAGAATTTCAGCAAAACAATCACCTTTGCTGCGGGTGCTGATGCTACGGATACGGTAAGAGTGAATATTTTACAAGATGAAATTGCGGAAGGTTCTGAAAACATCTTTTTCTTGGTTAGCAATCCTTCTAATGCGATATTAGGAAGCAATAAATCGCATGAGTTGGTTCTTGTAGATGATGATCAGTTGGGAATTTCCATTTCCAGTTCGCAATTGAAAGTGAATGAAAATGCCGGTACCTTGAGTATTGAGGTGAAAACAGATCGCGCCGTTAAAGAACCCGTTGAACTAGTTTTGCTTATAAAAAGCAATTCCGATAGTACCCGAATTCCTCAAGAATTTGCACTCGGAAAAGTAAATATCCGAGATACCACCTTTTTCGTAGGAAAAACCTCAGGAAGAGACTCCGTGAAATTAACGGCTTATATCGGTGATGATTTGGCTTATGATAGAGACGATAGTGTTGTGGTTGTGCTTCGCAAGAAAAATGGCCTTGGTACTATAAAGGACAGTACGTGTTTGGTCATAGTTCGTGATAATGATGGACCTTCTACCATTCGCATGGTAAGACCTTCAATATCGGTTTCAGAATCTGTCGGAACGGTTGCAGTTAAAATTCTTGTTGTTGAGAAAAAGGATGCCGGTGCGGATTTTGCATTGCGTTATTTAACTGCTGAAAGCTCGGCCAAAGCGGGAACAGATTTAACCTTCAATCCTGTATCTCAAATTAGAAGTATCGATGGCAACAGTCCAGATACTTTGGTGTTTAATATCCCAATTAAAGAAGACGACGAATATGAAGGCACAGAGTATGCGAAGTTCGGATTGATTAATGTTTCTAATACCATCATCTCAAAACCCGATACGTTTAGAATTGCCATTTTAGATAACGATTTACCTATTTATACTATCGCTAAGATAAACAAACAAACCAAAGCCGATGGTCAGGTGGATTCGCTGGGTGTTCGTTGCCGCATCCAAGGGGTGGTTTATGGAACCAATACCCGTAGCTCGGGCCTTGGATTTACCTTGCGTGATTATACCGGAGGAATTGGCGTGTTTTCGGCGTCATCAAGCTTCGGCTATAATGTAAAGGAAGGGGATTCTGTTATGATTCAAGGTACCATTGGTCAGTTTCAAGGAACTGCACAAATTTTAGATTTAGATACTGTTATTCGTCGGTTGTCTGGAATGTCCTTAAAAAATGCGCGATTGGTTACTGCGATCAATGAAGGGGCTGAATCGGATTTAGTAGAAATGCAAAGAGTAAAATTGGTGGATCCTACAGAATGGCCTGAGTCTCCATTGAATGCCAATGCATGGGCTTATGTACGTATTGAAGGCTCAACAGGCCGAATCGATACCTTATATATAGATGCGGAATCTGATATTGACGGTACTCCAACTCCTCAAGGATATTTGAATATCAAAGGAATAGGGGTTCAATATGATAACAAAGCACCGTACAAAGAGAAATATTTCCTTGCACCGCGCAATCTTAATGATTTCGGTCCTGCTACTTTACCGGTAATTCGATTTGAATCGACCACCGCAGAAATCACGGAATTGGCAGATTCTTTAGTTATGAACTTACGCGTTGCTCCAACAGATGAAAATTTCAAAGTAGATGTAGTTCATATTGGTGGAACCGCAGTTTCTCCAACGGATTTTAACTATACCACCCGCACCGTTAACGTAATCAAGAATCAGAATTTCTTTGTGGTTAAGGCAAATATTTCTGATGATTTGGATGGTGATGGTACTAAAACACTAATTTTTGCTTTGCGCAATGTGGTAGGTCCTGGAAGTCTAGGTATTGATTCTGTATTGAACGTTACCATATTAGACAATGAGCCGAGCCGCGTGAAAAACTTCGCCGATGCTTCGATTCAATTATACCCGAACCCAAATTCTGGGGTGTTTTATATTCGCGATATAAAAGCGCAAATCCGTGAGATTCAGATTCGCAATCTACAGGGTTCGCTAATTTGGGAGAATTTGAATCCTCAACTAGAAGGTATCTCTATTCCAGTTGATTTAAAGGCAAATGTTGGAATGTATTTCATAGAAGTACGCACCGAATCCGGTGAGGTATTTACTGAAAAAGTACTTATTAAATAAGGTTAAATCCTATATAATGAATGAAAGAGGCGGCCTTGGCCGCCTCTTTCCGTTTTATCTGTTCTTATTGCGTAAATTTGTCAAGTCTTGAAAGCCGTTTTAAAGTTTCTCCGTTATGCTGCCGATCATAAATCTTTGATTGGAGCAAATTTTATATTTAACTTTTTCTATATCGTTTTTAATTTGATATCTCTTCTGTTGATCATGCCCGTGTTGAAGATTTTATTCGGTAAAACAGAAGAGGCCCCTGCTATGGGAAATGGATCTCAAGGGGTGGGAGAGTGGTTTGCTTCATTTTATGGAAGCTTTATTGAATGGTTCCGGCAATTGGCCGCTGGAGAGCCTTTCCAAGCCTTAGCCTATTTGAGTATAGGTTTGGTAATTGTAACGGTTTTGAAAAACGCATCGCGTTTCTTGGCCATGAATTTCATGGTATTAATACGCAACAGAAGTATTCGAACCATGCGCTTGGATATTTATCAAAAGTGCCTGGATTTACCCATCGCTTTCTTCAACAATGAACGCAAAGGAGATTTGATTTCGAGAATGAGTAACGACATTAAGGAAATTGAATTTGCATTGATGGTTTCTCTTGAAGCATTGTATTTCCAACCCTTGAATATTTTAATCTTCATGATTGCCTTGGTGGTATTATCTGCCAAGCTAACCTTATATATCTTATTGTTTTTACCCATTACAGCCCTAATTATTGGTGTAATTGGCAGGTCATTAAGAAAAAAGAGCACTAAAAATCAGGCCTTATTAGGACAGGTTATGAGTTCTTTTGAAGAAACCTTGGGGGGTATTCGCATCATCAAAGCGTTTAATGCGTCGAAGTTCTTTTTTAAACGGTATAGCGATCAAGATCAAGAGTATACCCGAAATAATATTTCCGTGCAGCGCCGTTACGATTTATCTTCCCCAGTGAGTGAAACAGTGGGTATTTCGGTCTCGGCCTTATTATTATGGTTGGGTGGTGGGATGGTTTTCC
This sequence comes from Bacteroidia bacterium, assembly GCA_032111345.1. Classification (GTDB taxonomy): domain Bacteria; phylum Bacteroidota; class Bacteroidia; order NS11-12g; family UBA955; genus VMCP01. Next base: position 9,947 of record JAULUW010000222.1, read on the forward strand.
GTAAAGAGTTAGATCCTGAGTTTTTTTTGGGATATTTTGCCATTTTTAGCCAGTTGATTCCTCCGTTTAAGGCCTTTTCTAATGCTTTGTATGCGGCACAAAAAGGGATGGCAAGTTTGGAGCGGATTCAAGAATTGGTAACGGCGCCAGTGGTTGTGGCCGATCCAACAGTTGCCAAGGAAGCCGTTTTCCAACATAGTTTGAAGTTTGAAAATGTGGGATTTTCCTATTTAGATGGGCATTCTGTTTTGAGAAATATAAATCTGGAAATCAAAAAGGGGGAAACAATTGCGTTGGTAGGTCCGTCTGGAGCGGGGAAAACCACACTAACCGATTTGGTTGCCCGTTTTTATGATGTGAGTAAGGGTGGAATAACCTTAGATGGTGTTGATATACGCGAGTTTAATCAAGAAGATTTGCGACAGTTAATTGGTATAGTAAGTCAAGAGAGCATTTTATTCAACGACAGTATCAAGAATAATATTGGTTTAGGTAGACCCGAATTGCTACAAGCTCAAATTGAGGAAGCGGCACAGGCTGCGTTTGCGCATGATTTTATTTTGGCTCAGGAGAAGGGTTACGATACGGTTATTGGCGAACGTGGTGGAAAGTTGTCGGGCGGACAAAAACAGCGTTTATCGATTGCGCGGGCTTTACTTAAAGACCCTCAAATTTTGATCCTGGACGAGGCTACGTCAGCGCTCGATAGTCAGAGCGAGAAAGCCGTACAAAAGGCCTTAGAAACGCTCATGGCGAATCGTACGAGCATTATCATTGCTCATCGCTTGAGTACGGTTATGCATGCTGATAAAATTGTGGTATTGGATCGCGGTGAAATTGTAGAAATAGGCACCCATCAGGAATTAATTGCGAATAAGAAGCTTTATTACAGTTTGATTCAATTGCAAGAATTACATGCATAGGCATTTCGAGTATTAGGGGCATAGTCTGCTTTCCCTCCTGAATTCATGGCGTGGGTGTTTCCAAGGAATATTCAAACCTTAATTTTCGACGAATACGAAAAAATGGATTTAGGTATCAAAACCAATTTTTGGGAAGAATTAAGGGGAGATGTATAGCGTATACATGCCCCATTATTAAGCGACAAAATATAGGTCACTATATCTAAATGCGTAAGGGCCGTCATTGCTGACGGCCCTTACGCTATATACTTGAAATTTAGTTAAGACCCCGCCCTATTTATCGGGTTGGGTGTTATCAAAGTCGGCATCGCTAACAGATGAATTTTCATCGGTAGGTGTAACCGGAGTTTCTGTAGTAGGCTCGGAATTAACCTCTTCGTTAGTGTTGGTTGCTTCAGCCGTCTTTTCAGGTGCTTCGATGGTTTCGTTAGATCCGATCTTTGCCCTGTTTTGATTCATTTCTGAAACTTGTTGTGACACTTCATCTTCTAGATAGGGTCTGGCGCCAATAATGCGTTCGATATCTGATTTAAAGATAATTTCCTTGGTTAATAATTCAAGGGCAATGGCCTCAACCTCTTTTTTCTTTTCGGTTAATAAATCCAGGGTTCTTTGATAGGCCTCATCAATCATGCTGCGCACCTCTTCATCGATCAATTCTGCTGTTTTTTCAGAATAAGGCCTTTGGTATCCATATTCTCCTGTTGGATCATTGAAACTCACTTGACCTACTTTTTTACTCATACCGTAGTGAGTAATCATTCCGTAAGCCAATTTTGTAATGCGTTCAAGATCGTTTTGAGCACCTGTAGAAACTTTATCGAAGAAAATTTGTTCCGCAGCGCGACCCCCAAGTGTCATGCACATGCTATCCAGCAATTGCTCGGTTCTATATAAATATTGTTCCTTGGGAAGGTATTGAGCATATCCCAGAGCTGCAACTCCACGGGGTACAATCGAGACCTTGAGCAAGGGATCTGCAAATTCAAGGAACCAACCGGCTACTGCATGGCCTGCTTCATGGTATGCAACGATTTTCTTTTCTTCGGGGGAAATGATTTTGTTTTTCTTTTCGAGACCACCGATTACGCGGTCAATGGCATCTTGAAAATCGGCCATCTCGACCAATTCTTTATTTCTTCTTGCGGCAATTAAAGCGGCCTCGTTACACACATTGGCAATTTCTGCACCTGCAAAACCGGGGGTTTGAAGGGCTAATTTATGTGCATCGACATCGGTACCTAATTTGGTCAGAGGTCTTAAGTGTACACCAAAAATTTGTTCGCGACCTACAATATCTGGGCGGTCTACGCTAATTTGACGGTCGAAACGGCCAGCACGCATTAAGGCACTGTCTAAAATATCTGCTCGGTTGGTAGCTGCGAGGATGATAACTCCGCTATCTGTTCCAAAGCCATCCATTTCTGCGAGCAATTGGTTCAAGGTGTTTTCACGCTCGTCGTTAGAGCTTTGAACTAGGTTTTTCCCTCTTGCACGTCCAATGGCATCAATTTCATCGATAAAGATAATTGCGGGAGCTTTCTCTTTGGCTTGTTTGAATAAATCTCTTACGCGACTGGCTCCAACACCCACGAACATCTCCACAAAATCAGAACCCGATAATGAGAAGAAAGGTACACCGGCTTCGCCTGCAACGGCTTTTGCCAAAAGGGTTTTACCTGTTCCTGGAGGGCCTACCAACAGGGCGCCTTTTGGGATTTTACCCCCTAAATTGGTGTATTTCTTTGGGTTTTTTAGGAAATCTACGATTTCCATAACCTCTTCTTTCGCCTCTTCCAATCCGGCAACATCTTTGAAAGAGATGTTTACTTTGGTGTCTTTATCAAAGACCTGTGCCCGTGCCCGTCCAATTGAAAAGATGTTGGGACCTCCAGAGGATCCTCCACCGCCTCCCATGCGTTTGAACATGAGATTCCAAAAAATCAGGAAAATGGCAATAAAGAAAATCCATTGGAATAACTGTCCGAAAATATCGCTGTGACTTTCGTATTTAATGACCAGTTTGTTTGGATTTTCAATTACTTTTTTAAGGTCTTGAATTTCGGTGTTGAAGTATCCCTTTTCAATCTCAAAACTGAAGTTAGGTTCGGTTTGACCGAACATATCTTGTTTGCGTTTGTTTTTAGAATATTCTTTAGTATCTGCCGCGTCGTTGGTAAGATATACTTCCAAGTAGCGATCGTTGATCATTTTAAGCTCTTTAACGTCGCCTTTAATAATCATTTCGCGCACCTCATTCCAATGGGTACTTTGACCTGCAGATCTCGGTAGAAAGTTCAGTGCCAAAAACACGATGAACAAAATGCCGTATATCCAATAATGGTTGAATTTAAAGCCATTTCCGGGTTTGAAACCGCCGGGCTTTTTCTCGTTAGGGTTTTTAGGAGTTGGATTCATTCGTTAAATCAAAATCTTCTTTATGCGAAGGTGGGCAAAATTAGGATAATAATATGAAATGCACGTCTTGGATGCGACAGGAGATATTAAATAATTGATAGACGTTATAATTGAAACGATTTAAGGATTTCCCCTAAGGAGAAAATATCTTCAAAGCGATTGTATAAAGGAGTGGGAGCCAATCGAATAACATTGGGTTCACGCCAATCGGCAATGACCCCTTTGGAGGTAATATGGTCGAATAGGGCTTTGCCGTTTTCCTTCACTAAAATCGACAATTGGGCTCCACGTTCTTCAGGATTACTCGGTGTAATTATGGTAAAGCCGATATGATCGTGGTGATTTTGTACATAGTTGAGCACGAACTCTAAGTAAGCCGTAAGTTTTTTAGATTTTTCACGAAGTGCGATTATACCCGCTTTATGAAAAATTTCAAGAGAGGCGGCGTGAACGGCCATTCCAAAAACAGGGGCATTTGACATTTGCCAACCTGCGGCACCTGGCTCAGGGACAAACCCTCGTTTCATAAGAAAACGTTGTTCTTCTTTATGTCCCCACCAACCTGCAAAACGGGGTGTTTCTGGATCCAGGCCGTGTTTTTCATGGATGAAAATACCCGAAACATTGCCGGGTCCAGAGTTTAGGTATTTATAGGAACACCATGCCGCAAAATCAACGTTCCATTCATGAAGAAGCAAACGCACGTTTCCGGCAGCATGCGCCAAATCAAAACCTGCCATTGCTCCAACGCTGTGTGCTTTTTTGGTGATTTCTGGAATGTTGAATAATTGACCGGTATAGTATTGCACTCCGCTAAAAAACACCAAAGCTAAATGGTCTTTATGTGCCTCTATCGTATCTAAAATATCCGTGGTTCGCAGGGTATATTCGCCTTCTCGAGGTTTTAATTCTATAACGGCATCGTCGTAATTAAAACCATGAAATTTTACTTGACTTTCAATGGCGTACATATCGGAAGGAAATGCACCCGCCTCCATGATAATTTTATATTTTTGTTTGCTGGGTCGATAAAAAGACACCATTAACAAATGTAAATTCACAGTAAGTTGATTCATGACAACCACTTCATGGGGTTTGGCCCCAACTACTTCGGCACTGTGTTCGGTCAAGAATTTATGATAATGAAACCAGGGTTTTTTTCCGTGAAAATGGCCTTCAACGCCAAATTTAGCCCAATCTTCGAGTTCTGCATCCAGGGCTTGTTTGGCCGTTCTGGGTTGTAAACCTAAAGAATTGCCACAAAAATACAATACATCTTCCCCCGAAACGTGGCTTGGGAAATGAAACCACTGGCGGTAATCTTTAAGGGCATCTTGTTCGTCGAGTTGGTGAGCAAAACTGCGTGAATATTGGAATATCATAGAAAGACACAAATTTAGGTTTATTTTTGCTTTTTAAAGGTACGCAAAGTTGCAATGCCTTTCAAAACGATAGCAGTAAATGCGTTCTAAAGGATAAAATTAATTATTTTGAAAATCGAAGAAGAACTCAATCAAAGCAAATTTCGATCCAATTTGCACAAAGCCATGGTAAATGTGATGTTTTCCAATGCATGGCTATCTGATCGCTTTAAAGGGGTATTTAAAGATTATCAACTTACCGCGCAGCAATATAACGTTCTCCGCATTTTACGCGGTGGGTATCCTGAAGCGATGAATCCGAATGAGATAAAACGAGTTATGATTGACAAAAATCCGGACTTAACCCGGCTGTGCGATCGCTTGCTTGAAAGGGGCTATATAGACCGATGCGTTAACGACACCAATAAGCGGAAAATGAATATTCGGATTAACGATAAGGGCTTGGAAATTTTGGAGAAAATAGATCCGTTGATGGATGCCGTGCAATCTCAAAAATACGGTTTAAGCGAAGAAGAAGCGTTGTTGTTGAGTGACTTATTGGATAAAATGCGAGATTGTTAATTTTTAGGACTTACCCATGTGAGTCCATCTCTTATTGGCAATAAGGTAACGTTCACTCCAGAGTGATTATTTACATATTCATTGAATTGGTGCATATTCTGGGTGTCGCGATCCTTGCTTCCCGTTACTACTTTCCCGCTCCAGAGCGTATTATCAAAAATCATAACGCCATTTGGATTCAAGAGGGGAAGGCACATGTCGAAATAGGTTTTGTAATTGTGTTTATCAGCATCGATAAAAATGAGATCTATATTCGAGAGCTGCGACAAGAAAGTGGTGGCAGGTCCAACTTTCCAATTTACCCGATTTCCTAGGGGATAATCCTTCCAAAATTGCTGACATTTGTGGGCGATTTCTGCATCGGCTTCGATGGAAATTATTTCGGCATCGTTTGGGGCATTTTCGGCTAAGCAATAGGTGGCATAACCGGTAAAGGTCCCAATTTCAAGAATTTTTTTAGGTTGAAATATCTGCACCAATTGGGCCAAGAACCGGCCTTGCAGGTGTCCGCTAAGCTGTCTGGGATTTACGGTTCGAAGCCATGTAAATTGCGTTAATTTTTGCAAAACTTCTGGTTC
>JAULUW010000223.1:0-2734 GCA_032111345.1 Bacteroidia bacterium
CCCCAAACTCCCATGAAAAAAACACTCATCCGAAACGCCCGCATTGTAAATGAAGGCCAAATCATTGCCGCCGACCTCTTAATATCGGGCGATAGAATCGAACGCATAGATGCCCATATTCAAACCCAGGAAGCGGTTCATGAAATCGATGCCCAAGGCTATTACTTGCTCCCTGGCGTTATCGACGATCAAGTGCATTTCAGGGAACCCGGACTTACGCATAAAGCCGAAATCTATACCGAGAGCCGCGCTGCCCTCGCCGGTGGCGTCACTTCCTATATGGAAATGCCCAATGTGGTTCCCCAAACCACCGATTTTGAAAAATTAGAAGCCAAATATGCCATTGGCGCCCAAAAATCAGCCGTTAACTATTCCTTTTATTTAGGGGGAACCAATCAAAACCTCGATGTCCTCAAGCAAATCGATACCGAAAATGTTTGCGGCGTTAAAATTTTTATGGGAAGCAGTACCGGCAACATGCTCGTAGACGATGCGCCTGTTTTAGAGGCCATCTTTAGAGATGTTCCCACCCTTATTGCCACACATTGCGAGTGCGAAACCCGTGTAAAGGCCCGTTTAGAAGACGCTAAAAATAAATTTCCCTTGGGAATTCCCCCAGAACAACACCCCGTTATCCGAGATGCCACCGCCTGTTACCTAAGCTCTTCCTTGGCGGTAGAACTGGCGCGCAAATACCATTCGCGCTTGCATATTTTGCATATTACCTCCGAAGTTGAAACGCATTTGTTCCGCAACGACATTCCCTTATCCCAAAAAAGAATTACCTCGGAAGTGTGCGTGCACCACTTGCATTATACCCAAGCCGATTATGCCCGTTTGCAAAACCAAATAAAATGCAATCCTGCCATTAAGTCCCAAGCCGATCAAGACGCCCTTTGGGCGGCCTTGCTCGACGATCGTTTGGACGTAATTGCCACCGACCATGCCCCGCATACCATCGAAGAGAAATTCGCTTCCAACTACCTCGATTGTCATGCCGGATTGCCCCTGGTACAACACCCCCTGCTCTTGATGTTGGAAAAACACCAGGAAGGGAAAATTTCCCTCGAGAAAATCGTGGAGAAAATGGCGCATAATGTGGCCATCGCGTATAAAATGATCGATCGTGGCTTTATTCGGGAAGGTTATTTTGCGGATTTGGTGCTGGTGAATCCGAACGCAGGAACTTCGGTGAGCAAGGAATCTTTGTTGTACAAATGCAATTGGTCGCCCTTGGAGGGGATGCAATTTTCGCATGCCATCGATAAAGTGTGGGTGAACGGAACCTTGAGTTACGAAAATGGAACGATTGGGGAAATCAATGCCCAGCGTTTGAAATTTGAGCGCGACCGTTAACGCAGGCGCTGTCTTTCGACATAAAAATGGTGCAGAACCTGTTCCAAATCTTGGGACACGTCGCAATCGTAATACCGAATGCCAAGTCCGGCACTTTTCTCTTTGAGGGATTGAATGCGCAGGGCTTCGGCTTCTTGGTAGGCTTGCATGTATTCGGAAGGGTGCAATTTCAATTGCGTTCCGTTTTCCAGATCTACGAATTTTATGGGTTGATCACCGAGTTCCAACAGGCGTTCTTGGGGATGTTCGCTGATATGCAAGAGCATGACTTCGCATTTCAGGAAGTGCAGATAGGAGAGGGTTTCCCAGAAGGCCGCTTCATTTTGGGTATTCGGATCGAACAAGAAATCGCTTAAAATTACCACCATATTCCGTTTTTTTACGCCTTTCAAGAGCATGGAAAAATCGAAGGCGGCAGCGGTTGCTGGGGGCGTTTGGCCTTCCCAATAGGGGGTGAATTCGCTTATGCAATGCTGCAAGTGCGAGCGGGTGGACTTTAGGTCCGATTCCCAATGAATCTGTGTATCGGAATAGAGGGTAAAGCGGAAGGCATCGCGTTGTTTATGCAGCAGATGGCCCATTCCACTGGCGGCGAGCAGGGCAAATTTGAGCTTGTGTTCTTGTTTTTCGGGGAAGCGCATACTGGCAGAAACATCGATCCAGAAATGCGCTCTGAGATTGGTTTCTTCGATGAACTGTTTGATGTATTTCTTTTCGGTTTTAGCGAGCAGTTTCCAATCGAGGTTGCGGATATTTTCTCCGGGATTATAGGGTCGGTGTTCGGCAAATTCCACCGAGAAACCGCGCAGGGGGCTGTTATGGATACCGGTAATAAAACCTTCCATGGCTTTTTGGGCCAAAAACGACAGGTTGGAGTAGTTGATTACTTCGTGTAGTTTCATGAAGGGCTAAAAAAAGGGCTAAAAAAAAGGCCGCGTAAAGCGGCCTTAAAGATAGGGCTAAGATTTTTATAATTGCGCTTCGATTTTAGAAGTAATTACCGGTTTTGCCACGGCACCAACAATTTTATCTACGACTTCACCGCCTTTAAAAACCAAAAGGGTAGGGATGCTGCGAACGCCATAGTTCATGGCGATATCGGGGTTTTCGTCTACGTTTAATTTGCCGATTAGGGCTTTTCCTTCGTATTCGGTGTGGATTTCTTCAACGATAGGACCAATCATGCGGCAAGGTCCGCACCATTCTGCCCAAAAATCAACCAATACGGGTTTATCAGAACCCAAAACATCGTTTTGGAAATTGCTGCTTGTAAATTCTAATGCCATGCTGCAAAGTTACAACATTTATCTGTGACCTTTATCGCAATGAATGGGAGGGGATTCTTAGACAAAAGTTGGGGGGGGTGAGGGGTGGTTAT
>JAULUW010000224.1:0-19726 GCA_032111345.1 Bacteroidia bacterium
ACATAAAAGGTGTCGTTTTTTTGGGCATTTTTAATCTCAAGGGTTTTTCCTTTAAAAAAGGCGCCGGTATCGTTGGGAGTGTGGTACCAGAGAATTTCTGCATTGACATCGGTGATGATATCTATTTTGGCATCGTCGCCACGACAGGCTTTAGGTTCTTCAAGAGTGGTAGGTCGTGAAGGATTGAAATAAATGGTCTTTACTGAGGTATCGCGGCAAAAAGCGCCTGTATATGGATACATCGTAGTGATGAGTTCAATACGCAGATTACTTTTGGTTTGCGGTTTATAGGCACCATCTATGGCATTCGTGTATAAGCGATAATCGAAATTCCAACGGTGGCAGAAGCGCTCAATATTCGAATAGACATAGCGGTTGTAATATATACTGGAAATGATGTTTTTAGGACTGTGGTTGGGAAAATATAAGGTATCCAAATTGGGATAACAGTTTTGTTTAATGTCAAAATCGGTGCCTATGCTGTATTTCACAAAGGGATACATTTGCATGTGACTGTTAAAGGTTGTTCCGGCAATATTTAAGTTCAGGCAGCGGTACCAAATGCCGCTCACCGATCCCACGCAGAGATTTCGGAATTTGCCATCTCCATTCGCCCATGAATTGCTCACAACACCAGCGGATACATCGGTACTATCGCTTTCCACGGTGATGATGTAAGGGAAATTAATGGGAACGTCTCTGCCGAAATACGCATCGCGGGTAATTCGAGTCAGGGGAATATTGGCTCCTTGCACAGTATCTACTTCAACCGTATCTGTGGCAATGGGAACTCCTGATGGCAAGGAATCCAAACCGGCTTTATAGAGTTTGCAAACCAGTTTTATTTTGATATTTCGTGCGGGTGTAGGCGTTACTGCCAACGCAAAGAATCGAAACCCTGAAATGGTCATGTCTTGTGGAGCATCAAAAAACTGTCCCAGCGCGCTTCCTTTGCGAACCGTTACGGTGCTGTAACCGGTACTTCCATAACTGGGGAACGTACTGGTATCCCCGCTACAAGCGGTGGGATTACTGCTGCTCCTTTTTTGAACCAGCCCCTTTTCTAAAGGCTTGTGTAAATCATCGACGATGCGGTACCCAGCATCATAAAATTGTCCTTTCAACAGACTCAGGCTGCCCAAAAACATAAAAAGTAGTACACGTTTCATCATAAGCAAAACGTAAGTAAGTCAATTAATTGAAAATTCCCAAATTCTAATTCATGATGAAATAGAAAAATGGTATTGGTATGACCTGAATTAGTGGGTCAAATAAGTGCAATTACGAATTACTGTTTTTTCAGCGTTCCGGATCCGTTCGAAATAACGGTAGAATCTGCATACACTACCTCATCTCGATAATCTACATTGATTTCATTATTGGTTCTCAAGTATTTGATGTAACCGGTGTTGGTGGTAATGTTGATAATGTTTTCATTATCGAAATGATACCGCTCCGTGCCGTATTCAATGAACAAGCCTTTTTTGTCCTCTTTCAAAGGGAGTTGATTGTCCAAAGTACGCATTCGAAAGTCTGGCACACTGGAATCTTTTAAGTACACATATATCTTATAGTTCACCGGACCCGAATAAATGCCCCGATCTAAAACTTGATCATCGAGATTGATTTCTTCACAAGCACTGAAGAAGCTCATTAAGCCAAGACCTACAATGCTCCAAAAAGCAACGTATGTGTTACGTATTTTCATAAATGATTTGTATTAAACACCAAAATTACTTGAAATCAGGGATAAAATTTGTGTTTATAGCAAAAGAAAAACTGACTTTATTGTACTCTAGTAGAATAGAATCCCGTTGAGGCTAAATAACAGGATTCAAGTAAAAGGGGGTTACCACTTGTTTTCGGCGCGGTTATAAAACTCAAAGTTGATTTTGAAGAAACTACGGGGTGCCTCAAAATTATTGGCATAACCCACACAATAATATATACCGATCTTAAAGCGTTCTCGCCATATTTTTATCAGTTTATCGACCCCGCCGTATACTTCATAAAAAAATAGATTATTTCTTTCGGGGGCAATAAGTAGGTTGGCACCAACGGACTCGTAAAAATGCAAATGTTTCATGAGGGGTACTTTATTCAGGAGCGCACCATTAAAATGATGTCGGTAATGCACTTCATAAAAACGTTTGAAGGTAATGAACGTAGAATCTAAGGTTTGAAACGCATACATGGGAGGCGTAAATAAAAAGTTATCGCCACGGCGTTGATACCGGTAATCGATGATATTGATGTTGCGCCTGCTTAAGAAACTCCCCGAAGTACCCCTTAATTCACTATTGCCTGCCGTGCCCCAAGGAAAGGCATGTTCGATGCGATACTCCAAGTAATCATAATCGATGCTGCTGCCAAAAATCCCAGGCAAAGCCTTTTTAAATTCTACCGAAAAAGTGGGCCATGCAGATCCCAAAATAATCTTTTGTCGGGGCTCTGAAATATACCGTTGGAATGGGGTATAAGACAGCAGCACGCTTCCAAAAAAAGCCTGGTGAGATTGAAACACGGCGGCAACATTATTTTCAAATAGACTATCTCCTCTTGGGTCAAAATTCAAACCGGAAATATCCTGCCTATCGCTAATTTCTCCCCTTATTCGCAAAAATAACCCGTTGGTAATTTCTTGCCTATGGTAAATACTGAGATGGGTGTGTTGATAGAAATTATCTCTGCGAAACAAATCAATGTAGGCGGCGAAGGGATTTATAAGTCCAAAATCGCGACCGGCTTGAATAAAAATGCGTTTGCGTTTGTAGGGATTGTAAAGGGTATTGAAAATTACACTTCCGCGCAAATCGTTGTTGTTTAACCCATAAGATAAATTGGGAATTAATTGAATGCTGCGTTTGCTTTCAAACGTTTTCTGAATTCGGTTGGAAAGCAAAATGCGATTTCCTCCAGGCCACCAAGGTTGGTACATCAGCCATAAAGGCTGAAAAGCCATATCAATTCCTTTTTTGCGGTTTTGAAATTCTTGACCCTCAAGTACCAAGGACTTAAAGGTAACCTTGTTTATCTTTGCTTCGATACTATCTAAATATTGATCCGACGTTATAATTCTTTTGATGCTATCTTCTTGCGTGATGAAATTTTTCTCGATTTCTCGCAATGGGGTTTTACGGGTTTGTTCCCAGTAGGCAGAATCGCGATCGTAGGCTTCTTGTTCCGTGCGACTGATTTCTAAGCCAAAATGATTTTTTGGGAAATTGGGCTCGATTTCAATGCTGTCGTAATGTACTTCTGTGGTACCGAGATATTGGGTTCTGCCGGCGCGGTACCTGTATTCAAATCGCTGTGAATCAATTAATATGAAACTATCTGAGGTCAAACGATAATTCATATACAAAGCCATTCTATCGTATTCCGCCATTAAGTGTTCGGGAACTTCCAACAGAATTTTAGAAACATAAAAGGCAGAATCGACCAGGTGAATTTCTCCAGAAAACGTTGCATTACTGACTTGCCGACCTTGAAATTTTATCTTTAAAATACGACCGTGTATGGTATCGTTATAACTTTCAACAAATCGGAAGCGGTAGGCCAAAATAGCCGAATTAGATAAAGGAGAAACGATAGGTAAGGGTGCGAGCCCAGGCAATGACATCAAGTTTTGATAAATATTAAAATCGCCTTCGATTGTGCTCAAATAAAACAAACTGCTTTTATCGCCACGGATCGAAACGCCCTGTCTGGATTCTTTTATTTTATTCGGGGGAAACCAATCACGCCGCAACCGAATTTCAGCCATATTGGCTTGAATTTGAGGTTGAATTGCTTCTTTATCTGTTGGGTCATTTACCCGAAGTACTTTGCCTCCTTGTATATTTTCAAAGGCTTTTATATATACGGATGCACTTTGCGAAGGGATGCGACTTGCCCAATAATTCCTACGAGCAATGGCCTTTCGCATCATATTTGGACCCGGATCGGTCCATTTTGTTTTGATTTCTACCGTTCCAATACTTTTTGTATTACGTTGTAATACAATACTTAGCGTGTCTTTTTTTCGATCTTGAGAAATATAAGCGAGTTCGTAGCTTTCATAATCGGGGTGATTGAATACCAGCTGATATGCACCAGGCCGGAGTTCGAGCCGAAAATACCCATCAACACCTGATTCTCCATACTTGCGACCCGTTTTGTCAAAAATTTGGACTTGGGCTAATGGGGCGTTTTCGTGATCCATTACAAGTCCTAATAATTCTTGTGCGCCTAATTCGCCCCATGTAAAAAAGGCAAAAATGAGCAGAGATATTTTTTGTGTAAATCGCCGCATGTTCATTTTTTAAGGAACCAAAACAAGGATTTTCCTTGGGGCTTTATGGAGCTCGCTTTGACATACCGCATGGGTTGCACTTTTGGAATAAAAGTGGGTTTGAAATCAGATTTTACAGGCTTCTTTTCAATATCCCAAACAAAGCGATCGAGATTTTTCTTTTCCTCAGGGATTTGATCAATAGGATAAAGCGTGCCTCGGGGCTTTTCATAGAAATGCACCCTATTGATTTTATTGTCCAGGAAATTAAATTTCATATTGCTGCACGATACCCAAAATGCAGAATTTACCGCACTGTCTTCGCTGATGTAATAAATGCTTTTTCCGTTTCGATAGACCCATGTTTCTTCGATATGTTGTTGACTATCTAAGGAATAATAAACCGAATCTCCTTGAATTTGACTAAAAAAGGCGTCACTTTCTTTATTAACGATTAAAGCATTTTGGAATAAGGCGCCCGATCTTATTTTCTTATTTCGTAAGTAAATATTGATGGAGTCGCCGGACATTCGGGTTGCAGAGTCCCAAATAACGGGCTTCCCCCGGAGTAAAATAGTAGAATCTTTTTCTCTGTAAATAAATGAATTAGCCGTACTTCGGGTATTGCCTTGAAGCAATTTTACGTGACCCATCGCACGGGTGATTTGCGATTCGGTTTTGGGAATTTTTTCACTGATAATAGAATCTGCTGAAATTCGAATACTGTCTTTATCGGTATTTATAGCCAATGCGCGATCGAACATTTCCGCATAACTTAGCGATTTGCGGTAGGCGCCTCTCTGACCGTATAACATCCAATTTTCGGCAGAGTCATACAACCATACATTTCCACGGGCTATGCCCGCCTCATTCTGCTTGTCTAAAAAGGCAGTATCGGCGCATAATACGCGTTTGTTTTTGGATTGGTAGGTAAATCCATTTGTAAAATAGCCCTGCTTTTGTTCGGTTAAATAATAACCTTGGTTTAAAATTATCTGTTCTTCAAGGGTATTAATTTGGGTGTAATCGGTAAAAATAGCCTTTTTGGTATCGGTTTCGTAACTTAATGTGTCGGTTTGTATCAGGTAATCGTCGGTTTCTAAGATCACATTTCCCCTAAAAAATAATTTTTTAATGCTTGGCTCATAACGACCCGAACGGCTTTTAAGGTAGGTTTTCTGATCCTGAATAAATCCGCCACTCCCGTACCAACCAATCTTGGTTTGGGTATGGTATTGTATCCAAGGCGTTTTCAGGGTAAGGCTACCGTCTTTAAGTACCACGGTACCTTGTACTTTAGCAATGTGCGTGAGATTGTCGTAATACAACTGACTTCCCGTAACGGTTGCACCATCGGGATTGATGATTTTTACGTTTCCGGTGCCATAGAGACTTTCGGATTTTGGATCGTATTCGGCGCGATCGCAATAGATACGCGAACCGCTTTGTTCAAAAAACACATTGCCAATAAGCAATTGACCCTTATGATCCCCTAGGTCTAAGGATTTCATGCGGTTTGCCTTTAAATTAATGGCTTGTGATTGGGCCGTGCCGGTCCACAATAAAAGCAGCAACGTGCTAAAATAAAATTGTAGACCTTTGTAGTGCATAGAGGAGAATATCTGCAAAAATAAGTCGCAAATTACATGTTACAATCCATTAAAACAGAAGTCATTCGTCGAGCTTGGAACATACATCGACAGCGGGGGTTGTTGGCGCTGAGTGGCGGTCGCGATTCGGTGGCGCTATTTTGGGCGTTTCGGACCTTGGGCTATGCGTTTGAAGCGGCACATATAAATTACGGATTGCGGGGTGCTGAAAGCGATGGCGATGAGGCATTTGTTCGAAAAATTTGTGACGACGAGGGCATTGTAATTCATGTATTGAAAGCGGCAGAAATTCCGCAAATTAAAGGCGAATCGACGCAAATGTGGGCGCGAAGGGTGCGCTATGATTTTTTCGAGGGAATTCGAACACGCCAGAACCTTGATTATACGGCGGTGGCCCATCATGCCGGCGATCAGCTGGAACATTTTTTTATATACCTAAGCAGGAATCAGAAGGATACGGCCTTTCGAGGCATGCTCCCTGAAAATGGGACTTTGCGCAGACCGATGTTGCAGGTTTTGCCCTCTGAAATTTTGCGCTTTTTGGCTGAGAATGACCGCAGCTGGCGCGAAGATTCTAGCAATGCCGGAATGGATTATGTGCGCAACAAGGTGCGCAATGGAATTATTGCGAAACTGGAGTTTCCAGAACGTCAAATGCTAGAATTCAATGCAGTTTCAGCGCTTTTTTATCAGGAATGGAAGCGGCAACAGGATGTTTTTGCGCAGGTCTGGAGCATGGATTATTTGAGATTGAATTATTGGAGTTTTTCGGATATCGATTTGCAGAAATTGCCCTTGGCTTGGAAGCAGGCCTTTCAGCAGTTGGGATTTTCGCGCGATACGTGGCGGCATTGTCAGGGAGATAAGGTTCGGGTGGGGGCGAGATTTTTTTCGTCCCAAGGATGGGTTTTGGTGGCTTCCAGAGGCGGATTGTGGTATCTTTTTATGGAAGTTAAAGAAGTGCTGGATTGGGAGGGAATCTTGCGCGACGGGGAATTGGGTTTTGATTTTGGGGGAAATCGGTTACGATGGTGCCGGGGGCAAGATTGGAAAGGAGAGGGAACGGTGTTAGGAAGGCTTCCCAAGGAATATACAGGAAAATTATTGAGGGTGCGGGGATTTCAAAATGGAGATCGCATGCCATTGAAGGGCGGCGGCACGCAGAAGCTGAGCGATTTGGTCACGAATGAAAAGTGGAACCCGTATGAGAAATCGCGGATGATGGTGGCGGAGGCAGGGGGCGTAGTGGTTATGGTAGCGGCGGTAGGTCGCGAAGTTTCGGGTTGGGAGGCATCAGATTGGGTTTTGGTGGGTTTAGAGGATGGTTTCTAAAAACGTTTCGAAATTCCAAGCCTGAAGATGTAAGATTCCGTTTTTTGATGGTAATAAAACCTCATCCATAGAGACAATTACTTTAGTATAGTTGTCTGAAATTGCTTCTAATGCAGCATATTCACGAGTTAGGGTTGCAGGATCGAGTAGGAGGTAGCTGCATTGCACGTACAGGGTTTGATGGTGTCGTTTGGCAATAAAGTCGACTTCATTTTTAGGTAGATGACCCACATAAATGTCGAAATTGGCATTTCTCAGCGCTAGATAAATGAGATTTTCAAGCTGGTACCCGATGCCATACCCGAAGCCGCTATACAAATAATTTTTATAGCTCAAATCGTTGGCATAAAATTTAGAATTACCGGAAATTATTTCCTTTCCTTTGATATCGTAGCGTTCGGCTTTATGAATAAGAAACGCTTCTTGTATATATCCTATATAGCTGGAAATGGTATCGTAACTGGTTTTTCGGCCGTTACTTTTTAAGTAGTTGGTGATATTATTAATGGAGAGCAGGTTAGACGCGTTATTGATAAGGTAAATAAATACGTCTTCTAGCAGTTGGGGATCTCGTATGGTGTTTTTTTGGATGATATCGCGCAAGAGAACCGTGTCTTTTACGGACGATACATAGTGCTGGCGGGATTCTTCGTTTGGCAGGAAGAATAATTCGGGCAAACCACCGCTTTGCATAAATTGCGCGTAGGTGCTGCTGTTGGCGTTTAGTCCTTTGATACCCAGATATTCCTGATAGCTAAAGGGTAATATTTCAAAATTTACATACCGGCCAGAAAGCACGGTGGCTAATTCTCCCGATAGCATCGTTGAGTTGGATCCGCTGATGAATATTTCGTAGGAGGCCGTGTAGTCTTGGGCGTAGGAGTTAACTAATTTTTCCCAGCCTTCAATGTTTTGAATTTCATCAATGAGTAAATAGATTTTACCTTGAGGATTAAGGCTTTCTTGGTATTGGCGGATTAGGTTGTCGAGGTCGATATAGGTGTTAATGGAGTCAAAGACGAGATATTCTTTGTTTATGTAGAGGATTTGGTTGGGGTTTACGCCATTATTTATTAGGGTTTGAGCTATTTGTCGGAGCAGATAACTTTTACCTGTGCGTCTTTGTCCGACAATTACCTTTATGAGTTTATTATGGGTAAAATTTTGGATACGGTTTAGGTAGGTGGTACGTATAAATCCGAGTTGGAGGACATTTCCATCCCAGAAATTGTACTTAGCGAGATTTTTAATCGTTTCATTCATAGTCGAAAAAAGTATTCAAAAATAGATAATTTTCGTTTATAAAAGAAAATATCACTCAAAAGACGGGAAATTTCGTTTATGAACGAAAATTCCGTCAATGATCGCTCGGCTATCCATTAAATCTTACGGTATATTAATCACGATCTTCGGGCTTCGACCCAATAGGAGAAGCGCTGTTTGGCAGGATTCGGACTTGTTATTGGTCTGTGAATAGATTTTACTCAATGGATTGAGTAAAATTACTCAATCCATTGAGTAATTTTGTAAATTACTGCATATATTTGTATTATGGAATTTAAACGTCCGATTTACTATGCTATATTGGAGCGCCTGCGAACAGAGAATCGCTTGATTCAGGTAATTTCAGGCCCAAGGCAAATAGGTAAAACTACGCTGGTAAAACAATTATTTGAAGAGTCCTTTTGGAAAGGAATATATGTCGTTGCAGATGGAATATCACAGGATACTTCCTGGTTAGAGAATCAGTATCAACAGGCAATTTTGGCTTCAAAACAGCAAGATTTACCTGTAATACTTGCAATCGATGAAATTCAAAAAGTGCCGAATTGGAGTGGGGTCATTAAAAGACTTTTTGATGAACAATCCTTTGCCAACGGACCTAAAGTCCAACTCATTTTATTGGGGTCTTCGAATTGGCTCATGCAGCGCGGTATTTCCGAGTCTCTGGCAGGCAGATTTGAGCAATGGAAAATGACACATTGGACCTATACCGAACTGAAGGAAGCGTTTGAAATAAGTCCAGAAGAATATGTGTATTTCGGAGCATATCCGGGTGCCATGGCTTTAAAGGGGGATGTAGAACGGTGGAAATCGTATGTGGTTCAGTCCTTGATCGAAACGGTAATCACCAAGGATGTATTGTTGATGCATGCTATCGAAAAGCCCGTATTGATGCGTCGCCTTTTTGAATTAGGCAGCCTGTATTCGGGAAAAATTTTGTCCTACACCAAAATCATGGGTCAATTGCAAGAGGCCAAAAATACCACTACATTGGCACATTATTTAGATTTGCTGGAAGAGGCTGGCATGTTGTTGGGACTTCAGAAATATGCGGTAGATGCGGCCCGAAAGCGCAGTAGCAGTCCTAAATGGCAGGTTATGAACAATGCTATTTTGAGTTCTCTTGAGAGCAGGGGTTTTGATGAAATTTCTGCGAATAAAAAGGTTTGGGGACAGTTTGTGGAGTCGGCAATTGGCGCGCATTTGATCGCGCATAAAGGGAGTGACTTGAAAATATTTTATTGGAACGAGTCTAATGCTGAGGTAGATTTTGTGCTGCAATACAAAGAGAAAACAATAGGTTTAGAAGTAAAAATATCATCGGATAAAATTACGGGTTTGGCAAAGTTTCAAAAGCAATTCAATCCGTATAAAGTATATCAATTGGACGAAAAAGGATTAAGTTGGCAACAACTTATCTCTTTTGATCCCCGAGATTTGTTTTAGATGAGAAATCGCGGATGATGGTGGCTGAGGAAGGGGGCGTAGTGGTTATGGCCGCGGCGGTAGGTCGCGAAGTTTTGGGTTGGGAGGCAGCAGATTGGGTGTTGGTGGGTTTAGTGGAAGTGGAAGCGTTGTAGAAAATTTTGTCAATCAATCGCTTAACATTCATTAAACCTTACTGTATATCAATCACGATCTTCTTCACAACAATTACCTTATTCTTAGGGTCTTTGATGCGTAAATAATACATCCCTGAACTCACATTCCATTTGAGTATGTCAAAAGTAATTATTGCATTATTAATGTTAGTCGACTCAAAGAGTTTCCCTCCAACATCTCTGACTTCTATTGCATAGCTCAGGAAATCTAGGTAATTGCCAATCTTAATTTGGAGTTTGTCGGAGGTTGGATTCGGATAAATTTCAATATTGGATAGGATCAAAGGTGAACTTCCAGATAAAGGAATGCTAAAATGCAGGGTGTCTTCAACTGTTATAAACGTGGTATCATAAACATAAACATTAACACGGGTGGTATCGTAATAATTCACTTTCACCCAAATGGTGTCATAATATTTTGTGGTAAGGGTATCGTACACCTGAATATAGCCTGTATCCCATTTGGTGATAACCGTAGTGTCGAAGAAATGATGAAATATAGAGTCGTGAACAATAACCGTATCGATCTGAACAAAGAAGCAGGTATCGGCTAGTTGCAGGGTGACTTCATTGGAGGTATCGGCACAAATGTCGGTGAAGGCCAATAACCGGAAGTTCATTTTCTCATGATAAAATTGAATGCTATCTACTTCCAATTTAGCCGTATTAACCCCTTTATAGGTTTTTGTTTCGCGTACATTTCCAAAATCGACATGATTACTTTGCCCTTGCCATTTAAACTTTACGTTAGAATATCCTTTGAGGGTATCGGTTTGTATAGCTACAGAATCACCAATTTTGTACGAACCGGTTCCGCTTTGTTTGAGGGTTTTTAAGTTAAACGTGTCACAGCATCCCCCGTCGACAAAAATAGAAAAGGTTCGGTTGGTTATTAAGGGTGCCGCGCAGCGATTGTCTTTCACTTGTACATGGATGGGGTAAATATGGCCTCGCGCATCTTTAGCGGTGGGCGTCCAACTGAAGGCGTATTCATAATGATTTACGGCCTTTTTGGTTTCTGTTAGCGTGGCGCCTTTGGGTAGGTTCAACCACTTGATTTCAAGGGTGTCTGGATTGCTTTGGTAACCACTCCATGTGCTGTCTTTAATGGTAAAATTAAAGGAAAGGGAACGCCTAGCACAGATATGTTTGCTTTTTTCGGAGCTAACCGTGGGCGGCAAATTATAAGCGCTGGAATTGTTGGTGGTAAGATCGGTGGTCCAAACATCTAAATCTCTTCTCGTACAACCCATGTAACGGTAAATATTGAGTGAATCTTTCCTGTATTGACGGGCTTCAACTACCATAGGGAATAACCCAGAGCAGTTGGTGGGAGTTAAAATGACATCGCCGGTCCATTTATTCAGGTAAATTCCTTTTGGTATAAATTCTTCAGGTTTGGGTGTGCATTTTATATTGGTAGCAGATGGAGGCGCACAATAACACGTAATGGGGTAATTCTCTGCAAGCGGTGAGGTATAATTCAAATAAGTGCCGTAGCCCGTAGTTCGTGCTTTGACCCATACATAAGATATGGAATCTTGGTCGGGATCATTGACTCCGTAGCTCATGTAATTGCCTATGTTGCATTGAATTTTATTTATGGGATTGGAAATATAATCGCCCGAATTGTTGTAGGCCATTTTGGGAGAAGATAATCGGCAAAGACTGAGTTCTGCATTAAAGATAGATTCGGAAGTGCTCTGGTTGGGTCTCCCCTGATTAACCACAATATAAGGCGTGAAAATACACCGTCCGGCATTGATATGTCCGGTTATGGTAGAATTAGTCAAGTCTATGGTATCGGTATACCGGTGTTTTTCTAAACCAAAACCTTGTCCGGAGGTATTGACTTTAGAGCAGAAAGGAATCCCCCCTTTACAAATATTGGATACTTCAGAAATAGTAATCAATTTGGGTTTCGTTGTGGGTACATATTGCTGAGCGCCCCCCGAGCTGTTTTGAAATCGATGGTAATACGTAAAAGTTGTGTTGGTTATTGCTGCACCCCGGCAGTCTCTGAGAATATCAATATAGATCACATATTTTTGGTTGCCCATATAGGCGTAAGTAATTTCGCAGCCGGCAATATGATTGGCTTTAACGTTTTGGAAGCCCAAAAATAAAAGCAGCAGGGGTAATATTTTTTTCATAAATTATTATTTTAAAACGTGACAAGTTCCTTTAAGGTAATGTTTTTTATTGTTAATGTCTTTAATTTTAATGAGGTAAGTGAAAACTTCTAGATAGGGCGAATTCCATTTAAAATTCGGGTCTTTGGACATGAATACCAGTTCACCCCAACGGTTGTAAATCTTAACGTCTATTTCTTTGATCCAAGCACTTTCGGAGGTCATGAAATATTCGTTTAGGCCATCCTTGTTAACCGTAATTGCTGTTGGAAAACTGAACTGAATGGGATGCTCAATGAATATATATTTTTGCGTTGAATCCAAACAGTCAAATTCACTTTCGACGCTCAATAGAATCCCTATATTTTCATTTGCCGGAATTAGGGTTTGCGGATTTGGGATTTGCGGAAATTCTTGATTCGCGATGTTCCATCGCCAAGTTACCGCATTGGTGGAACTATCGAGCAGTTGAAGTTGACTCCCCTCCGGATTGTACGACAGCTCTTCATAACCAAACTTTGCAACGGGTGATGGATGAACAACAACGGAGACGGAATCGTATTCTACACAACCGAATTCATTTTGGGTTTTTATAAAAATTGGGTAGACCCCAGTGCTTAGGAAATGGGGTTTAGAGACCCAGATATTATCGGGATTTGGGAATTGTTTTAGGAAGGAAATACGTGGAATATTAAGGTTCATGAATTGCAGTGATCCCGCCCAAGAAGATTGAATTTTTAAGGGATTTTCTGGACAAATATTTTCTATCTTATACTCTACGGGAGTGGGTGCATGGGTGTATCCTGAGGCCGTGAAGGAATCCAAACAACCGTCGGGTGATTTTAGCACAAATAAATAACTCCAATCACCCTCATTATGAGCAGCCGTTTTCCAAATTGCATTATACGAGGGAAAAGAATCGATTCGTTGATTCTTATTCATTAAGTAAAAGGCACTTCCTAATTTTTCCTGTTGACTTGGGAATTCCGAGGCATTGGTAAATGAAAGCGTATCACCGATGCAAGGTTTATCTGTGTTGGTGATCCAACGATTTATTGAAGGTTGAAGTATGATTATCTGATGGTAAAAGGTGTCGATACAATTAAAAGGCGTTTGAATAATGAGTTGCACATCAAAGCTTCCAGGGGTGTTAAAATGGCGGGTATGTCCAGAGCCAAGTTTAAGATCGGAAGTTCCATCTCCCCAATGAACATTAAATATGTAGGAAGAATTATTGGTTTCAAATAGCAGTTTATTGTTGTTCAAGCAGGATGAAGAAGAACTGAACTTAAAATCTGGTTTTGCTTGTTCATGAATGGATATTTCTTGATTTACGGTATCAGAACAACCGTATTTCGAGGTAGCAAAGACGGTAATGGGATATGTGCCAATTTCATTGAAAATATGACTGATTTTATTTGAATTCCAGGAGGAGTGAGTTTCGTCGCCCCATGAAACCCAAACCGAGTCTGTATTGGAGTATGTTTTGTTTTCCAGCCGAAATTGATTGTTTTTTAAACAGTTGGAAGGTGTATAGAAGTCGATGTCAAGATTCAAAGGAGGCAAAACACGTGCCTTTAAACTATCAAGGGCATAACAACCGTAAGCGTTGTGGTATTTTAATTTTAGGTCATAATTTCGGTAGGTGCTATCAGGTAAAATCAATGAAAATCTGTTGCCATTAAAATGAAGGGTGTCTAAATTAAATGCCCAAAGTTCAGTTTTCGCAATCGAATCTTTTTGATATTCGAAATTGAGTGTGAGAGGAGAACAGCCTTGAATGGGGGCATTTAAAAATGCATTGATGGATTGTTGGTTTACATTCCACCGTTTCTTTGGGTGAGGAAGCCATTGAGGCTTCAGGGTATCAAGAACAATAAATCGGCAACCGTATTGATTAAAGATTTCAAATTTAATGTGTTGAATGTTGGTGTCGTTGCAGGTCCAGGTTATGTACTGAGTATCAGATTTTGAGCAATTCAATCGGTGAATCAGGGTGTTGTTAGCCCACACATATGCCGAATCTGCATGAGAAATGGATAGTTTCCACTTGAAGGTATCATTTAAACAGGCAGGGACTTGTGTTACGGAATACTGTTTTAAAATAGGTTTAAGCTTAACGTTTAGGGTATCATAAACGACTTTATGGAAGTTGCATTCGGTGAAATAGGCATGTAATTCTACGGGATAGGTTCCACTTAAGGGATATTTATGTTTTATGGGTTTGAACCATGGGATAGGAGTTTTTTGAACCAAGGAATCGCCATCTCCGAACTTCCAAACGAGTTTATAGGCAAGGGTATCACCTGAAAAATGGAATACCGAACTGTCAATGCAATTCTCTTGTAGTGCGGGTCTTTGTGGCAAAAATGCTCTGTTGCTAAGGGTGTAGGCATTTTGAACAACGCGGAGAAAAGAATTATGTAGTCCTTTTAAATTACTACTATCAGCAATTAATTGTAAATTATATTGAAAATGATTTGGGTTGACTAAACAGTATATTTTATTATAGCCCAATATATACAATTTGTCATTTGGCCCATTTTGTAATGCAATATGATTCTCGGTAAACTGATTGTTCAATTCTTTAATGTTAAGTATATTTCCACTGGTTGTTGAATATCTCCATATTGACAGAATATGTTTTTCATCGTTGACATCTAAGCCTACTGATGTGAAACTAAAATAAATAAAAGAATCATTTGGTGAGAATTCTAAAGTATTAGCTTGTGAATATTCCCATTTCTTACCAGGTGGGAATTGAGATTTGAATAATGGTTTTTCATTTGAAAGTTTGCCTGTTTTTCTATCAAAATTATACAGATAAAATTGATTGTTTTTTGGTGAATATTTATTATCAGAATACACCCATTCTCTGCCGATTGTACATAGAAAATCACCAGAATGAGAAGCCTTTATCATCCCTGAGATAAATTTAGGTAAAAGACCGTTTTTATCAACTGTGGCGGTTACAGTTTTAGCAGCACTAATAATTGGGTTGGCTGCGAACCCATTTGAATCTAAAAGGTAAGATAAAATTGTATCTTTATTTTTAGAGAATAACACCCAGATTCGTTTATTGTCTGCATGTTTAAAATAAGTTAAGTTAGAGCTAGGAATAATTTGAGGGCCAAAAGGTCGATCTTTAAAGTTGACTTTCCATGAAGAATCTTTTATATTTTGTTCTATTTCGGCATATTTCATGCCATTTTTTGTGAAATTTATAATATTTTTACTTCCACTGTCAATAAAATCAATATAATCACTATAAATAATTAAATATTTATTAATGGTTTTAGGGCGTTTTAATGTTAAAATGTTTTCATTAAAAGGGTTGCCAAAGCTAAAATTGGCTTTAGGGTTTAAAGTATCCAGTAAAGAATTTATAATTTTTTCACCTTTTGAATTATAAATGAACTGTCCATTTGTGTAGAATAGAATATTTCCATTGCAATCATTTTGTGTAGAGTGACAGTTCGCTATGTATTGTTTTGAAGGATCTGATGGGTAAATTGAGTTATTTTGCAACCACTTTATACTATCTTTCTTACTGAAATTCAAACCAATTCCTTTTCCAAAAACCCAGTTATAATCTAACTGGGCTTTGGAAATATTGGATAGAAGCACAACAACTACAACTCCAATGTATTTAATCAATTTTGATGATTTTAAAGGTATATTCTTCATTAAGAATTGATTTTATTGTAATAAAATATAAACCTGCGGGTAAATTGGATAGATTAATTTTAGAATCATTAATTATTATATTTTGAATAAGCGATTTTCCTGTTATATCTGAAATACTTAAGTTGTAATAATCAGCATCGAAATTTATAAGATTTAGAATTCCTGATGTGGGGTTAGGGAAAATTGTAGGTAGATCATCAAAGCTCTTTGTTATTGCTGTTTCAAAATTTGATCTCTTACTTATGCAATTTGAAGGATTTAATATAGGTACTTCGTCAACAGAAAATAGAGGTTTATTAGTATTGTTGATTTGAGCATTATCTAATAATATTACGAATGAGTTACTATTGTTTGGGTTTTCCTTTGGTTCTAATTGAAAATAATAATATTTCGAAACGGTATCCAATAGTACTACATTTTCGAAGGTCGTGTTATTAAAATGATTACCAGCGGAGATACTTAAACTCCCTTGGTTTAAATATCTTCCAGTTCCTAACCAAGCGTAACCACAATCATTAAAAGTGTTACAATTAACATTGCACTTAATCTTGGTTGTGTCGTTCTGGTTTGGATAATTCAATGGATTTTCATGCGTTGCGGAGACTAAACCATAGTTGCAAGACTCAAACCTGTTTCTTTTTATATGGTTTTCAGTATGAGTACTGTCAGATTGGTAAAATTCAATCCCGAAATTTACCTCGTTGAATAAGTTTCTATCAATTGTGATACTATCGGCATTTGAAATACTCAATCCAACGGATGAATTGATTCCATAATCAGGGAAATAGGGGTTTTTATAACCATAATTAAAGTCATTGTTTACATATTTATTAGCAAAACTCGAAGTGTCATAAATCATAATGTCTGAATTATTACCCCATACAGTATCAGACAACACGGAGATATGATTTGTTGCCTCCAGAATGATATTAATATTTGCATATAGTTTTGAATTTCATCAATAATGATATTTTTGAGTAGGTTTTTAAAAATCCTTTTGGATCGGTTTTGGCAAACTCGCGCATGGAAAGGTCTTCCAAGTTTACATAGGTATACTCGGGTTTGATTGTTTTACACAAGGTTGTTTTCCCCGATTGTCTGGGTCCCGTTATAGTGATTATCGGATATTGACTGAGTGCGGTTCTGATTTTCGGTGCAATTTCCCTTGGAAATGGCGTCTTTTTGTAAATCTAGGAATTAGATTCCTAGATTGCAAAAACATCTCGACTTTTAAACAAATATGCAATGGCGTTGCGGATTTGTCTAAAATTGAGCTTGGAGTTCCCCCAAAAAAGAGCGCTTAATTCCTATAAGTACTTCAAATTAGTTACTTTTGTTATACATGAAAGCGGTAATACCTGTTGCCGGTATTGGCAGCCGACTCAAACCACATACCCAAACCCAACCCAAGTCGCTCATTCCCGTGGCGGGAAAACCCATTCTCGGTCATATTATGGACCGTTTGGTGGATGCCGGTGTTACGGAATTTGTTTTTGTAATTGGATATTTAGGGGATCGTATCGAACAGTTTTTGACCGATCACTACAAGAATTACAAGCTTAGTTTTGTGATTCAAACCGTTGGAAAGGGAATTGGACATGCCGTTTGGTTGGCAAAAGAACATTTTGAGGGGCCAGATCCAATTTTAATTGTATTAGGCGATACCATTTTTGAGGCCGACTTGAAAAAGGTTTTTGCGTCTCCCACGAGTTTATTGGGAGTTAAGAAAGTGGAGGATCCCCGTCTTTTTGGCGTTGCAGAACTTGAAAACGACGGCAGCATCCGCAAATTGGTCGAGAAACCCAATATCCCGCATTCGAATTTGGCCTTGGTGGGGATTTATTTCATCCGTGAAACCGCGGCACTCTTTGAGTGTTTGGAATATAATATTGCCCATGAGGTAAAACACCGAAATGAGTTTAATTTAACCGATGCGCTTTTTTGTATGATTGAAAAAGGCATACGAATGGAAACCTTTCCCATAAGCAGTTGGTTTGATTGCGGAAAGCGCGATATTATTTTGCAAACAAACAAACAATTGCTGAAAGCACGGGTTCAAAACGATTATAAAATGTGGCGGGAAAAAGGCAATATCATCGTTCCTCCGGTGTATATCGCACCCACTGCACATATTGAATATTCGATCATCGGTCCGGATGTAAGTATCGGGGAAGAAGCCCACATTACCCGTTCTATTGTGCGCAACAGCATTATCGGATTAGGGGCGAGTTTGAATAATGCCACCATCGAAGACTCCCTAATAGGAAGCGACGCCTCACTTTCTGGGGCCGTTCACAGTTTGAATATCGGCGACAGTGCTGAGATAAATCTATAACATTGAGATACACAAGCGCAGAATTGGCCCAAATTTGGCAAATTACGTTGCCCAATAACAGCGAGACAGGGGTCATTTCTGAAATTGTGTACGATACCCGGCGTATTGCAGAAGCGTCTGATGTTAAAGAA
Organism: Bacteroidia bacterium; assembly: GCA_032111345.1. Classification (GTDB taxonomy): domain Bacteria; phylum Bacteroidota; class Bacteroidia; order NS11-12g; family UBA955; genus VMCP01. The sequence goes on from JAULUW010000224.1 coordinate 18,386, forward strand.
AGTATATTCGTTGCATTACGATCTGTTCGAAACGGACATGAGTTTATACGAGCTGCGTATTCCGCTGGAATCCGTTTTTTCTTGATTGAAGACGCTGAATATTCGGCATTTAAAGACCTCGAAGAGGCTTGTTTTTTTCGAGTGGAGAACCCTTTAAGCGCCCTGCAAATGTGGGCTGCGGTTCACCGTAAAAAGCATTTTATGCCCGTAATTGGCATTACCGGAAGTAACGGTAAAACCGTTGTTAAAGAATGGCTCTATGAGCTTCTCAAAAACGATTTTAACGTATATAAAAGTCCCCGAAGTTTCAACAGTCAGCTTGGCGTTGCCCTCAGTATTTTAGGAATCGAACGCGAGCATCAGTTGGTAATTATAGAGGCTGGGATTTCTAGAGCCGGCGACATGGATGCGCTGCAAGCCATGGTACAACCCAATTTATGCGTTTTTACCCATTTAGGGGATGCCCACGACGAAGGTTTTGCCTCACAAGCTGAAAAAGCGCAAGAGAAATTCAAACTGGTCAAAGGTGCAGATGTGGCGGTTTTCCCAAAAGATCAAGAAATTTTGAATGAGGCAATTAGCGCATGGCGCAAGATGCAGCCGTTAACCAAATTTGTTTCTTGGGGGAAGTCAGACCGAAGTTCATACATCATCGAATCGACCGAAAAAATGCCATTTGGAACGCGCATTCACTTTCGCTATCGATCTATGGAACACGTGCTGGATTTGCCATTCCGCGACGAGGCCTCTATCTCGAACGCATTAACGTGTTTCACCGTTTTAACGGCCTTGGAACGCTGGGACGAAGCGCATATTTCGGCTTTTTTAAAATTACATCCTATTGAAAATCGCCTGTCTATAGAAAAAGGGCAGCGACAGAATATCATCGTAAACGATTCGTATTCTCACGATATTGAAAGTTTGCGGGTAGCCCTTCGGGTGTTGGAGGAGCAATCGGCGGGCAAATCCCGAGCGGTAGTTTTAAGTCCGATGGTCCACGCACAATCGGTGGAGCCTTTGCAAGATTTACTTTTAAGCAGTGGCGTTCAAAGGGTAATTTGGGTGGGAATTTCTCAAATTTCCCCCAAAAAAGGACTGCAAGAAGAGGTATTTGAAAACACAGATGCCTTATTGCGTTCGCAACTTTTGGGGGAAATTTCCCAAACGGCTTTGCTTATAAAAGGGGCGCGTTTGCATGGTTTGGAGCGGGTGGTGAATGCGTTGAAACAACAGTTGCACCATACCGTAATGGAAATCAATTTAGATGCGGTGCGCTATAATTATCAGTATTTCCGAAAGCATATAAAGACGGATGTTAAGGCCATGGTAATGGTAAAGGCT
>JAULUW010000225.1:0-1896 GCA_032111345.1 Bacteroidia bacterium
AAGGTTTCGTTTGTTATAAATGTCGAGGCCGTAATAAGTTAGATCCTGAGCAATTAAGATCAGTTCTTTGGTTCCATTTTTTGCAAGGAATTTTGCTTCCTTCACTAGATCTTCAATCGGCTTGGAAACATGTTTCCCTCGCATCAGTGGTATTGCACAGAAGGAGCAGGGTCTGTTGCAGCCTTCAGCAATTTTAAAATAAGCAAAATGTGATGGGGTAGTTAGTAATCGTTCTCCTAAAAGTTCGTGTTTGTAATCTGCACCCACTGAACTCAGGAGTTGTTGTAGATCGTTTGTTCCAAAATAGGAATCCACATTTTTGATTTCAGCTTCAAGCTCTGGTTTGTAGCGCTCTGAAAGGCATCCGGTAACGATAAGCTTAGAGATTTTTCCCTGCTCTTTTAGCTCGCTGTATTGTAAAATAGTATCAATCGATTCCTGCTTTGCATTATCAATGAAGCCGCAGGTATTGATTACAATAATATCATCTTCAAAAAGTTTATCTGATTCGTGAACAACATCCATCTGATTGCCTCTTAATTGGCCCATCAGGACTTCAGAATCATGAATATTTTTTGAACAACCCAATGTAATGACATTAACTCTCGGTTTTGTTGTGGGTGCTGTATTATTAACTTTAGTCTTCATTATTTATTTATATGCTTATTTAAAAAGGGAGTCTACAAACTCTTTCTTATTAAATAATTGCAGATGATCTATTCCTTCACCTACGCCGATATATTTCACTGGAATTTTAAATTGATCAGATATTCCGATCACGACTCCACCTTTCGCAGTTCCGTCTAATTTGGTTAAAGCTAATGCATTTACTTCAGTTGCCTGGGTAAACTGTTTACATTGTTCAATGGCATTTTGACCGGTAGAGGCGTCGAGAACAAGTAGGATCTCATGTGGAGCTCCAGGCACAATTTTTTGCATCACTTGTTTAATCTTAGTTAGCTCGTTCATCAGTGCAACTTTATTATGCAAACGACCAGCTGTATCAATAATTGCTACATCATCTGCATTTGCTACAGCAGATTGTAGGGTATCAAAAGCGACAGATGCAGGGTCTGAGCCCATTGGCTGAGCAACGATCCGTACATTTACCCTTTCTGCCCATAATTTTAACTGATCTACTGCAGCGGCCCTGAATGTGTCTGCAGCGCCCAAAACAACTTTATTGCCGGCAACTTTCAATTTATGAGCTAGTTTACCTATAGTGGTTGTTTTACCTACGCCATTTACACCAACTACCATGATCACGTAGGGTTTATGGTCACCATATTCAAAGTTCCTGAAATCTTTGCTGTTGTTTTCTGAAAGAAGACTCTGGATTTCAGATCTTAAAAGTTCATTTAGTTCAGTAGTATTGATGTACTTTTCACGGGCAACACGAGCCTGAATACGATCAATAATCTTTAAGGTAGTTTGAACACCCACATCAGAATTGACAAGAATTTCTTCAAGTTCATCAAGTACATCATCATCAACGGTGGATTTACCCACTACAGCTTTGGTAATTTTTGTAAAAAGACCTTCCTTGGTCTTTTCTAAGCTCTTATTCAGGTCTACCTGTTCTTGAATGTCGCTTTCTTTCTTCTTGAAAAAATCAAATAATCCCATGATGCCAAATTTAAGAAATCTGCCGGGGCGGATAACAATATTATAATGAAAAAAGCCACCCAGCGATTACACGCGGGCGGCTTCTGTGAATACATTAAGAAAGATTACTTGGAGGAATCAACCCCAGCAATAGCATCTTTCACATGATCGTTGTGAACGATAATTTCTTTGAAAGAATAAGCACCAGTTTTTGGCGACTTATTCATTGTTATAACTTTTGAATATTCTTTACCAGCACCTGTTTTCAGGGTTGCAACTACTTTCTTTGCC
>JAULUW010000226.1:0-1319 GCA_032111345.1 Bacteroidia bacterium
TTATTTCGGCCCTCTCGCGTACCAAAGAAGTGTCGATGATTATCTCCGAGGAGAATGAAGGCATCATTTATGTCGAAGGTTGTGAACATGAAAAATATATCGTAGCTATCGATCCCTTAGACGGAAGTAGCAATATTGATGTTAACGTAAGTATTGGCTCTATTTTCTCGATTTACAAACGCAATAATCCCGAAAACAAACCGGGCTTAGACGATTGCCTGCAAACAGGGAACAGTCAGGTTGCAGCAGGTTATGTCTTTTATGGCAGCTCTACCATGCTCGTATATACCACCGGCCAAGGGGTAAATGGATTTACCCTAGACGATGCCCTGCAGGAATTTTGTTTGTCGCATCCTCAAATACAAACGCCGGCCAATGGAAGTATTTTTTCAGTAAACGAAGGCAATTATCAAGATTTCCCAACTGGGATTCAGGCCTATATCGATTTCTGCAAAGATTCAGATGCTACGCCAAAACATCCATATAAAGCGCGATACATTGGAAGTATGATTGCCGATTTTCACCGGAACCTATTAAAAGGTGGAATTTTTATGTATCCTTCCACGAACAAATCTCCCAACGGCAAATTGCGGTTGATGTACGAATGCAACCCAATGGCATTCATCGCAGAACAAGCGGGTGGGATGGCTTCTAATGGTTCGGAACGGGTGATGGATTTATTGGCGACCGATTTGCACCAACGTTGTCCTTTATATATAGGATCTAAAAATATGGTTCAAAAGGCCATCGAAATGTTGCACGAATACGAGTCTATATTAGCGGCAAATCGCTAGAATTACCGCGTTAAGCGGCTTGGGTTAAAGGAACAGCTCGTCGATCACATCCAGCGATCGCACGCTTTTCTCTGGAAATGCCAAAAGTTGTAAAACATCTACAAGTCTGTTCAGCAGATGTCTGCGCATGCCGCGATCCAATCCAGGATCATTACCCAATGCAATTTCCTTTAATTGAAACTTTACGCCTTGCAAATGGGGAAAATGTACGTCTGCGTCAATTTGATACCCCAACTGCTCACAAAGTCCCAAAACAAATTGTATGGGTGCATATTTCTGAGACGCTCCGCTGCCTAAGCCACAAATCTTTTCTTTGATATATTCAAACAGTGCGGTGTCACTATGCGAATCTTCTAAGGCCAAGGACAGCAATTCTGTATAGAAAAAGCAAAGTTGTTGGGAGGGAATCGATAGCATAATCGGATTTTCACGATGCAATTGAACTTCCTTGACCCTTCGAAGGCCTCCACTTTGTTTGTCGTTAAATACCAACTCAATAAGTTGCCCGCTTTGGTAATAGGCGGC
>JAULUW010000226.1:1329-20729 GCA_032111345.1 Bacteroidia bacterium
GACAACGGCAGAATGATCGGTATAGGGTACCTTGCTGAGTACGACGCCAAGCGTTTTGACGATCATATTTCTGAATTAATCAACCCAATCGGCGATGAACAAATTCGTATCTCGGGTTCCTCCATTATTTCGGTTGGAACTGAAAATAAGTTTTTTCCCATCGGGAGAAAACATGGGAAATGCGTTAAAGATGCTCTGATTGGTAATGCGTTCCAAGCCCGTTCCATCGGTATTAATCATAAACAACTGAAAGTCGTATCCGCGTTCGCTATGGTGATTGGAACTGAAAATGATTTTTTGGGAAGAGGGATGGTAGAATGGCGCCCAATTGGCTTTGCCCAAATGCGTAATTTGTTTTAAATCGGTACCATCTACATTTACGGTATAAATTTCCATATTCGTAGGAGCTACCAAGTTTCTGCTTAAATAGTCTTTATAAGTTTTGATTTCATCTTCTGTTTTTGGTCGTGAAGAACGAAAAACCAATTTTTTGCTATCGGGCGAGAAAAAAGCACCGCCATCATAGCCCAAATCACGGGTAATCTGACGCACATTTTTGCCATCGATATCCATAATATACAATTCTAAATCACCAGAGCGCGTGCTGGTGAAAACAATAGACTTGCCATCGGGTGAAACGGTAGCTTCCGCATCATAACCGGGCTCATTGGTAAGTTGTTTTACAATATTTCCTTGCTTATCGGTAACAAAAATATCAAAGTCCTCGTATATCGGCCAAAGGTAAACGCCTTTGGTTTCTGGCACGGGCGGACAAGATTTACTTCCTAAATGCGTACTGGCATAAACCATGGTTGAATCGCCGGGCATAAAATAAGAACAGGTAGTTCTGCCTTCCCCGGTACTCACCATAGGCGGGCGGTAATCCTTAGTTCCAAATTGCGTTAAGGAACTGTAAAATATTTGATCGCAGTTCAAGCCCCAAGCCGGGTTATTGCTTTGAAAAACGATTTGTTTTCCATCAAAACTGAAGTAAGCTTCGGCATTGTCCCCTCCATACGTAAGTTGTGTAAGATTTTGCAAATGCGGCTCAGGTTTGATTTCGGGTGCGCTCGCGTGCGGGTGGGCATGGTGATGACCCGCATGGCCTTCGTTGCCATTATGGCCATCTTCTCCCTTATAAACCCCGCGATTCTTTGTAGAATCTTTGGATTTCCTATTTTTTAAATTTTCAAGATGATGGATCTGTACTGATTCTCGTTGGATGTTGTTTTCTTTTTGTGTAGTTTCAGTATCTTGAGCAAAAAGAGGGAGCGCACCTAAAAATAAGGTTGCAATAAAAAAGGATTTCATCATTGTCAAATTTAAGGTTTTAATAATTCCCATGCCATTTTAGGGAATCCTTTGCGACCTTGATCGTCGTAAAAATCAACAAATCGCATTTTAAAATAATTTCCGCTTTTTGTTTTAAGCACATAGAAGCGGGTGGGTACTATGGTATATTTCCCAGAATTCATGTCGAAAGTTTTCCAATCGTACCCTATTTCATTTAGTTTTTTATGCAAGGGAACTTGCAGGGCATCGGCATAGGAAAAGCTATTGAAATCGGATGTGCCATCGATTTGCGCTACAGAAATTTTAAGGGGATTGATCAAAGCGCCTCTGATGATATAATGGAAAATGGTTCCATCCACGTCAGGCACGGGTTCTTTGTAGGTGGTAAAAACCAAGTCCCAATTTTTGTTATGGAAAATTTCATTTTGTACCAAGGCCCGTTTTCCAAACGAATAATACGCGTAATTGTATTCGGGTTTGGTTTGAATTTTTGTAAGGTAGTACCCAGCGGTATCGTTTAAATAGCCCCATGCAAATTGGTACACCCCGCCGGTAACAGTAAGAAACTGCATTTTAATATACCGGGTGCTCAGGCTTGAATCTGCCCCCAAATCGAAAACATACACTTCGTTTTCATTGCCTACATAGCCATCGGGACTTGCTTTAAAACAGCCGCTTAAAGCCAAAGAATCGGGATGCCCCTCAGGATGGTCGTATTTCCAATTTAAGTTTTTGGGATCTATGTTTTTGAGGGAAAGGAAGTCGGTATTTTCGATTTTAGCCGCAGCAAATTGTACATTTTTTCCCCCACAAATAATTACGTGAGGATCGCCACTGCAGGAAACGCCAATATCCCATAATCCAAAAGCATTACTCCCTGTTTGTTGACTTTCGAAATCGAAATACAATTGTTGGGAATAGGATTCTCCCATTTCAAAGGTTTGGGTTTGTAAACCTTTTGCTATGTTTGGCGCGGGATAAAGGGGCTCGTCTTTATGACAGCTTCCAAGGAAGAGGATGGTGGCAGCGAATAAGATACGTCTAGAAATAGAGAATGTCATAAAGTGTTACAAAATTAAGGTGCATTGAACAAAATAATTGCGACCCATTGCAATATTTATGCCACCACTTGAACCGTGAATACCGCCGCTAGGGGCCATGTTCTGAATTTGGGAAACACCGAATATGTTTTTTGCCCCAACTTGAAATTGCAAGCGATTTTTAATAAGATTTTGCGTCAAGTTTATGTCAGCCAGCCAATAAGAGGCCATTTCATAAGTGCTTCCATCGTTTACAAAGCCCTGCATTTTACCGGTATAGCGGCTAAATAGATTTAAGGTGGAGCCGGTTTTTTTCCAGGCATAACTCAAATTAACCGTTCCTTGTGGAATGATCCATCTGCGAATATTGCTCTCGGCATCAAAACGAGAGCTGTTGCCGATCAAACTATAACTGAGGTTTACATCCCAAGCTCCCACAAACAATTGGGTTTGTGCCGTAATCCCTTCACTGTGTAAGGCTCCGATATTGATATATTGATAAAGGTTGGTATTGATATCCACCAAACTCAACTGTATTTGATCGCTTACACGGGTATAAAAACTGCTGAGTTTAAACGTAACCCCTGTGTATCTATCGATGGCATGTCGGTAATCGAGAGAAAGATTAAAATTGTGTGAATTTTCCGCTTTTAAATTGATATTGCCTTGCACATTATGGTTGATGTCCACAAATAAAAAGTACAGTTCTTTTGCAGTAGGAGCCCTGAACCCGCGGGCATAGGAACTTCGCAATACCAAATGTTCACTTATATTCGCTTTGATTTGCAAGGAAGGAATTAAAGGGGCAATTTTCAATCGGGAATCGAAGTATTCAGGGAAAATGGCGTTTCCAAATGCACTGTTATACGATAAGCGCAAGGAAGGTTTGATATTGATGCTTTTGTTAGGCGTGTATTCCAAAGAGCCAAATAGGGCAATGTCATGGATCTGAGTTCCAGATTTTACGCGTTGCGTAATCAGACTTTCACTTTGTACCTCATAGCCCAATAGGGTACTGATATGACCGCTTAAGGGTCGATACTCCCACAATCCACGCAAATTCATAGCGCCGTTCCAAGTGGTATCTTGATCATCAGGCCGGGTGATTACCTCCGAGCCGGTTACTAAATTTCTGCGAACATTTATTTTTTCACGTTCGTAAATATTAAAGGCATTTTGGAACCGCAAGGCATGTTTGCGGTTTATTTTGATATCTGTAATCGCACTTATGTCTTTGCGTTGGGTATGAAAGTAATTGTTATAACCGCTGATGTTAATGAGATTGTATTCGGCATTCGAACGGTCCAATAAATACTCGTAATAATGTGAATAACGCAGTGTCTGTTCCACATTTCGTTGTTTGTAACGCAATTGGGCATCTCCATAAATACGCGTTTTGGGTTTCCAATCCATACTTCGACTGCTGGGGTCAAAATCAAACCCTTGGAAAAATTGACGGCCTGCATTCAAGTCAAATCCCAAATAACGCCCTTTGGCGGCATTTAAACTCTTGAAGGTAGTAAGTCCAAAGTCCGAATTGAAATTGCCAACGGCATCCGCGTAACTCTTTATTCTTAAATTGCGCTCCGTGGTTTTCGGTGTCTTTGTGATGATGTTAATTACCCCGCCAATGGCATCGGTTCCGTACACCACGCTCATAGGGCCTTCAACGATTTCGATGCGTTCGATTTGTTCGGTGGGAATTTGACTCACGTCGATATTCCCGTTAAGGCGGCCAATCATGGGCACACCATTAATTAAGATCTTTACATTTTGCCCTCCCAATCCTTGCAATTGTACCGAGGCTCCCAAACTGGGATCTTGGCCAATTAAAACTCCAGATTGATTTTGCAAAACATCCGATACATTCTGCGCTCCCATTTGCGCAATAGTCTTGCTGTTAATGACTTGAATGGAGTACGGATTGTCGGTAGATAAAATGGGTTGTACGGTAGTGGTGATGGATACCGGATTGATGCGGCTGATTTGAGAGGAAATAACAATTTCCGTTTGATTGGGATTCCAGATGGAATCGCTGAGGATAAAGCCAAACTCTTGTTCAACACGAAAGGTAATGGCATCCACGGTTTTGGGAAGGGTTAATTCTCCTTTCGCATCGGTGGTCGTGTGAAGGATATCCCCAGAAACAAGCAAAGAAAGGGGGAGAAAAGGTAAGGGTTCGTTGCGGTCACAGACCACTTTTATTTTGCGATCACTAGGAAGTGAATCATTTTGGGCCATCAAAGGATGGCCCAAAATGATTATCCATAACAAAAGGAAAAAAGAATTGATGCGAGGCATCTATTGCTTACTTTTTGATGAACAATTTGCGAATGTTTCCAGCGTTTGTTTGCGCTTCGATGATGTATTGACCTGGGTTCAAGCCGCTTACATTGATTTCGAATTGTGTGCCATTGGCATCAAACGATTGGGTTTTAACACCGGTCATGCTGTAAATAGCAATGCCGGTTAATTCGGAATGATTCACACTTAGGATTACTTTATCGCTGCTTGGATTTGGGAACATGCCCAAAACGGTTTGAGCAATTTCTTTGTTCGTTGCCAATTCACCCAATTTGCTGCGCTCTAAAGTCATACGGCCAGTTCCTTGTCCTTCAAACGTTAAAAAGCGAATAGCCCAATATTCGGAACCGATTGCACCGGCAACTTTAACAATATAGTTTTTCTTAGGAACCACAACAAAGCTGCTGCCGTTGAAGAATTTCCAATCTCCACCCACACGGGTAAGTCCCGTTGTAAAACCGTTACCAGACGCAATTGCCGTATCGGAATTGGCCATGTCGATATACATTTGAGGGCTGCTTAAAATATCTTCAAAATTGACCCCATTGGCATACGCTACTTCAACTCCGCGTTTTGATTCAACGCCATTAGTTGGATACATAACCAAATCGCCCGTGCCTGGAGCAGGAACCAAATCGTAATAACGGTTGAAGTTTAAATGCCAATCACCGCCTGCTGTTTCGATAGCCACTTGTTGATCGAGGGTAAAATTGTAGTATTTGAACATACCGCCATCACTCTTGCTGGTTTTTACGGTATCGGGAGTTCCTAAGGCTTCGTCGATGGGGCCAAATTGGAAAATAAAGTCGCCGTTTTTATCTTGTTGGATAGGCATGAATTTGTACAACTTCATATTTGCACCGCTTCCAACCGTGATCAAATAAAGCGAATCTCCTTTAACAAGGTGCGATCCTGGATCGTAAACGCCCCAAGAAAAATCCCATTGGTTGTTTGGATCTTTTTGTTGATTCAATGCCCCCAAAGATTCGGATTTCATATCGTTGTAAGGTTTTTGCCAAGTAGCCCAACCCGTAGTGTCAAAGTTACCATACGCACTGTTGTCACCATATGGATAAACATAGGCAAAAACACCGGCCATGTGATTCAATCGAATGGCGTTATCCATGAGTAAAGTAGTGTGTGCAAAATGCCACTGAGTAAGAGAAGAGCTGTGTTTTTTACCGCTTGGGATATGGTAAAAAACTTGCTTTGCGTAACCTGGCTCCATGTTAATGGTGTCGATTACACGCTGAGAAAAAATATTCCCGGCACATAAAAATAAACCTGTTGCAATTAATAGATTTTTCATGGTGTTTTACAGTGTTACAAAAATACCGCCCTCCCGCGTGTTGCGACCCAAATTGCTCGTCACATTTATGTCACGATGGACCCCCAATTTAACGCGTGTCGTTGGTCGAATACTTTCCTCGTTTTATCGCATGCAATAACGGATTTGATGGTGTAATTTTGCGGAGACTTCTGGGATGTGTTTTTTCACACATTGGGGTCCGATAAATATGGCAAAAATTTCAATTAATATAGCTTCCGGTTCCATCGAAAAACCTTCTGTTGTGGTGGGAATTGATTTGGGAACCACCAATTCACTAGTGGCCTATGTGCCCAAAGGAGCTGTCCAGGCCGCAATAATACCCGTTCGCGGGGCTTCTATTGTGCCTTCCGTGGTGCATTTTAATGAACACGATATGCCCGCTGTTGGGGCTTATGCCAAATCGCAATTGCGCAATCAGCCCGATAGAACGGTCTATAGCGTAAAGCGTTTGCTCGGGAAAAATTACGCCGATGTTTCTCGGGGGAATTTTGACTTGGGATATCGCATAATCGACGACCAGACCGATAGCTTGGTAAAAGTACAAGTGGGATCTAAATTCTACAATCCTATAGAACTCAGTGCCGAAATCCTCAAAGAACTTAAAGAACAAGCCCAAAAGACCTTAAATGCCAAAGTCGAACAAGCGGTTATAACCGTTCCTGCATATTTCAATGAATCACAGCGACAAGCAACCCGAGATGCAGGTAAACTGGCGGGTTTAGACGTTTTGCGCATTATCAATGAACCTACTGCTGCGAGCTTGGCCTACGGCATTCAAACACAAAGTGAAGGACATGTTTTAGTTTATGATTTAGGTGGGGGGACTTTCGATGTTTCGATTTTGCGCATTGAAGACGGCATTTTCGAAGTATTAGCCACACACGGCGATACCTATTTAGGAGGTGACGATATTGACCGCGCCATCGTGGATTATTGGAGAGGGCAATCCGATGCTACTGAAGATATCGATTTTGCCAGCCTGCGGATTCTCGCTGAAGAAGCAAAAATTGCCGTTTCAAGTGGGGTTCAAGAATCCTTTGAATATTTATGGAATGAACAATATCCGCTGCACTTGGATGCGGAAACGCTCTTGCGCTTAACCGAACCAATTCTCGAAAAAACGTGGAATTCCGTAAAAAAAGCGTTAAAAGATGCAGATTTGTCCCCAAATGACATTCAGGAAGTGGTTTTAGTGGGGGGAAGTTCTCGTTTGCCCATCATACACGAAACCTTGCAGACGTGGTTTGCACAAAGTAAAATCAATAAAAATATCAATCCCGATGAAGTTGTAGCCTTAGGTGCTGCGATAGAAGCCGATGTTTTGGCGGGCAATCGCAGCGATGTCTTATTGTTGGATGTTACCCCATTATCTCTTGGTATTGAAACTGCGGGTGGACTTATGGACGTTTTAATTCCCCGAAATTCAAAAATACCCGTGCGAGTGGGTCGGGAATATACCACCAGTGTCGACGGCCAAATCAATCTCAAAGTTGCCGTATATCAAGGCGAAAGAGAATTGGTTTCGGAAAATCGAATTTTGGGAGAATTTATTTTGAAGGACATTCCCGCCATGCCAGCGGGTTTCCCAAAGATAGAAATTCAGTTTAGTTTAAACGCAGATGGCATGCTCCAAGTACAAGCTAAAGAACTTCGCAGCGGGGTGGTGCAAAATATTGAAATTCAACCCAGTTATGGACTAACCGACGCCCAAGTGGAGGAAATGTTGCTCAGCGGACTCACGCATGCGCAAGCGGATGTGGAGTTGCGTTTATTGCGTGAAGCGCAAAACGAAGCCCATCAAATAATGTATACCACCGAACGATTCATCGTAAAAAATGGGAATTTACTGAGTGAGGATGAATTGGCGGGCACGAAACAACGGATTGAACGCGTTAAGGGTCTAAGTAACCACGAGGACCGCCATCAATTGCAAACGGCCATTGAAGAATTGAATGATTTTTCAAGACCTTTCGCCGAACGCATTATGGATATCGCTGTTTCTCAAGCACTAAAAGGCAACCGTATTAACGAAATAAAATGAAAAAACTGACCTTGATATTTGCAGCAATTTGGATGCTAACCCTTCCCTTAAAAGCCCAAGAAAGCAATAACGAATGGAGTAATTTGGGATTAAAAATGGGAATTGGGATGTACTCATTTTATGGTGATGAACTGAAGAATCCAAGACCGATGTTGGGCTATGTAACCGGATTGTATTACCACAGCCCCATTGAAAAGGGCCGGTATCATGTACAAACCGGCTTGGATTTGCGTTTTCGCGGAGGGAATTTCGCCAATGGATTGCCAGGAGATACAGGCATAAACACGGCGTACACTAAAATCAGTTTGGTTTCTTTAGATTTACCCTTAAGTCTATTAATATCAACGAATTTAAACAAGAAGCGTGAAGCCCTTTTTATTACGTTGGGAGCAACGGCCAGCTATCTAATGCGGTCGGTATTGTATGTAGGACCGAATAAAATTCCATTAAATCAGTCTGAATACATGCAAACTTGGGATAATTTACCTTTCAAACCTTTAGAGATTTTGCTGAGTGCCGGCGTTCAACAGCGTTTTGCAAACGTGGGGTATTCCATTAATATGAATGTGGGTTTGCGCAATTTGAACGATAATTTCAAAATCGAAGGCATAAATCCAGCCACCGGATTAGGCGGTTATATCGGTACGTGGTCATTAGAAGCGGCTTTCGTATTTTAAATTGGAAAGTGCTAATTTTGCGCCTACTTTGGAACATTCGGTAGCGCTATACACCTTGGGTTGTAAACTCAATTTTGCGGAAAGCAGCACCATTGCACAGCAATTGGTAAAAAATGGGTTTGCGCGCAAAGAATTTCATGAAGGTGCTGATTTATACGTAATCAATACCTGCAGCGTTACCGATCACGCAGATAGAAAGTGCAAAAAGGTAGTTCGGGAAGCCCTTAAACACAATCCAGATGCATATATCGTAATTGTAGGTTGCTATGCGCAGTTAAAACCTCAGGAAATCGCTCAAATTCCAGGTGTCGATTTGGTGTTAGGTGCTGCTGAAAAATTCCAATTAATGGAATATTTACACAGCTTAAAAAAGGAACCCAAAGCGCGCATCCAAAACCAACCTATCAAAACGGTTAATGAATTCGTTCCCGGATTTTCAGAAGGCGATAGAACCCGAATGTTTTTGAAAGTACAAGATGGTTGCGACTATTTCTGTAGTTTTTGTACGATCCCCTTGGCCAGAGGCGCAAGTCGCAGTGCCAATGTGAAAACGACCTTGGAACAAGTAAAAGAAGCCACCCAAAAAGGCGTTCAAGAAGTGGTTTTAACGGGGGTAAATCTGGGCGATTTTGGCGTAAATCACGATGAAACCTTCTTCGATCTTATTCAAGAATTAGACCGTTTGGACGACATTCAACGCTATCGCATCAGTTCCATAGAGCCGAATTTGTTAAGCGATGAAATTATCGACTTTGTGGCCCAAAGCCAGAAATTTGTGCCGCATTTTCATATTCCTTTGCAAAGTGGAAGCGATGAAATTTTACAACGCATGCGCCGCAAATATGCAAGCGATTTGTACCGCAGTCGCATTGAACATATCAAAAGGGTTATGCCCGATTGTGGTATTGGCGTGGATGTGATTGTGGGTTTCCCAGGCGAAACCGATGCTCATTTCCTTGAAACCTATAATTTCCTCAATGCATTGCCCATCTCGTATTTGCATGTATTTCCATATAGCGAGCGACCTAATACCACTGCCCGTAAAATGCAAGACCGCGTTCCTCAAAAAGTACGTAACGAAAGAACTACGCAACTAAGATCTCTGAGCGATAAGAAAAAACGTGCGTTTTACGAGTCGCAAGTGGGGAAAACCCGACCCGTTCTATTTGAGTCGGAAGTACGGAACGCACAAATGCAAGGCTATACAGATAATTACGTTCGGGTAGTAACGGATTACGACCCGATGCGTGTAGATACGATTGTGCCGTTCTATTTACACGATATAAACGCGGATTTCTTAATGCAGGGAGAATTTGAAACTGCGGAAATAAGTCGTTAATTTGTTGTTGTGTTTCCTACCCTCTATCATTTTCTCCGCGATACCCTAGGTATCGAAATCGCTTTTCTTGAAATTGTTAATACATTTGGGCTGTTTGTTGCCTTAGCTATAGCAGCGGCCTATTGGGCCATGCAGTCTGAATTTAGCCGTCGTACCCAATTAGGTTTTTTTGCAACCCAAAAAAGCAGCATTACCATCGGAGCTCCTGCGCCTTTAATCGAATACATCACCAACGGCATTTTCGCCTTTATTTTTGGTTTCAAAATCCTGTATCTGGTTCAAAATTCCGGTTCCGGTTTCGTGCCTCAAGACCATATCTTTACCACTGAGGGAAATTTTTTTATGGGAATTGTGCTCGCAGCAGGTTCCATTGCTTATCGGTATTATACCGATAAAAAGGAACGTAAGAATCCGCCTGTTGTGCAACCCATTACACTTTCTTTAGCCGATGAAATGGGGAATATTACAGCGGTAGCTTTAATTTCTGGTTTTTTGGGTGCCAAAGTGTTTCATATACTTGAAACGCCTTCTAATTTCAGTATTCAAGCCATTTTGGAGCAATTGTTCACTACGGGCGGCTGGACGTTTTTTGGGGGATTGATTTGTGGCGCAGCGGGTGTTTTATGGTACACATCCAGAAAAGGATATGCCTTATGGCATGTGTTGGATGCTGGGGTTCCGGCCATGATGCTGGCCTATGGTGTTGGCCGATTTGGATGTCATTTTTCAGGAGATGGCGATTGGGGAATTGCCAATCCGAATCCCAAATCGTTCTTGCCCGATTGGGCTTGGGCCTATAAATATCCACATAATGTTTTAGGGAAAAGTTACGGCGGGCCGGATATGGAACTGATCCCAGGTTGTGAAGGGAATTATTGCTATCAATTAATCAATCCGGTGTATCCAACGCCTTTATATGAAGCCTTAATGGCCTTGGCCTTATTTGCTGTTCTTTGGTTTTATGTTCGGAAACTCACGCTAAAACCCGGACAGGTTTTGTCCATTTATTTGATGTTTGCCGGAGTGGAACGGTTTTTGATTGAATCTATCAGAGAGCATGGAGACAGTTTGTATACGTTGGGAACTTGGATTTTCTCACAAGCGCAAATGATCTCTTTAGGTCTTATTGTAAGTGGCATCGCAATATGGTTTTTATCTTCAAAAAATATTCTCAAAGTACGTTCGCCCAAGTGAGGTATTTGCTATTAGGGCTTGCTCTTTTTTGCAGCACCTTATTAAAAGCGCAGTCTAAAGATACCACCTTTATCGATTATGAGCGTTTGGATGAAATTCAACTTTCGAATACAATCGACGAAGAAAAACGCAAGCAGTATCTAATACTTAAAAGGCGGGTAATTAAAACAATGCCCTATGCGAAAATGGCGGCTTTCAAAATTCGCGCTATGGAAGACGAACTTTCC
This sequence comes from Bacteroidia bacterium, assembly GCA_032111345.1. Classification (GTDB taxonomy): domain Bacteria; phylum Bacteroidota; class Bacteroidia; order NS11-12g; family UBA955; genus VMCP01. Next base: position 12,775 of record JAULUW010000226.1, read on the forward strand.
ACTATTAAAGGCAGTAGGGCCCGCAAGAAATACATAAAAAAATGTGAAAAAGGCCTTAAGGCCATGTACACCGAGCAGCTCAAGAAAATGTCGGTCGGTGAGGGACAGGTTTTAATGGTATTGTTACATCGTGAAACGGGTAAAACGACCTGGGAGATAATGAAAGGCTATAGTGGAAGTGCAGAGGCCTTTGTTTGGCAAACTTTTGGAAGTTTTTGGGGACATAATTTAAAACGCGAATTCGATCCGGTGTTGGATTATCAAATCGAGCACATTATCCAGCTTGAAGGGCTCGAATAAATTTTCCTCAGAAAACGTATAGGAGCGTTTGGTTTGCTCACAAATCGAGCACCTTATCCAGTTTGAGGGCTTGAATAAATTTCCCTCAGAAATCGTGCAGGAGCGTTTAGATTGCTCACAAATCGAGCACCTTATCCAGTTTGAGGGCTTGAATAAATTTCCCTCAGAAAAAAGAGAATGTAGATTAAATTCCCTTTTTGCGGAGCAGACTGAACAGTAAAATAGGAGCGCCGATGAGCGCACTTATCGGATTTACGGGTAATACGGCATTGGGCAATAGCAAATGTGCCAAGGTGTCGGCGCTCAAACACAAAGCAGCGCCCCATAATAATGCGGGAATAAGAACTTTAGCATGGCTTTCAGATTTGAGCATGCGTTTGGCAATATGCGGAGCAACCAAACCTACAAATCCAATTGGACCGGCAAACGCGGTTATCCAACCCGCTAAAACAGCGCCACCAAGTGTAAGGATTACACGAATTTGAATCAAGGGAACCCCGGAAGATTGGGCATAGAGGTCTCCCAATAAATAGGCATCCAATTGCCTTCGAATTCCCCAAATAATTATTAGGATCACTGCGATGGGTACCAATAACCAAATCCAATCACCAGGCTTTAATTGGTCGAAACTGCCCATGCCCCAGAACGTGTATTTCTGTATTTCTTGTGCACTCCCAAATTGTTGCAACAACTGAATTCCCGCTGAAAAAACATAACCCATCACCATGCCAATGAGTAATAATCGCATGGGAGAACTGAAACCCCGACTCAACCACAATTGAAGTCCCAAAGCGGCTAAAGCTCCCAGTAAACTGCTGCTGCTGGCTCCCAAAGTGCTGAAATGGAACCCCCAAAAACTTCCTGCGAAAATATACAGCGCCATTCCTAATGAAGCCCCTGGAGTTACACCGATTAAAAAGGGTCCTGCCAGAGGATTGCGGAATAATGTTTGCATCAATAAACCGGATAGGGCCAAACCCATTCCCGATAAAATGCTGCCGCTTATGCGCGGCAATCGAAATTGCTCGAGCAAATAAGGGTCTAAAGTTTGGATATCGTGGAGATTTATGCCTACCAATAAGAGGATCCAAAGGAACAATCCCAATATATGCATCCAATTTTTCACAGTTTACGGTAAAATATTAGAGGGGTTCGAGGTTCTTGATTTTGCAAATGGATGAGATCGGATAAAATCATTTCGGGATGCAGCGAACCTAAATCCCAAAAGGCATTGGCCCCGGAGGCTTCTAGCAATTTATCGGGTTGGAAATAGTGAATGTCGGTATTTTGACTCCAAGGTTGCAGCCGCGTATCGAATTCGGCAATTTCTTTTGCATTTTTCGCATTCCCGAGGTTGAGCCAAAGATCGGTTTTTTTCAAAAAGCCCACAGCTTGTTCGATGGAAATGGAAGTAGCGCCGTTTCCGGGGAATTCTTTAGGATTTTGTAGCCATACGGGAATAAGATGGGCATCGTGTAGTAATTGCGTGAAATAGGCGTCGCGGTTGGGGATATACCAAATGCCCTGGAAAGGCAAGTTTAACATGACCTTTTTGGGCGCGGTGATGTTTTCAGATTGCTTTTTTAATTGGGTATATTGGCTTTGTATTTTATTGAAAATAGAATCACTTTCTTGCGATTTTCCCAAGATCCAGCCAATGGCACGTATCCATTCTGCTCTTGCCAGAGGATGGGACTCTAAATGACTTTGTACGAAAATTACACTGTGAGAATCGTTTTGAAAGCGTTTCCATTCGCTTTCGCCGCTGCCATCGAGCAAATAGGTGAAGGTGATTTGAGGCTTCAATTGAAACAATGCTTCTTTGTGCAATATGCCGGTTTTTTGAAGGGAAAGGCACGTTTTGGGCAATGCAATATCTTCGGGGATATAGGTAAGGTTGTCGACTGCTTTGATGGTATTACCCAATCCTAATTCATGCACCATACGTGCAAAAAGGGCAGATAAACATACGTAATTTTGGCTGCGTTGTATTTTGGTATAGCCCTCGTTCTGCTTGGATTTCCCCCAGAAATAACGGCCGATTATGCGCTTTTCGGATCCATAAATTTCTAAAAGGGTATCTTTATTTTGGATTGAAAGTTGAAAAAGCTGGGCATAATCATTGGGCACATTCGCAGCGGGATATGCAGTGGGATGGTTTAAAATTGGCGACTCACAACGGGTAAAAAACACCAGGAGAAATAGAGTAAAAAGAGGTCGCGCACCGAACATCCTTCAAAAGTAGAACAAAAAATGCGACACTTGGAAAAAGGGTGTAGGAGGTTTGGATTCTTTTAATGATTTTTGTATGGTGAATTTGCCGATTTGGAAATACCGTTATATTGTTTTCTTTGGATTGATCCTGATATGGATGACGTTCTTCGACCGCAATAGTTTTTTATATCGTATCAAATTAGCCGGTGAAATTTCAGATATAGAGGAAGGGATAGAAATTCATAAAAAAAGGATCCAAGAATTGCGCCAACAACGCAAGGATTTATTTGGAAATGAACGAAATCTTGAGAAATTTGCGCGTGAAACCTATTTAATGAAAAAGGCGGACGAGGAAATCTTCGTGATCGTTGATCCTGAATAAGGGTTCTCGTTAAATGGGGAAGTGTTTATAAAATAATATAGATTGTGCATTTCTATTGCGCTCTTGTCGATAGGTTTGCACTAATACCGATAAAAAAAGAAAAATATGAAATTTGTAGCTTCATCCAGCAATTTGCTCCAGCACCTGTTGACTGTTAACGGTGCCATCATGTCGAAGCCCATTATACCGATTCTTGAGAATTTTTTATTCGATATTAAAGGAGGGGAACTCAGTATTTTCAGTACGGATTTAGAGACGAGCATGACCACCACGATGCCCGTTGATGCGAAAGAAGATATGCGTGTAGCGGTTCCAAGTCGTTTGGTTATCGATACCCTGCGTTCTTTGCCCGAACAACAGGTTTCCTTTAATGTAGATCCAAACACGTTTGCTATAGAGGTGAGTACCGACCAAGGCCGATACAAGATGGCGGGTCAAGACGCTTCCGATTTTCCAAATCAACCCGAAAAAAGTGGGGATGCCAGCATTACCATTCCTTCGAATATTTTGTTAAAGGCCATCAGCAAAACCCTTTTTGCTGCCGGAACCGATGAACTGCGCCCGAACCTTACCGGTTTGTTCGTGGAAATGAAGAACGATTTTGTGAATTTTGTAGCTACCGATGCCAATAAATTGGTCCGTTTTACTCGAAAAGACATCCAACCACAAATTGAACACGGTTTCATTATTCCCAAAAAACCTTTGAACCTGTTAAAAACAGCCCTTCCCAACGATGAAACTCCTGTGGTTTTGGATTACAACCAAGCCAATGTGTTTTTCTCTTTTGGAGATACGGAACTTATTTGTCGTTTATTGGATGAAAAATATCCCGATTACAACGCGGTTATTCCAACCAATAACACCAATAAATTAAACATCAATCGGATGGATTTCTTGAGTGCTATAAGTCGTATCAGCATTTTTGCATCCAAAACCACCCACCAGGTGCGTTTGAAAATTGCAGGTTCTGAATTAACGCTTTCTGCCGAAGATATCGAAATGGCGAATGAAGCTGTAGAACAACTTTCCTGCGAATTCAACGGAGAAGATATGGAAATTGGATTCAATGCCCGTTTCTTAAAAGAGATGCTTTCAACCCTCGATGGCGAAACGGTGCAATTGCAATTGTCACAACCCAATAGAGCGGGTCTTTTGGTTCCATTTTCTCAAGATTCCACAGAAGATGTGACCATGTTGATCATGCCCATGATGTTGAATAATTATTAATTATTGAAATACGGCGCTCCCGATGCGAACCAAACTCGCACCGTGTTCCAGCGCCAAGCGGTAATCGCCGCTCATGCCTATAGAGAGCTCGGTAAATAAAGCATCGTTTTGAAAAAAACGGTGCTTTATTTCGTTAAACAGGGTTTGGATGCGGGCAAATTCGGAATGAATTTGTTGGGGATCTTCCACGAAGGAAGCCATGCCCATAATGCCTCGGATGCGGATTCCGCTTAAATTCAAATCGTGTAATTCTTGAACGAAATTTCCAAAATCTTCGGGCGCCACGCCGTGTTTGCTTTCTTCTTGGGCTACATGGGTTTGTAGCAATACCTCAATAATGCGGCCGTTTTTTAAGGCTTCTTTGTGAATTTCCTGCGCAAGTTTTACACTGTCGACAGAATGTATGAGGCTAATGAAGCCGGCGATATACTTTACCTTATTGGTTTGTAAGTGACCTATTAGATGCCACTGAATGTCTTCGGGAAGATGCTCGCGGCGCTCTAATAGGGCCTGAACGCGGTTCTCTGCAAAAAGGCGCTGACCGGTTTGGTAGGCTTCTTGGATCTCGGAAAGCTCTCTGTATTTCGATACCACGATCAATTGGGTGGGATGTCCTTCGAGTTCCTTTTTTATCCGCCGAATATTCTCTTCTATCTTTCGCATTTTATTTACCTTTGCTTACTCAGATGTTTCGCTTAGGCAAAGTAACAATATTGATCGCACTTTTGTTGGGCAGTTGTTCCACGGATTTGCCTTTGGATAAAGAAAAAACGGTTTTGGTTCTTACCGATGCCATGCGATTGGAAGCTTCTCAGCAAGTGGCCTATAATTATATGCTGTTATCGGATTCGGTTTGGACCCTCCAATATAATTTCCTGCTCAAAAAACACGGTGTTTCCAATGCCGATTTTGAGGAAACCATGGCTTATTACAAACGACATGGAAAGGAATTTGCCGCATTGATGGAAGAGGTGGTTTCGATCTTGGAAACAGAGAGTAATAAAGAATTCAAACGTTGATATATCCCAATTCTTTTGAAGATTTAGTCGGATTTGCCCCCTTGCGGGTGCAATTGGAAAAATTGTGCCGATTGCAGAGTTCCGAAGCTCTGGCTTCTTCTTTTGGTTTGATTACCGATCTTCAAGTGCTTCGAGATACCTTGGATATCTTGGATGAAGTGCGTTCGGTAATGGAAAACAGGCCGTCCTTATTCGAATGGCCACACCCCATTGATATGGGGGAAATGCTCAAGCACATTCACGTAGAAGGTTTTTTTCTGATAGAAGAGGAACTGGCAGGGGTGGCTTCCAATATTAAGGTGTACGATTCCTTTGTGGCAGCCCTGCATAATCAAGAATCGGAATATCCGCATTTAAGAGCGCTGTTCCCTCGAAATGAACACACCAAACAAGTTTTAAGTGCCATTGCAAAAGTGGTAGACGAAGAAGGCAATATCCGATTGAATGCCTCTCCGGTATATCAAAAAACCAGCAATGAAATCAATCGCTTAGAACGGGAAGCCCGACAACAAACCAAAACGATTTTCAAAGAATGGAAAACTTTAGGCTATACCGCCGATACCGAGGTTACCATTCGGGAAGAACGCTTGGTGATACCGGTTTTAGCCGAGTTCAAACGCAAGGTAAAAGGATTTGTAAAAGATGTTTCGGCCACGGGGAAAGTGCTTTTTATGGAGCCTTCCGCGATTGTGGAATTGAATAACCGACTCAAAGAGTTGTTTGCTGAGCGACGCAGAGAACGGGAGCGTATTTTGAAGCAATTGAGTGCAGACATCCGACCTTTTGCTCCATATTTGTTGCAGTGGATGCAGGCCCTTACGCAAGCCGATTTTGTATATGCAAAATACCAATTGTGCCAAAATCACGACGCCGAACGTCCTAAAGAAAAACCAAGAAATGGACTTGTCCTAAAAACCGCCTATCATCCGGTGCTGAAAAAAGAATTATCCAAACAAAATCAGAAAATGGTTCCCTTGGATTTGGAAATGGATGCGCAACATGTGGTGGTAGTAAGCGGTCCTAATGCAGGAGGGAAAAGTATCGTTTTGAAAACCGCTTTGCTGCTGCAATATTGGTACCAATGTGGATTTTTTATAACGGCGCGCCCGGAAAGTGAAATGGGGTTCTTCGATTATTTGGGAATTGATTGCGGCGACGGTCAGTCGATCATTGCCGGATTGAGTACCTTTAGCGCACATTTGCAGAATTTAAAAAGCATCAGTGCCCATGCCAGTAATAAGGCTTTGATTGGTTTGGATGAGCTGGGTACTGGCACCGATCCGCGGTATGGAGCGCCTATTGCACAAGTAATTTTAGAACAATTGCTGGATAAAGGTTCCTTCGTAATTGCCACCACCCACTTTTCGCAAATTAGAGAATGGGGCCGCAACGAACAGGCGGTATTGCAAGCAAGTATGGCGTACGATGCGGTAGCATTAAAACCGCTGTATCGATTTGTGCAGGGAAAACCGGGCAGTTCGTTTGCTTTGGAACTAATGCGAAAAACAGGTTTTGAAGACGCTTGGATTTCCAGAATCAACAATTTGGCGGGCAAACAATTGGGGAAAACCGAAGATTTGATGCTCGAATGGGAGCGGAAAAATCAAGAATTGGAACAAACCCTTACTGAAAATTTGCAAAAATCGGCGCACTTATCGGCGATGTTGAAGGAATACAACCAACTGAAACAAAAAATTAGCGATAAACGCAAAACCGCCCTAGATCAAGCCAAGAAAGAAGCCGATAGTTTATTAGCAGAGGCCAATAAACGCATTGAGCAAACCATCCGCATCATTCAAGAAAACAAGGCAGATAAGCATAAAACGGCTAAAGCCCGCAACGAGTTGGACCGTTTTAAAACCGATTTAGAAGTTAAAGTCAGTAAAAAGACCCAAGTTCCAAGCGCCATTGCCCCTGAAGAAAAAGCGGAAAGCGCACCTTTGAATTGGAAGCCTATCCCGGGGGAACGCGTAAAAAATCGCGATACCGAACAAACCGGTGAAGTGGTGGAGATAAAAAAGAATAAAGTATTGGTGATTTTTGGATTGATTAAAATGTGGATTCCTTTAGAGGATTTATTGCCGGCACAAGCGCTTAAAAAACAGGCCAAAGCCCAAGCGAAAACCTTTAATTGGATGGAACGTCAATCGGCATTTCAAGGCGAAATGGATTTACGAGGTGTTCGCACAGAGGAAGCCAAAGCCAAGCTGACCTTGTTTTTGGATGAAGCGTATGCATTGGGACATGCCAGTGTGAAAATCGTGCACGGCCGCGGCGATGGCATCCTGCGTAAAATGTTGCGCGACCATTTAAAATCCTTGAATTATGTGCGTGAATACGTGAACGAACATTCCGACAGGGGGGGCGATGGGTGCACCCTTATTTACATGAATTAAGATTTTTAGAGTCGGCCAAAACGGAGTAAATTTGTGAAATGGCAATACGGTTAGACGGCAAAACGGTTTCGGCCCATTTTAAGCAGAAAATAGCAGAAGAGGTTCGGGAATTAGTAGCACAGGGCAAACGTGCACCCCATTTAGCTGCCATTTTGGTAGGAGATGACGGGGGTTCTAAAACGTATATTGAGGCCAAAGACCGCGCCTGTAAAGAAGCGGGCTTTAACAGTACCATCCTTCGTTTTCCGGATACCATAACGCAAGAAGCCCTGTTGCAAGAAGTGCGAAAAATAAACGAGAATTCAGAAATCGACGGTCTCATCGTGCAGCTTCCATTGCCCCAACACATTGATGAGAATATCGTTACACAAACCATTATCCCCCAAAAGGATGTAGATGGATTTCACGACATCAATA
>JAULUW010000227.1:0-1967 GCA_032111345.1 Bacteroidia bacterium
TCTTTTTTGTTAGGAATCTTTACGTTAAGAAACCCCAATTTTATCCCCCGAAAGGATAATAAACTTGAATTCCTATACCACCGCCATGAAACTCAGACGGTACGATAAGAGACTCAATTCCCCTTAGGTAAATAGACCACATCAGTTTATTGCCATTTATAAAACCTGCATTAAAATCAATCGAAGAATTGATATCATAGGTATCAAAACCACCCACTGAAATACCGTGAGTGAAATTGATGTTTGAACCCGGAGACCAGCGCACATCCGCTGAAAACCTCGGCAAAAATCCAACTACGTGAATATAAGAAAGCCCCATTCGATAGCCCCTGATTTTAGATCCTAAAAGATATTTATTATAATTGATACTCGCTGTAAATGGAGAGAGTACTGTTCCGCGTTGCACCCCGTCTTTGATATTTAATCGCGCCGCTACCGTGTCCCGCTGCCTATCAAACCAATTACTGACTTTTATATCATCACCACTTAGGCCCACTGATTGTACATTCACGTCTTTCGTTTCGGAAGTCCCCGCAGGTTTTAAAGCATCGGCATTCCAAGTATATCCGCGCGATTGCGTTTGTGCTTCACTAATCGTAAGCACCCCTAAATCTGCAACGCTTATACTCAAGAACCCACGATTGACATTCCGAAAAGCCGAAAATCCGACTTGGAAACCAAAGCCGGTTCCCCAAAAGTCATATCCTGCCCTCTGGCTGTAAAAGCGACCTCCTAAAACAACCGAATCGGCATTGGCATCGGTAAATAAAAACATATCGGAGGTTTCCGCACGCTGATAATCCAAAACCTGTGAAAGTTTAACGTGAGAACTAAAACTCCAATTACCTGCTTTTACCGGTATCTTGATGTCAAAATCGACGTAACGTTGGCGCAATGACAAATAGGAATTGGTTCCCAATTCCTTGCGAGTGCCCAAATAAGGGGTATTTCCCCTAAAAACAACTCCAAAAGCATCTTTGGTGAATGCAATGCCCCCCAAACTCATGGTTCCCACCGTAATCTGACGAACGGCTAATTCATTATTGGGTTCAGAAAGTCCGGGAATGGGATATACGGAAACGGACATATCCTGCATAAATCCCATGCGATTATTTGCAGATAATTTCGACTCGTAATCTTTCATCTCCTGTGGATCGATATAGCCACCGGTTAAAAATTTAGAAGCAAATTGCAAAGGGACGGCGTTCGAACCTGAAAATGCCCAAAAAGTCGCAACAGGCAAATACGTCTGTATTTTTGTTGAAGAAATAGGCTCTAATGTTGAGTGGCTTTTAATCAATGTATTCGCTGGACCTAACAGCGCTGTATCCGAAGCAGCGACCCTTAAAAACAGCAGCAAACTCAATGCCGACAGGGTATATCTTTTAATCATTCCGTATTTCATATTCAAATTGCACTTTTGCACGCATATCCAATTTGCTGTTCCCGTATATCTTTTGCATCGAACCGGTGCCTTTTACCTTCATCACAATTCCTAAATACTGCGTTTTCGACAAGGCCCCCACTTTACTTCGCGGTAATTTAATCTGCAATGGGGTTTCTGAAGGACTCACAACCTGTCCGTTTGCATCAAAATTTCCACGTACAACGCCGTCATTCGGTGAAACATCAAAATATCCCAAAGAATTAAAAGACTTATCAAACATTTGAAATTCTAAATCAAAATCTAGGGGGAAATAATTGATCATATCTAAGAAAACCGTAGCGCTTTTAACGCGCGTCATATCTCCCAATTCTGAAAAATTAATAGATTGGGTATCGCGTAGGGTAAGTCCTCCAAAGGAAAAGGAAATAGGCACATCCAAACGCATAATCACATCCATCCGAGAATTATCGAATACGAAATCCTGATAATTATTGATATTGCCCCCTGGCGAAACCTCTGTTTCCAAATCGTACTCCAAGAGTTGCGGTAGCACTTCCAAGAAATTTTTAATATTTGAATT
>JAULUW010000228.1:0-6560 GCA_032111345.1 Bacteroidia bacterium
TGTAGGCTAAAACTTGCAAAAATCACGGATAATAGGAACAAGAGTTTTTGCGTTTTTCGTAATTTAAGGGATGAGGTCATGATAGTGTTGGGTTTTTTTCTTAGACAAAAATAAGGAACTTTACGTTGCTTTGTGATTTACACTACCCACATCAACTCAGAAATAATGGCGTCTGAAAGCAATTTGCCGCTTTTTGTAAGTTGTAGCTTGCCATCTATTTGGAGCAATTTGCCGCTGTTTATTAAAGTACGAATCGAATGAGCGTTCTCATGTTCCCAACCCGTATATATGGCGGTGAGGTCTGATATTCGCACGCCCTCACAAGTACGTAGTCCTGTCATCAGGCGCTCGTTCAAACAATCGGAATCGGTTAGGATTTCTTCTATGCGTGGCAGGATTCCTTTAGCAATTTCCTTTATATACAAGGCATTATTCGCCTTGTTCATATACCGTAATTTATGTCCATCGAAGGAATGTGCGGCCGGTCCGAATCCAAAATAGGGAACGAATTTCCAATAATTGCTGTTGTGAACCGCTCTGTGATTCGGCCTGCAATAATTGCTTATTTCATAGGCTTCCCATGCATGAAGTTGGATTTGTTCTTGCAAAATTTCAAATTGTTCGATCATCTTGAAATCGTTTAGATCGGCCATTTTCCCCGAATCAATTTGGTGTTTCAATTGGGTTTTGGCTTCTACCGTAAGGGCATAAGCAGAAATATGATGCACCCCAGGATGTTGTAAAAGCAATTGCAATTCTTGGAGCCATTCGGCATTCGTTTTCCAAGGAGTTCCGTAAATCAAATCTACCGAGACTTCAAATCCTCCAAATTGTGTAATTAAATCTAAGCTTTCCAAACTTTGTGAGGCAGAATGGGCGCGGTTCATGGCTTGCAGCTCGATGTCGTTTAAGGATTGGAGTCCCAAACTCAAGCGGGTTATTCCCAGATTTTTCCATAATTGAAGCCGTTCCGCTTGAATGTCTTCAGGATTGCATTCAAGGGTGATTTCTTGAATATCTTGAAAGGAAGTCTTGTTCTTTAGTGCTTGAAAAATTGCGGTGATTTCGATGTTGGAAAGTAGGGAAGGGGTTCCACCACCGAAATACAGGGTTTGCATGCCGTTTAAGGGCAAAGGCGTTCGTTCGATTTCCCCCGAAATGGCCATTGACATTTCTAAACTACGCGATAAATTGGTGCTGAAATGAAAATTGCAGTAGTTGCAGGCTTTTCGACAAAATGGAACGTGGATGTAAACCCCAAACATGGGGCAAAGGTCATCGATTTTTTATGCCGCAACAAGCAGCTGAAGAACAATGCGTATTTTTGCGGCCTCGGTATGCGTTACTTGATGTTAATATGGCTGGTTTTGATGCTTCCCCATCAAGGGAGATCGCAAGCTATAAGGAGCACCGACACCTCTTCGCTGGAACGCAGTGCTATTTTAGATACAAATGGAACGGTGGCCAATTATTGGTATTATTTCCCAGAAAATAGATTTGTAGATTCGCTGCGGGTAGATTCCCTTGCTGCGCGGTTTGCCGTAGGACTTCAAATGCAATTTCCGGTGGAAAAGGCCTACCGGATACGGGATAAATTCGATCCGTTTTTACATGAGATATATCTGAGAAAGGCAAGGGGAAAAACATGGTTTTTCATCATGGCCCTCATCCTAATTGTATATTTTATCTATTATCGTGCGGTATTCAAGAGGCAATTTGAACTGCGGATGGCAGGGTTGTATAAACCGTATTTTTTCGAAGATTTGATGCGCGAGCAGCTCATAACCTCGAGGGCAGGTAGCGCACATGCCTACGCCTTAGGGATTATGGTTTTTGCCATGGGCGTGATGTTGTACTTTATAAAACTTGATTTCAATAATCTGAATACGTTTATCATGTTCATCGCAGTGCTCATTGTTTGGGCAGGAGGTTCCTTATTGTTGTATATGTTGCAAAGCATGTTCGGATTTAGTATGGGTTTAGACACTTTCTTATCGCGTAATTTACAGCGTCATATCAATATCAATCTTTTCATTGCGATGGTAATGCTTCCTGTATTTTTAGTGGCTTATTACAATGGAAGCGAAGGAGAGGAACAATGGCTTATTCAAAACGTATTAACGGTGTTAATTGCTTGGATTTCATTGCGATTGTTCGTTCAACTTTTTGGGATTATTCGAGACGGTGCGTTGAATCTGACATCAATTTTGTATTTTTGCAGCCTCGAAATTATTCCCTACCTGCTTTTGATTAAATTTTTACAGAATTCCTTATAACCCATGAGCCCCGAAAGAGAGACGAAAGTAAAAAGCATTCTTATTACCCAGCCAGAGCCCGAACCCGGTCGAAATGTGTATGAAGATTTTGTAAATAGATACAAACTAACCATGGATTTTAGGGCGTTCATTCACATTGAACCGCTTACTGCTCGCGAGATTCGGAAGCAAAAAATCAACTTTTTAGATTATACCGCAATCATTTTCAATTCTAGAAATGCCGTTGATTATTTCTTTCAAATGGCCCAAGAAATGAAAGTGGAAATGCCGCCTGAAACGAAGTATTTCTCTATCAATGAGAGTGTTTCGAATTATGTGCAGAAATATATAGTGCCACGGAAACGCAAAATGTTTACTGCGAAAGGAACCGAAAAAGACTTCTTTACCCTTTTCAAAAATCACAAAAAAGAGAAGTTTTTATTCCCCTGCAGCGATATCCGCAAGCCCAGTTTGCCCGATTTCTTTACGGGTAATGGCTACGATTTTACCGAATGCATTATTTACCGAACCGTAAGTTCTGATTTGAGCGATTTGGAGAATGTATTTTACGATATCATCGTGTTTTTCTCTCCGGCCGATATCAAATCTTTGTACGATAACTTTCCAACCTTCAAACAAAATAAAACGCGTATTGCAGGTTTTGGAAACAGCACCCAATTGGCGATCGCCGAGCACAATCTCATCCTGGATATACCTGCTCCCGCAGTCAATATCCCCAGCATGGTTGCTGCTTTAGAAGATTACGTGGGTCGCACCAATAAAGGCTTTTAACTGCAAAGCCAAGCGCGAAAGCCTTTTTGATTTTGGGTTACGAATAGGGTATGGGTAGCACTTTCTTTCAAATCCAGTTTTCCTTGGATGGTTTCCGCACGGACCCCTTTGGCATCCCGAACGGTAACGGAAGCCGCCTCGATATTACAGGCTTTCAACTCCCGTTTGATGGCGTTCAAACTGCCTTCGAATTCCTGAATAACTTTTTTGCATCTGCCCCAATGACTCGGTAGGGGAATGGAACTGCGGAAAAGCGTATTCTGAGTATTCAATCCCGTCATAAAAGGCATTTCTACGAATAATTTATGGAGATCCAAAACGTGAATACCCCCGTGAGCTTCAAAAATATACGCCGTGTCTTGGGCACTATTTTCGGGGGAAATTTGACGCGCAAAATTGCTTGCCTCTAAGGCGTTAAATACCTGAAAGTTTCCGTTGGCCTCAAGATGTATGGCGCGCCTTTCGGTGCTTTCTTCCTGCGATGCATCCAATTCGAGCAAGAGTTCCTTTACTTCTCCTTGATAATACAGACTATTGAAACGGATTTTTCCGGGTAGGGCAGCGCGCAAAACCCTAAAATCAGTCATTGGACTTAATTTTATAAGCCATTTGGGTTGGAATCGTCCAAATTCGGCGATTAACCGATCCACCCTGGGCTGAAACGATTCCCAATACCCGCCAAGGCGTTCTGAATCTTGACGTCGGTCGGGATCGATATAAACCCAATCGCAAGTCCAATCTTTGTGCTGCTTCAAAAAAGCAGCCGCATCGGTATCTGCCCGAAGATAGGAAATTCCCAATAGGGTTTGATTGTGCCGCACCAAGGCATTGAGGTCTTGCTGGATGTCGCAGCTCCGCACCTCGCTGCCGGATTTTACCCATGCCCATTCGTCTACTCCAAGCCCTCCGGTAACACTTAAGAGTCTGCCTGCCGGGTAGTTTTGCGATTTCCAAATGGCAATAGCTTCGGAACTTGATTGCTCCAAAGCCCGCTGTACACAGATACAACCGGCCTCAGCATGCTGGGGTAATTTTTTCCATACTTTAGGGGCCAATTTATATTGTTCCAAAGCCAAAGGGGTGAATTCGCCGAAGTTTTTTTGTATTTCGGCGATATTCGGACTTTTTATTTGTGATTTTTGTAAAATAATTTCGGACAAGGCAACCGAAATGCCCTGAAATGCGTTTATTTTGTAAATCAAATCTCGAAACATGAAGAACGCAAAATTAATCGCTATTATCGGAATCGCTACGCTAATGTTCGCTTCTTGTGGAATGCGTAAAAAAGACCGTTGCCCAAGCATGGGTGAAAAAACCACCTTCGTTAAATAATTAACCGAAGATGACGGGTTGGAAACACCTTGAAACTATCGATCAGTTAAATCAAATTATTGCGGATTCGCATAATCAAACGGTAGTCATTTTTAAACACTCTACGCGTTGCAGCATCAGCTCTATGGCGCAAAGACGTTTAACCGATCTTAAAACCGAAGATGCGGCGCAAGCCGCATTTTACTATTTGGATCTAATTGCCCATCGAGAGGTATCCAATCGAATTGCCGAACAACTCGATGAAGTGCACCAATCGCCCCAAATTTTAGTATTGAAAAATGGGGAATGTGTGTACGAAGCCTCACACATGGAAATTACCCCGCGCGAATTGCAGGAATTTCTTTAATTATCGCTTTTTTTATCGCGTTTGCTCCGCTTTTCGTATTTTGCAGCATGAAGCCTTGTTGCCAATTAGGAGATCAAACGCATTTAGACTTTGTTGTGGGTGCTGCGGATCTCGCCGCTTTTAACAATGAAATGGTGCATCCTTTTTATGCCACTTTTGCCTTAGGGCGAGATGTAGAATGGACTTGCAGACAGTTTGTGCTGAAAATGAAAGAAGCCGACGAAGAGGGCATTGGGTCCTTTCTTAATATTGAACATAAATCTCCCGCTTTACTCGGTGAAACCGTGCGCATTACGGCCGAAATTTCCCGTTTGGAAAAAAATCAAATAGACTGCATTTTTAAAGTAGAAGTGGGCGATCGGCTCATTGCAATTGGAGATCAAGGGCAACGAATCCTCAAAAAGGAAAAAGTAGCCGCCTTGATTGCATCCATTCAAAGCGCCAAATAAGGAAATAAAGGCCATAACCCGTAAATATTGCGTATTTTTGCGGCCCCATGAATAAGAAATCATCCCCCAAAAAAATAGAAATACTAAACCGCAAAGCCCGGTTTAATTTTCATGTGGAGGATACCTTCGTGGCGGGTATGCAACTTTTGGGCTCAGAAGTAAAGTCCATTCGCAACAATGCCGTTAACATGGGCGATGGCTATTGCCAAATGAACGATGGGGAATTATTCCTAAAAAATATTCATATTTCGGAATGGAAACAGCAAGGATTTGAGGTACATGAACCCATGCGCGAACGAAAATTGCTGCTGAATAAACGCGAATTATTAAAAATTGAAGCCAAAATAAAATCCAAAGGTTATGCCGTTTTCCCAATCCGACTTTTTGAAGGGGAACGCGGGATCTTCAAGATGGAAATTGGTTTGGGTCAGGGTAAGAAAACCTTTGACAAGCGGGATGACCTCAAGGAAAAAGACATCCAAAGAGATTTAGATCGTGGGCGATTTTAACCCCCTTTAAGCGTGCATCCATTCCCACAATTGGGGAAGTTCGGATGATTGCATCGCCTCTTTCAATTCCATTTCGGAGTTGGACAAAGATTTTCGGACATAGGTGATGCCGTAAAATGCCGCTAAATGTTCAAAATTGAACGCTTTGGGCGTGTGGATATAGGTTCTTAAGGCTTCCTGTTTTTTAGGACCTTCTATAAAATCAAAGATGCGGCCACCTGCATTATTCAATACGAACACATGTAAATTCGGAGGAAACTGCGTCCAAAATCCATTGGAATCGTACACCGCACTTACATCTCCTAGCACCAGCCAAACGCGTGATTCGGGATTGGCCAAAGCATCGCCGATAGCCGTACTCAAGCAGCCATCGATGCCGCTAACGCCGCGATTGCTATAGACATGGGCAGGGGTTTTACCGGCCCAACTTCCATAGCGAACGCTCATGGAATTGCCTAAATGCAAACGGTCGGTGTGGTTCAATAGGCCCATTAGATGGCGTAAAAGCAAGGCCTCTTCCTTGAAAGGCGGTTCTAAATCGTGGAAGGTGAGGGTTTGCCCAGACAAAAACGTATCCCATTCGTTTTTGAACGCTATTTGTGGAATTTGGGCTTGTTTTAGATCGAAAAATCGGCAAATGCCCTCGGCAAAATCGGCTTCATGGGCCCTGAAATGCACAGGGTGCGTTTGAAAGGGATCGCCCACTTCCTCGAACATACCTACATGAATATGTTCAGGAGACCAACGGCTTAAGACCTGCTTCAAGGGTTTCGATAGTATTCCCATACCCATAGTTATCAATAAATCTGGTGCCAATGTGTCGGGAACCGCCCGCCGGAAAAGATGCCAATCCCAGGAAGGTAAACCAAAGGGCAGT
>JAULUW010000229.1:0-8015 GCA_032111345.1 Bacteroidia bacterium
ATTATTTTTTAAGTAAATTCGTATAGTATGAATACAAGTTTTTCAAATAGCTTAAAAGAGCCTTCTCTAAAGTGCCTTTCTGTAATTATGAAAGAAGTTGCAGAAGAAGCGAAGTTAAGAGAGATTCTATTAAAAGAAAATCTCACTAAAAGCATATCTGATGAAATCAATCGTTTAGGAAAAAAGTACGTTTTAAAACCCAACAAACCACCTCAAATTCAACATCCTGCCAGTTAGATACTCCGGAACCCCGTAACGCGCATTGTTCAAATCCTTTACCCAACTGTAGGCAATTACATTATTGATGTCCAACAAATTAAAAACATCTAAACTAAGCCAAGATTCCTTAGCCCAGCTAAAACGCTTCGCCGGGTCTCCGACCTTTCTGAACACTTTGCTGAACCCGATATCTACCCGTCGATAGGGAGGAATCAAACTCGGTGTTTGCGTGTACCGCGCATCCCCATTCAAATAATACGGCACCGCCGTTCCAATGTTCAACGTGAGATTTACGCGTACACTGGGATTTTGAGGCAATCGGTCTTGAAAAATGGCCGCAAAATTCAACCTCCTGTCAGTAGGGCGTCGCAACCAATCGCTTTGTTGCATGTTTCCTTGTTCATCCCGATAGGTAATGCGCTCCTTACTTTGTAATAGGCTTAAAGTAAACCAACTTTCAAGCCCCTTGTTGAACTGACCGTAAATGCGATTGTCAAAACCCACGGCATAGCCCTGAGACGCATTATTGGCGTAATACCGAATCCGAATATTATCGTATAAATACGGATCTAATTGCGATAATTGCTTGTAATAGGCTTCCGTAGAATACTTAAACCGTTTCCCCCATAACGTAACAATGCGGTCCATCCCAAATACAAAATGCCAGGATTCTTGCGCTTTCAATTCGGTATTTAAACGTCCATCGAAATTGCGCATTTCCCGATAAAAAGGAGCCTGGTGATAGGCGCCAATTGCCAAACGGTAGGTGATGGGACTCTTTTTTGTACTATCGGGCGCCCGAAGGTTATAATGTTTGTAAGGTTCGTAAAACAAGGCGAAACGAGGCATCCAAAGCCATTGTTTGGAAATGCTTTCGAAGCTTTGACGCAATCCGCCCACCAACCAAAGATTTTTCTTGGCATCCAAAACCTGTTTTATCTGAACATAACTGCTGATTCGGTTTCTGGAAACGTTATTGTTGGCCCGAACCACATCATCCAAAACAATGCTGTCAATGCTGCTGCTCCAAGGAGCAATATTGTAATCCGCACTGTCCATATACAACCACTCGTAATAGCGGTCGTTGATTATTTCACGGTTAAATCGGATGCCGTATTTCAATTGTGTTCGGGAAGTTTTCTTACCCAATTCTCCCAAGTGCGACAGGTTTAAAATCCGAGATTGCATGCGGTTCCGGCCATGATCTAAATAATACCCATATCCCAAAGTGCGAACCGGTTTTCCTAAATTGCTGGATCCCAAATCGCGATCCAATTCGCTTAAATTATAGGCTCCTTGTATGTCGAAATACTCTTCTTCATTTATTGAAGTAACGCTTGAAATGAGCTTATATTTAGCCCATAACGATGGGCGATAGTTCAAAGTTAATGCACCCAATTGATATTCGTAATTCAGGTTTTCTTGACCCGCCATAAACACATTCAATTGATACGCCGCTTGGATGGTTCCAAATTCCGTAGTTTTACTTTCAGGACGCAATTGGAAAGCGTTGCGCGCATAATTTCCCAAAAAATCCAAGGACCAATGCCGGTTGATATCCCAAGAAATATAGGTTTGGATATCGGCAAAATTCATGCTGTACGTACCGTCTGTGTTTAACGTACTGGTAAGCAATGAATTGGTAAAATGTCGGAAACTGAAAATACCCGATACACGCCCCTTAGATCCTTCTAAAGTGGCCGAATTGAGCATGGTTCCCAAAGTGGTTTGCAATCGGGTAGAATCGGGTCGGATATACGCCACATCCAATACCGAACTCATTTTATCGCCATATTGCGCTCCAAAACCGCCGGCACTGAACTTTATCCGATCTACCATCGCAGGATTGATAAAACTCAATCCCTCTTGCTGTCCGTTTTGAATCAATTGAGGCCGGTAAATTTCAATATCATTGACATAAATCAAGTTCTCATCAAAATTCCCACCTCTAACGCTAAATTGCGATGAAAGTTCGTTGCTGCTGCTTACTCCACCCAAAGTTTTGATGATGTTTTCAATGTTTGATCCCACTCCAACATTCAAAGCCAGTTCGCGCGGACGTATTTCTTCCATAAACGCATTGTCCGATCCGGCCGTGATTTCAACGGTGCCAATCAAATCCAACCCCGCACCGTAAATAATGGTATCAAAATCCTCGGTTAAATTGGCATAGTGACCAAAAACTTTTTCGTTTTGGATATATCCAAAAATCAAAAAAGAGGCATAGGGAATTCTTAACGTAAATTCGGAATTTTTATCGGTAAACGTCAGCACTTTACCCGATGCATCCCGAATTTCGATGGGACCGAAGGTAAGCGGGTGTCCATCGACATACGCCTTATAGGCACTTTGTGCTTGAAGTTTTTGACTAAATAACAGGCCTAAAAGGACAATGAACCAACGACTCACGCACTTATAACGGGCCTTATGGGACTTTATTTTGAGCAATTCAATAATTCGGTAATAGTTTGTTTGGGATTCTCGGAAGAGAAAACCGTATTGCCGGCTACTAAAACATCGGCACCCGCCTGAAATAAGTCACGCGCATTCGATAAAGATACGCCACCGTCGATTTCAATTAAGGTATTGCAACCCATTCGAACAATTTCGTTTTTCAGGGTCTCGGTTTTTTTCAAAGTTTGGGGGATGAATTTCTGTCCGCCAAAACCGGGATTGACACTCATCAAACAAACCAAATCGATATCTTCCAAAACGTCCAACAATCCATAAATCGAAGTATGTGGATTTAAGGCAACACCAGCCTTCATTCCGGCCGCTTTAATTTGTTGTAAGGTTCTATGCAAATGGGTACTGGCCTCTAAATGAACGGTTAATACGTTCGCACCGGCATCGGCAAAATCTTGTATATACCGTTCGGGTTGCACGATCATCAAATGCACATCCAAGGTTTTTTGCGCATGGGCTTTCAAAGATTTCATTATAGGAAATCCAAAAGAAATATTCGGTACAAATACCCCATCCATTACATCAACATGAAACCAATCTGCTTGAGATTGATTGATCATTTCTATATCGCGACCCAAATGGGCAAAATCAGCGGAAAGGATAGAAGGGGCAATTATTTTACTCATGACCGCAAAAGTAGTTAAAAAGACACGTTTTTAGGCAATTAGAATGCAGTCTTGGGATATAATTCTTGCCACAAACGAATGCATTCTACCGCAGGCTTCACATCGTGCACGCGTAAAATTTTGGCTCCATTGCGCAAGGCCTCGGCATGCAAGAAACTCGTGCCGTTAAGAGCTTCCTCGGCAGTGATCCCTAATGTTTTGTAAATCATACTCTTTCTTGAAATTCCTACCAGTAAAGCGGGATGTAATTGGGACAGCTCGCGCAATCGACGCATCAACTCGAAATTCTGCTCCGCAGTTTTCGCAAATCCAAATCCGGGATCTATCCAAACCGTATCCATTCCTTTTGATTGGGCCAATGCTGTTCGAGTCTGTAAATAATTAATTACATGCTCCACAATATGGGCATATTGCGTATGCTCTTGCATGGTCTTCGGATTCCCGATTTTATGCATACCGATATACGTGATGTCTTGGCCTGAAATTACATCAAACATCGCTTCATCGTCTTCTCCAAATGAAATGTCGTTCACGATTTCTACGCCTTCTTGAATGGCATTTTTAGCCACCTCGGCATGATAGGTATCGATGCTCAACCAGGCTTTCGGAAATTCTTTTTTAAGCGCTTTTAGGGCGGGTAAAACCCGCTTCCATTCTTCATTAGCCGAAATTCGCTCCGAACCCGGCCGCGAACTCTGTCCGCCGATATCCAAAATCAAAGCACCTTCTAAGAGCATATTCGCCGCCGATTTTACGATTTCAGACTCCGCCGTGAACCGGCTTCCCCCGAAAAAAGAATCGGGCGTAATATTTAAAATCCCCATAACCACTGGCTGGGTTATGGGGATTTTCCGACTTGGACCTTGTAAAAAAGGTGCGTTGGTCATGTATTATTTGATAGATTCAGAAGGATCTCCAACCATATTTTCTGGTCGAACCCATTCGTTAAACTGTTCTTCAGTGAGCAATCCCAAGGAGAGGGCAGCTTCCTTCAAGGTTGTGCCTTCTTTATGGGCTTTTTTGGCAATTTTAGCCGCATTTTCATAACCAATATGCGGATTTAAAGCCGTTACCAACATCAAACTTTGATCTACCAAACGTTTGATATTATCGTGATTAGGCTCAATGCCTACGGCACAATTATCGTTAAAACTCAAACACGCCTGACCCAATAAACGGGCACTTTGCAAAACGTTGGCAGCAATTACCGGCTTGAAAACGTTCAATTCGAAATGACCTTGGGTTCCGGCAAAAGAAACCGCCACATCATTACCCAAAATTTGCGCACAAACCATGGTTAACGCTTCTGGCTGGGTTGGATTTACTTTGCCCGGCATGATAGAAGATCCCGGCTCGTTTTCAGGGATATTGATTTCACCGATTCCGCTGCGCGGACCGGAGCTCAACATGCGGATATCGTTCGCGATTTTGAAAGCACTTACTGCTGCGCGCTTCAAAGCTCCGTGCAATTCAACCATAGCATCGTGGGCCGCCAATGCTTCAAATTTATTTTCAGCACTTACCAAGGGCAAGCCACTTTCTTCGGCGATATATTTCGCTACCAAATCCGAATATCCTTTGGGGGTATTCAATCCGGTACCCACCGCAGTACCGCCTAATGCCAATTCGGCGGCAACAGGAAGGGAACGGTTAATCGCTGCAATGCCATTATCCAATTGCGTCACGTAGGCGCTGAACTCTTGGCCTAAAGTCAAGGGAGTGGCATCCATAAAATGCGTACGACCAATTTTTACGATGTCGCTGAACTCCCGTGCTTTGTGCTTTAAGGTAGTTTTCAAGGCTTGCAAACCGGGAAGGGTATAATCTACCACTTGTTTGAAAACCGCAATGCTCATTGCCGTTGGGAAGGTATCGTTGCTGCTCTGACTTTTATTTACATCGTCGTTGGGATGCAATACTTTCTCGGCATCGGTTAAACTTCCCCCAGACATAACATGCGCCAAATTGGCAATAACCTCGTTCATGTTCATATTGCTTTGGGTTCCGCTTCCAGTTTGCCAAATCACCAAAGGAAACTGATTGTCGTGCTTACCCGCAATGATTTCATCGGCGGCGGCGGCAATCAATGCATATTTTTCTTGAGACAAAACCCCTAATTCGAAATTGGTTTTAGCCGCACATTTCTTTAAAATCGCAAATGCTCGGATAATCTCGATGGGCATGCTGCCTTCCGGACCAATTTTGAAATTGTTTCTACTTCGTTCAGTTTGGGCTCCCCAAAGGGCATCCGCAGGGACTTTTACCTCACCCATGGTGTCGTGTTCAATACGAAATGCTGTCATAGTGCCGCAAAAATACGGCACCACGAGCATAAGTTTCCATTTTTTCCTTTTCTCTTTGTTTGTCCTGTAACAGTTACGGCGTTCCGGACGGTTTCCCCTCCGTAACGCCGTAACCGAAATCAATCCAAACGCTGTGAATCTAAAATCAACACTTTCGTACTGTAACTCTTCTGAGCGGTTTGTACCCGCAAGATATACATGGCTTTACTCAAATCTCTGATGTCCAAACGGTAGCGGTCGGCAGCAATATTCTCGATATTTTTAACCACCGATCCGTTGATATTCAGCAATTGGATTTTTTGGATTTTGATATTGCTGTGCACATTTATAAAGGAGAACGCGGGATTAGGATAACTTTGGATAATAATTTGATCATCCCCAAAAATAAGGGTACGCGGTTCGGGATCATACGGTTTGGGTTCTTGATCGCATGCTTCGGTTTGGGTGTATTTGCGGATTACTTTCTCCATTTGATTGATCAATAAATCCACATCGCTTTCAACCCCTGAAGGCTTTAAATGCGAGTTACCTACTCCAGAATCGTCGGTAATATACAGGTATTCTCCATTGCTAATAGCCGCAATTTGTTTCAAAAGAAATTCGGTAGATTTATTGATGCCACTCGCAGCAATGGGGATGATTTTGATTCCTTTTTCGGCATATTGTTGGGTTAAGGCTTCAATTTGGGCTTTGTTCTCAATATGTGGAGGGGCATCTAAAACCAAGAAACAGATACGGGCAAGGGCTTTCGGACTCCAGGTTAATTTTTGGAGGGCTTCTTCCATGCCGGCATCCACGGCTTCAGGAAAATCACCCCCACCACCGGCGCTTTGATCTTGAATAAAGCTCACGGCATCTTCATAGCGATCGGTAAACGGCGCATGTTTTGCGAGGTAGGCATCGCCGCGATCGCGATAAAAAACGGAAGCCAATCGGATATCGGAACAAGGGGCAAACTCTTTAGTGCGCAACATGAGTTCCATAAGTTCTTCTTTTAAGTAGGTGATTTCATCGCCCATAGATCCGGTTGCATCCACGATAAAGGCAATATCGACGGGTTTTGGCGTTTCTTGCAAATAATCGAGGCGGAAAGAATTGCGCAAATCGCCATTTTCCGAAACTTTCCCCAATTTGGTCCAAGGCTTTTCGCCGTATTGGGCGTACAGATAGTAATTCGATTTTTTAATCTCTTTCACCTCAAAAGGAGCGTACCACAATTCGGCAAATCCACGATTGTCAGTTAAGGCATTCCATAGGGTATTTCCACTTTCATCGCGAATTTGCACTTTAACATCGATAGCCGGTTTGCCCTTAGAATTGCTGATTTCGATGGCGTATCGACGCTTGTGAAGTTGCCAGTTCCACACCTGTGCTTCGGTGCTTTCCGCCTCTAAAGTCTTTTTGAATTTTTCCCAATGTTCCAAATCGTTCCAAATACCCGCGGTTAGCGTGCCTGCTTTGGGTTTAACAGGATCCATGTCTTTATCCAATTCGGGTCCGCGTTTTTTCAAAAGGACCGCATCACTCTTTGCAATGCCTTTTTTTGAAGTCGGTTTACGTATTTTGGCTTCGCTGACACTCATTTCGCGCGCCATTACGGGCATTTCCATATCAGTAGCAACGGGCGCCAAATCATCCGCCATTTCCATTGTGGCAATACCCGAAACGGTGCGGGATATTTTATCCATCGTACCATCCCGATCTTCCTCATACGTCCTCAATCCCGAATGTATCGCATTCAAAGGAACGCTTACAGCCATGCGACCGCTGTTCAGCAGCGCCCTTTTGCTCCAGAGGATTCTATTCCCTGCACGCATTTGGATTTGGAATAATCCCGGTTTTTGAATGTCAAAACTCAGGTTGCCAAATTCGTCATACAAACTAGAGTCTAGGATATTACCGCTAGAATCGCTTAAATATACTTTGTTTTGAGGATCTTTGGACGCATTGCCCTGCAATAAACTGCCCATTCCGATTAGGGCACTTAAACCCAATGCCATTGCTATTTTCATGAACCTTTATACGATTGGTAGGGGAAAGGTAAATCATTATTTTTTATCAGCGTAATAATCATACTAAAAAGAGCGCCTTTTTTTGTAATTTTGGGTTGCCCTGCAAACCGATATAATACATTAATTTCCAAACTATGAATGCCCCCATCCAAAACTACAACCTATCCCAAAATGCGCCCTTTGATGCCATGTGTGAATTATTATCTCAAATTATTGACCGTGGTTTAAGCGAAGCGGAGTCCAAGGTTTGGCATGCCCACCCCGTATGGTTTTTAGAGGGTAATCCGATAGTAGGGTATAGCATTCAGAAGAAAGGACTTCGATTGATGTTTTGGAGCGGTGCCGATTTTGAAGTACCCGAATTGATTCCCTCGGAAGGAAAATTCAAA
>JAULUW010000230.1:0-1728 GCA_032111345.1 Bacteroidia bacterium
TAACGGGGTTATTGATTGGTCTGTTACTTGGCAGGATAATGGTAAGCAATGGTTAACTGCTGTTGTGGATAACGATGCCCAAAGTACACCTACATCAGGAAGTCTTTGGTTGAATTGGATTCGCTCAGGGAGTAACGGTCGAGGCACTGCCACCTTTGATGGGTATACTTTTGACTTCTTAAATGCAGCAAACGCACCCTTAGATCCAAGTCAAGCGTATGAAAAAATTTGGAATGGTCGTATCGCACCCTACGGATTGGTAGCTCGTGAAAAATATTCTGCTACCGTAGGTAGAAACACGTATGGTTTTGCTTGGAGCGGAAATTCTGCATGGTTGCAAAATCCAATACAAGAGATTAACAGCTTTAAATTGGTAATTACCCCAGACAAATCACAATGGACGCGCTGTGCGGTGCTTGAAATGGCCGATGATGAGGTTACCAATGGAACTGAAGGACGTATGGCTAAATTCAACATGCGTTTAGCTCCTTCTAAGGATAAAGATTTCAATGACATTCCAGGTAGTTTTGGATTGAGTTATTTCCCTGGTTATGTAATAAACTTGGAAACAGGTGAACGTATGAATATCGCTTTTGGTGAAGACAGTTACTTACCCGGTGAAAACGGCCGCGATATGATTTGGAATCCAACGGCGAATATTTATAACGATAACGGAAACTATCCTGTAATTGGGGGTAAACACTTCCTCTATATTTTTGGAACTGGAAATCACGGTATCGGACGTAATGTTCCTGGTGATCGCTATTACCCAGAATCGGAAAGTGATGAGTCCCGTTTTGATCGTTTCAAATTGGGTTTACAAACTTTAACTCCCGGTGGAAATCCAGCAGCCTTGCAAAAGAGAATTATTCTTTCACAAGTAAACTGGGTTATCCCCACGTATTTGGCACCTGGGTATGACATGAAGAATGGAATTCCTCCAACTGAAGTTACCATGAATGTTCGTGTGGCAAAAGCGTATACCAACTTCAATACAGGTGATAACAGGAATTCACCCGATTGGGATGGAAATGGAACACCCGATTATGTAGGTTTACCGATGTATGAGTTTGATGGTGCTGAAATAGCTCCGAAGATTTCAGATGCTATTGGCACGAAAAACTTGGATTTGGTAAACATAGTTCCGAACCCCTACAGAGGTTATAGCGAATATGAGAACAGCCCAATTGATGCTCGTGTAAAATTGACAAACCTGCCTCCGACATGTACAATTAAAATCTTCGATATGGCGGGTAATTTAATTCGGACCGTGGATAAGGCCGACGAATTGACCTACTATGAATGGGATTTGAAGAATAACAGTCGGGTGCCGATTGCAAGTGGTTTGTATTTGATACATGTTAAAGCCCCTGGATTAGGTGAGAAAATTATTCGTTGGTATGGAATTATGCATGCCGTAGATTTAGATACGTATTAATAAGAACAGAGATGAGACTAAAGTTAAAACATATAACATTATCTGCGTTATCTGCGGTAAGTGCCTTAGGTTTTGCGGGAAATCCGGAACGTCAAGGTCAAGCAGGTGCAGCTCAACTAACCATTAACGGTTGGGCGAGAAGTTCGGGCTTGGGATATGCTGCCGGTGGCTTAATCAGCGGCGCGGAAGCCTTGTATATGAATGTTGGTGGTTTGGATCGCATGACAAACAGAACCGAATTGGTTTTTGCAAGAACAGAATGGTTAATGGGTTCTGGAATTGGAATTAAC
>JAULUW010000230.1:1738-9332 GCA_032111345.1 Bacteroidia bacterium
TAGGCTTGGCTATTAAATTGGGTGAGGAAGGAGATGCTGGAACGCTGGGTGTTCAAGTGATGCAATTTGGTATTGATCCTATTGAAATCACCACCGTTGAGAATCCCTATGGGGGTATTGGAACCTATCGGGTGAATATGACAAATATTGGCCTTTCATATGGTAAACAATTCAGCAACAGTATTTCTGCGGGATTAACCGTGAGAATGCTATCCGAGGGAATACCTGACGTTAGTGCTTCTGGGCTTGCAATCGATGCAGGAGTACAATATACGACCACCCTAATACCTAAAGTAGGTTCTATGAAACGGAACGACTTCAAATTTGGTGTTTCTGTGAGGAATATCGGTCCAGATTTGACCTTTGACGGGGATGGTTTAAGTTATAAAGCACTAATCCAGAATGGGGATTTTGATAAAACCATGCAAGTGAAGACAGACGTGGTTAAATTACCTGCTATGTTAAACATAGCGGCCTCCTACGATTTGCGTTTAGATCAAACAAAAGGAGTATATGATAACCGTTTGACCTTGGGTCTTGGATTTACCAATCACTCTTTCAGCGCGAATCAAACTACGCTATCAGCGGAGTATTCCTACAAGGATATGATCAGTGTTCGTGGCGGCTATTGTTACCAAGAGGGAATTTTTAATGCAGATACCCGTACCAGTGCATTTACGGGCCCATTTGCAGGTCTGAGCTATGATTGGAATATTGACGACGAGAATCTGATATCCCTAGATTATAGCTATCGCGCTACCAATCCATTTAGCGGTGTACATAGCTTCGGTATTCGTATCGGACTGGGTTCTGCTAAATAAAAAAAATTAGTATATTTGTTAATCGGTTGCACCAATCGCGTATTGGTGCAACTTTTTTTTGTATTTTAACCAATTATATATCAAAAGAGTATGAGCGACATACAATATTTCACCCAGCAAGGTCTAGATTCCTTGAAAGAGGAACTTAATCAACTCAAGCATATTGAGCGCCCTAAAATTATTCAAGCAATAGCCGAAGCTCGTGATAAAGGGGATTTGAGTGAGAATGCGGAATACGATGCCGCAAAAGAAGCTCAAGGCCATTTAGAAGATCGAATTGCACAATACGAGCATTTATTGGCAAATGCCCGTGTAATCGACAGTTCTCAAATTAATACGGAGAAAGTGAGCATACTTTGCAGGGTTAAAGTTAAAAATCACAACGTAGGCAAAGAAGCTGAATATCAATTGGTATCCGAAAAAGAGGCCAATTTGAAAGAAAATAAAATTTCTGTAAAATCGGCTATCGGAATGGGTCTTTTAGGCCATAAAGTGGGCGAAATT
This sequence comes from Bacteroidia bacterium, assembly GCA_032111345.1. Lineage (GTDB taxonomy): Bacteria > Bacteroidota > Bacteroidia > NS11-12g > UBA955 > VMCP01. The sequence continues at coordinate 3,064 of JAULUW010000230.1, forward strand.
TGTGAAATTCAGGTACCAGCGGGTATCGTTAAACTAGAGATTCTTCACATCGGTTTGTAGTATATTCGACGACTTATATAAAGAAGTTGTCGTTTATGGAGGAGTAACAATTCAATTAAAGATACCATGGCTACTATTTTTTCAAAAATCATTTCTGGGGAAATTCCCTGTCATAAAATTCTCGAAGACGAGGCGCACATCGCTTTCTTAGACATACAACCTTTGGTTTTGGGCCACCTATTATGCGTGCCAAAAAAAGAGCAAGATTATATGTTTGATATGGACGCTGAAGCGCTAGCCGCGCTTTGGAAGTTTACTTTGCCGCTTGCAAAAGCACTTAAATTGGCAGTTCCTTGCAGGCGCATAGGTTCTGCCGTTATAGGATTGGAAGTGCCACATGTGCATATTCATTTGGTTCCTTTGCAAACAGTGGGAGATTTGAATTTTGCCCAAGAAAAACTGAAACCTAGTGCAATGGAACTGGAGAATATGGCTGCTCATATACGCTCTTTTTTATCATAAGATTGTATAGCTGTCGTGAAGTTTAGTGATGTTATCGGTCATGACCTCAAGAAGGAAGCTTTTGTAAAAAGTGTTTCAAATGGGCGCGTTCCCCATGCCCAATTATTTATAGGCCAATCCGGTTGGGGAACACTTCCTTTAGCCATTGCCTATGCACAATTTGTAAGTTGTTTAGACAAAACCGCTTCAGATAGTTGTGGGGTTTGTTCTTCTTGTAGAAAATACGAAAATTACACCCATCCAGATTTGCATTTTTCCTTTCCCTTTCCTAAAGAGAAAGGGGAGAAATGTTCTGAAATTATGGCCAATTGGAGGCAAGCGTTGTTAAAATCGCCCTATCAGAATTTGATTGATTGGATGACCTTTTTAGGCTCAGAAAAAAAACAAGCCAATATTCCAACGGCTGAAATACGCGATATCCTGCGAATTTTATCTCTAAAACCTTATGAATCGGAGTTTAAGGTTGTAATTATTTGGTTGCCTGAATTTTTAGGCAAAGAAGGTAATATTTTACTGAAAGCCATTGAGGAACCGGCACACAATACTCTATTTTTATTGGTAACTGAAAATACGGAGAAGATACTGGGAACTATAATTTCAAGAACCCAACCCGTAAGAATTGCACCCATTACCCTCGAGAATATAAAAAATTACCTACTGCGTTCACCCGATATTGATTCCGATAAAGCGCAACGTATAGCCCAAGTTTCCCAGGGAGATTTACGCAATGCCATGCTCATTTTGGAAGAATCTGAAAGTCCCTATTATGAATTATTTAGGCATTGGATGGGTTTATGTGCTACTCGAAAAATGGCCGCCATTATTCCTTGGGCCGATTCTGTGGGCAGCATGAATAGAGAGAAACTGAAGGCTTTTTTCTTGTACGCACTTGAAATCTTTAGAGGCATTTTAGTAGCGCCTTATTCGAGTTCCTTGAATACTTGGGGGGGGAAAGAGGCTGAGTTTATTGAGAAATTCATAAAATTGGAAATCCCGACACCGCAATTACAAACGATGGTTGACAGTATGGAGTCTGCCATGTTTCAAATAGAGCGTAATGCTCGGGCTTCCTTGATACTTACGGATTTGAGTTATATAATGGCAAGAAACCTTAAAAAATCCTAAGCATCAGACAACCCTTTGTCTGCTTGTTGCATCTGATTAAATAGTAGTGTGAGTCCAAGCGTTATCCATGGCAAAAGAGACATCTTCCTTCGAAAAGCAATTGGTTTTGAACTACTTGCAGGGTGAAAAGGGCGCCGACTTGGCTTTGTACGATGCTTATTCTGGAATATTATTTGCCATTTGCATGCGATACGCCAGCGACGAAGATGCGGCAAAAGATATTTTTCAAGACGCCTTCGTGCGGATTTTTCAAAAATTACCGGATTTTCGTTTTGAAGGTTCTTTAGAAGGTTGGATGAAGCGAATCTGTGTTAATCAATGTTTAGATTCTTTGCGGAAATACAGTGCTTTCAAAGAAGATTCTTTAGAACTTGTTTCGGAATTGCAATTAGAGGTCTCAGAGTCGGTAAGTGGAATTTTAGAAATGAAGCAACTATTAGCCCTATTGAATCGTCTACCGCTTGGTTATCGCACAGTATTCAATATGTATGTAATAGAAGGCTATTCCCATGCCGAGATTGCTAAGGTATTGAATATTAGCGAGAATACGAGTAAAACACAATTGTTTAAAGCACGCAGGCAACTGCAAATTTGGTTGAATAATGAATAAGGAGAATCCGCAAATAGATACGGTTTTCAAACAAGCGTTTGAAAATACACAAATGCCCCCACCGGCATCTGCCTTTGCTGCTATTCAATCTCAAGTACTTAGTGGGGCTGCGAAATCTGCGGTAATTGGGTGGTCGGGCGCTAAAGTACTCGGTTTCAGTATCGGTACCCTTTTCGTAGGAGCAGTGGGGGTATATACCTATTTGAATTCACAAGGCAAAACGGTGAATTCCCAAGATACTTCTTTGGTTGCGGATATAAATAGCGTGGACACCACCTTTTCTAATGCTATGTCAAATGGAGACCTTATATTTTCTAGGGGGAAAAAGGAGAAAGATGCGCAAATTTCTAACAAGCCCTTTATTTCGGAAGAAAAGAATACAGGGATTAATGCTACAGCCCTTTTGGGTTCTGGCAAGAAAGGCTCAAATTCTAGGAATACCATAGGTTTTGAAAGTCTTAACAGCATAGATAAAAAGAAGACAAATGGGGCGCAATCGGTAATTGTAGATAAACGGATTGCTTCCGAAAATGGAAATCTAGCAGAAGATTTTATCTCTCAGTATTCCAATGCAAAAATTGTTAGCGATAAGGGTGTTGTGAGTCAAGCTTCCCCCGAAACAGAAAAACAGCATATACCTATGGCAAAAAGAAACAATCCTTGCAAAAACAGGTTTGAAGTAAATTTGGATGGGAATGTTTTAGGACCTCACGAGTGGGCATTTGAAATTGCTGGCGATATAGCCAAATACGAGTGGGGGATAGGGCCGTTGAAATGCGGGGAATTTTTGGGGCAAGATTGGAAATGGAAAGGTCCGTCTTATGTCAAAAAATCGCAAGAATTGGAATTTTGGTTTCGGGCTCATTTTATTGACGGATGTAGAGATACACAATGGGTACAAAGGTGGGTAACTCCACAATTTCAAGGCCAAGTTGAATTGTTTCCAACAGTTTTTACACCGAACAATGATGGCTATAACGATTCCTTTTATGTGCAAATGGCAGAGCCAGTAGAATACCACTTGATAGTGCGTGATATGAGAGGAAATGTGGTTTTTGAATCTAAAAAATACGGGGAGAAATGGCATGGAAAACGAGAAGAACGCCGCTGTCAACCTGGAATGTATAGGGTTTGGTTGCTTCGGAAATATTGGGGTGATACCGATGCGGAAGTGAAATCATATAATTTGGAGTTGCGATAATTAAGAAAATAATAACATGAAAATGGATACACATAACACAAACAGAGGTGCTGTAATGCGCGCTGAGACCGACGAAGTCTTTGCGTTGTGGGACAAAACCCTTATTTTTGAACGATTTCAATTGAAAAACAGCAAACTTATGAAAGGATTTTCCTTAATTTTAAAGAGTTGGACCTTGCTACTCGCTACCTTCATTTTGGGTCAGTCGGGTTACGCGCAGAGTTGTGCGATTACTTACAGCGGGAGTCCGTGTGTGGGTGCGCCCATTACCTTTACAGGTACTGCCGCGGGTACTAACCATGAATGGACCTTTAATGATGGTGGGGTTGACAACAAAACCAACGGTTCCTTGAATGTAAATTACGCATTCAAAACTGCCGGTAAAAACAAGGTTACGTATTCAACAACCATTAACGGACAGAAGTGTCAAACAAGTATCGATATCGATATTTTCGAAAAACCGAAAATCGATTTGTCGATCGTTACGTTAGACTCCCAATGTTTCTTGAATAACTTGTTTTGTTTTACTGACAATACAAAAAATCCAAACGGGAAGAAAATTGTGAATGCGAAATACGTAGTCGGTGATGGTCAGTTTTTCGAATACGATTTTCCACCTTCTTCGATGCCGAACCAATTATGTTTTTCTATTAAAGATGTTCGTGGTGGATCTTTCAGTTTGTATATCGAGTCTACGGATGAAAATGGGTGTACAGATACCCAAAATATTGCAGATGCGGTTTTTGTAAGAGAAAAAATTGGAGCGGCATTTTCCAGTAACAAGCCGGTTAAATGTGATTCTGTAGAAGCGAAGATTAAAAATATCAGTCGTATTGGTAAAGACCAAGTAGACAGTATATGGTGGTATTGGGGCGACGGTCAAAAGACTGTAGGTGTTAATCCGGTAGACGATAAAGACTGGGGTCCAGATATTAGCCATTGGTTTTACGGCCAAGGGGTTTACGATTCAAAATTAATTATTAGGACTAAGGATGGTTGTAAGGACAGTTTCTTCAACAGATCAACGGCTTCGGTCTTTACTTCAAAAGTTAAAATTCTAGCAGATAAAGATTCTACATGTATTTCTTCTCCAGAGATTAAATTCAGCGTGGATCAAATTCCGGCGGGTGTTAATGGTTTCCTTTGGACATTCGGGGATCCCAACTCGGGCCCAGAAAATACCAATTTCCGAACTTGGACTCCTCCGCACCGTTTTACTGGACTCGGACCATTCTTAATTACCCTGGCGTATAACCATCCGATTTGTGGACCTGCATTGATCATGGATACCATTATTATATTGGGTCCAAGATCGGTAGTGGATGTTACGGGTGACCGTATATTAGATTGGCAAGTATTCCAATGTCCTAAGGATGTAATGGATACCGTTTATTTTAGGAATTATTCTACTTTTTATCACAACGATTTAGATTTTACGGATGATGATAGTACATTCTATAAAGATGGAACTACTGCATTAGGCCATAATTTCCAGAATGTTGGTGGTGCTTGGGTTTGGATTCCACCCAAACGTAGAGAACGTAATGAAAATGGCGATACAACCGTTTACACCGGTTCGGGTCCATTGTTGCCTGGTGCACATAACGATCCTTTCAAACGCGAACGGGTTTGTGCAACGCGTCTGTGGGATTTTGGGGACAATTTCGGATCTAAGTGTACCACAGATATCCTAAATAATAAGAACGTAAACGTAAATTGTAATTTCTCAAGGGATACGATTCCGTATCACTATTACCCATCTTGGGACATGGTAATGTTATCGGATTTCAAAATGGCGCCCATGGAAGATGCGCGTTTTATAGACAGTAATGGTATCTGTATTCGTGTGCCTGTTTTCCCAGATAGTATGTTCTATATTATTTATGATACTTTAGTATATATTCCTAAGGATGCCACTGATAGCGCCACATATTTGAATAGCGGAATTCAGGGTACTGAATCATGGGGATTGGAGAAGAAAGTAGTTGGTAAGGGAGAACGCTTTATGGAATTTTATGCTGCAATTGAATTAGATGCGGGCAATACTGCCACGATAATCAAAAATGGCGTAAAAACGGTAGTAACCGGTCCATTAATCGATACCTTAGCACCTAAGGATATCATTATATTAAATAGTGAAAACGACAGCGTTTATTTCAATTATACGGTTTACCTCAAACGAGATACACTTCCCTACAATTTGTATAAGATTCGCGCTGCTAAAGGAGAGAATATTGCGCGTATAGATTCCTTTAAACGCATTCCTCCAGGTATTGCAGGTTATAATTACATCATTAATTATGAGCGCTTCCGTTCTTTATATTATGCACGAATTCCATCTTGTAATAATGTAAGATTGAAACATCAAGATACCTGCCATCCAATGGCTTGTGAGGATGAAGCTACACGTCAGATTGTGTTGATGCATGCGAATGCAGGAGGTGTGGGAAGTGGTTTGATTAAAGATGCGATTGAATGTTTGGGATCAAGAAACCCAACATACGGGGTAACCTTTATATTAAGTGATTTGAAACCCGGTTGTTCTTTTACCGAGTTGCAAATCAATTACGATACTTTCTGCGGAAACAATTGGGTCTCTCTAAGCTCATTGAATCCAGGGGGTCGTCCGGTAGTTCCTCCGTCTCCTCCACCATATTGGGATGGTACCAATGCGGGCAATCCGAATCCGGGTTACAACGCAAAAGGAAATCCTGGAAGTCGTTTCTCTACCTATTACATGGGTAAACCTTGTAACGATTCAACGGGTTGTGTTACCGTAGGGGTAATCGTTGGTAATGGTGTAGCAAGACC
>JAULUW010000231.1:0-5623 GCA_032111345.1 Bacteroidia bacterium
GTATTAGACATCCCAAAATAAGGGAAATTTTATCTCGATTACTTCAACACCATTACTTGAAATGGTAGACTACACCCCATTCAATCAGGTCTGCGGTTGTTTTATTTGCCTTTAAGCGTCCGATAAGGGTGAGATTTGGGTTTATATCATAGGTCAAGCCCATGGCCTCGAAATAAGGAGTTTTAAACCCCCTGCTTGGTTTATATAGGTACCATCCTAAATCCGCGAGCATGCCCCATGCACCCCATCTCTTATGATAACCTACAGAAATTCCAAGATCTACTCCATTGCTAATGGTAAAAGGAGAAATTGGTTCAAACTTTTGAAACCGGTAAAAAGGATCGGCTTGAGCCGTTAATGCTAAACGAAATCGCGAGCTTCCACTTAAGGAATACGACATTCCCAATTCTACCACCGGAATCAAAAATAACTTGGTATCGTCGATATCCAAACTCTTCCCCCCTATACGAAGGGAAACAAAAGGAGACCAAACTGCACTCAAGTGTTTACGCGTAATAATCGGATTTTCTTGTATTTTTTGGGAAATTCCCAAAGAAACAGAAGGCATATTGATTCCCAAATTAGGTGATTTCCAGGCCCCATTAGAAAAATGCGAAAAACGTAAATTCAGATCCAAATAAATCCCCTCATAAATTTTTTGCGATCCACCAAGATATAATTGACCAAATGCATTTGCATGGGTTCCAATGGCGCGATTTCTTGGATTATTGACCACATCATAGGGATTAGATATAAACCCCACGCCCATAATAAATCCCCAATACACATTATTCTTGAACGCTTTATAAAGCGTTTGTTCTATGTTTAATCCCAAAGATGCTCCCCAACCCAAAGTGGCGCTTCCTAAACCTGCAGCATACGCCGCAATACCCAAACGACTGTTGCTCTCAGAAACACTTTTCAGATATTGATATTCAACTGAATGCGTAGTTTGATATAAATGATACATATCATCGTGATGCGGTATTACAAATCCACGATCTACCGAAATCCGGTGTACCGATGTATGCGGTTTAAATTCACCCGAAAAAATGGGGTTTCTGGACTCAAAATAAGGAATCGAATCTGCTTTATTTGACAGACTATCTATTTGCACATGTACACTACGTGCTTGCAAACCCAGTAATATTGGTAGAAAAAAGACAAGAAGGCCAGTCTTTTTCATGAAATGCTTATTTGCGTGATTTATCGGTGGCCAATACCATCCGAATACCCAAATTAGCACCAATTTCCATTACATCTACCATTTGTTGTACGGTTAGATTGCGATCTAAACGCAAAACCACATTCATGCGATTTTCAGGATTTTCAGGATCTGAAAAATTATCCCTTGCAGCTACCAAACGCGCTTCAACTTCTTGAATCGGTAGGGGCATCTTTTCATTATCTATAAAATATTGAATCGTAGATTTGGTTTCGTCGCGCTCGTCAAACTTTACCGTTAAAATCAAGGGTTTGGTTTGGATGGTGCTGGTAGTTTTGGCCTTAGGCAACATGATTTTTATCACATTTGGATTGGCCAAAGTACTCGCAATCAAGAAAAACAACATCAGGAAGAACATGATGTCGTTCATAGACGACGATTCTACTTCTGCTTCTTCTCGGGCTCTTCTTCTTAAATTCATTTTCCCGAATTTTAGTGGTTGGCTTTTACAAGAATTTCTAAAAACTTCAAGCTTTGCTCTTGCAATCTTTCGGCGAAGCCATCTATACGGCGGATGTAAAGCTGATAACCTAAAAACGCAATAATACCTACCAAAAGTCCTGCAAAGGAAGCTACCATTTTAACATACAAACCATCCGAAATAGCTCCGATACTGATGTCATTGGTAGTCGAAATCGAATAGAATATGTTAATTACTCCCCAAATGGTTCCCACAAAACCCAACATAGGAGCCACACGAGCAATCAAACTTAAATAATGCAGATTCCCTTCCATAGCGCTTAATTCCACGCCGCCTTTGGTCTCCATGGCACTCTCAATTTCTCGCATATTACTACCTAAAAAGCGCAATCCCGTTGCTAATACCTGGGCTTGAGCTGTTGGAGTTCTATCGCAATAGGCCAAAGCCGCATCGGGTCTGTTGTCTTTAAGATTATCATTGATTACGCTAATCAAGTTATCGTCTAATTTGGCTCGTTTGTTCAAATAAATCCAACGTTCAACGATAAAGTAAATCGCCACGACCAAACAAAAAGCCAAAATGGCCATAACGAACCCCCCTTTAATCATGATTTTCAAAATAGGGGCCGACACGTGTTCCGTGGCCTCTGCTCCTGCACCTAAAGCAGTCGAATCTGCCATGCTCGAGCTGGCTTGAAGGATCATATCCAAATAAATCATATATGTATGCGAATAACGTTGCTTAGTTTAACATAAACGTAAAAAGGAAAGAAAAAATTATCCCCAACAATTGGAAATTACTTAATCTCGGTAACACCACCACTTACAATGAACTTCATTAATGCGCCTGAATCCACATCAACAGGTTCAACGTCTATTTTTTTTGCCACTATAAGTTCACCCGTAATCGCGTAACTCATGGGCAAATACACCGTGCAATACTCAGGCAAGCCAATTTCACTCAAATCTTCCTCGGTTAGAAACCCTAAGCGCCAATGGAACTCCGTGATGCGTACCTTTACCGGTTTTGTAAATTTCTTCTCTTTTCCTACAAATGCTTTCGTTACATCTTTGGTAGTGCCAAAAATCCAACTCAAACCAGGCGCTTTTTCAATAATTCCTTCCAAAAAAGAAATCACTTGCTGTGCCACTACCCCTTCAGTTACCTTACCAATAAGAGTAATTAATGCAACTCCACCAGACAGATAAATAAGGATGGCACCAGGAGAAAGATTGTTCAAATGCAACACGCTGCCTAATATTCCCAAAATCCAGAAAAGGATTCCGATGGTTAATGCTACCGGCAATACTACAAGCAAGCCGCGTAGAAATAGGTTCAACAACTTTCTAGGTCCAGTTGGAACACTAAGTTTATTGGAGAAATCTGGAAAATTATTGTTCATATTGTAATAAATCTAACCCGATATCACTGCGGAAATAACGACCTTCAAAATTAATTTTTGCAGCAGCTGTTTGTGCTTTTTCAATAGCTGTTTTTAACTCTTTATCTAAAACCGTAACGGCGGTAACCCTGCCACCATGGGTGTAAAGGGTTCCATTCTCCGCCCGCACCCCTGCATGGAATACGTATTGTTCTGATTCAATATTTTCAAATCCAATTTCCATCGAAAACCCTTTAGCCGCCGATTCGGGATATCCCTGAGATACCACAAAAACCGTAGCTGCTGTTCGTGGATCCAAATCAAATTCTAGATTATCTAATTTGCCCCTGGCAATTGCGTTTAACAATGCCACCATATCCGTTTGCAGACGAGGGAAAATGGCCTCCGTTTCCGGATCCCCCATTCGCACATTATACTCGATTACTTTCGGCTCACCGGCATCGTTCATCAATCCTAAAAATAAGAATCCTTTATAGGGATGACCCTCGTCTCTTAGGGCCTCTAAAGTCGGTTTAATAATACGCTCCTCGACTTTTTGCATAAAGGTAGCATCAGCAAACGGCACTGGACTAATTGCACCCATCCCTCCAGTGTTCAAACCGGTATCGCCCACACCTATACGCTTATAGTCTTTTGCCGAACCTAGAATCTTGTAGTTTACACCATCAGAAACTACAAATACCGATATTTCAATTCCCTTCAAAAATTCTTCAATTACTACTTTGGCCGAAGAACTTCCAAACTTGGCACCCAAAATCATTTCCTCTAACAGGGACTTTGCCTCAGCAGCATCTTCGGTTATAATTACACCTTTGCCCGCTGCCAATCCATCTGCTTTCAATACAAAAGGAGGCTCCAAATTATCGATAAAAGTGGCACCTGAACTAAAATTTTCGGCATCAAAGGTTTTATATGCCGCCGTAGGAATCCCTGCCCGCATCATAAACTGCTTTGAAAAATCCTTACTTCCTTCCAATTGAGAGGCGAATTTAGAAGGACCCGCAACGGCAATATCTCTTCCAGACTCTTGCGATTTTTCCAGGATAAAATCACTAATACCCGCAACCAAAGGATCTTCATTTCCGGGAACTAACAATTCTATGCGTTCCTGACAACAAAATTCCCAAATGGCCTCAAAATTGTTCAAATCTAAAGCTATATTGACCCCACAAGATGCAGTTCCTGCATTTCCGGGTGCAATAAATAAACGATCACATTGAGGACTCTGGTGTATGAAATGTGCAAAAGCATGTTCACGACCTCCAGAGCCTAAAAGCAGAATATTCACCCAACAAAGTTAAAAGGAATCGATACTACTCCCAATCTAAATCGTCGAATTCCTTGGTTTTGGGCTTTAAATCTTCGGGATCAAACGGTTTTGGCTTCAATCGTTTTATCCGCTCCACATAATTCACTTCCTTTTCGGAAAGAAAACGCCATTTCCCACGACCCAACTTGATTTTATCAAATTCACCCAACAATACCCGATCCAATGCCTCTACTTCGTATCCAAAGTGTTCAAACATTCTACGAACGATGCGGTTTCTACCTGAATGGACTTCCAAACCTAAAATACTTGGATCGTTTTCATCTACAAAACCAATCTGGGTAAATGCCATATATCCATCTTCCAATTCAACGCCATCAACCCAAGCGAGCATGTGTTCTTTACTTGGCTTTTTATGCAATTTGGCACGGTAAATTTTCTTGATTTCAAAACTTGGGTGGGTTAACTTTTGCGCTAATTCACCGTCATTGGTCAATAATAAAACTCCCGTGGTATTCCGATCTAAACGACCCACTGGATAAATACGTTCTTTACCTGGCAAATCAATCAATTCCATAACCGTTCTGCGTTCATTCGGATCGCTTGTGGTGGTAATATATCCCTTAGGCTTATTTAATAGAATATAAACTGGTTTTTCAGGCATGATGCGTTGACCACTTACTTTAATCACATCTTTAGGACCTACTTTAACTCCTAATTCCGTAATTACTTCACCATTTACCAATACCATTCCTTGAAGAATCATGGCATCGGCTTCACGTCTACTTCCTAAACCAGAATTGGCAATATATCGATTCAAACGAACCTCTGAACTCAATAAATCAGAACCTTTTCTAAGGCTATCACCTGCCTTTTGAAATTCCTTATTACTGCCTTTGTAACCAAAACGCGACTGGGTTTCTTTGGTTTCAATACGCTCGCGTTTAATGCGCGATGGTGCTGCGGGTTTCTCATCTTCTGACCAAGGGTTGCGTTTATCGAATTTTCTTTCTTTGGAAGGAAATTTTCCCGATGTATCGGGACTCTTATTAAAACCCCCGCTTCTCCCATCATCATTGCGGCCTTTATAGCCACCTGTATTGCCTTCTCTGCGATCGAATCCACCACTGCTTCTGCGATCGTCGCTACGGCCTTTGAAGCCGCCGCGATCTCCACCTTCTCTGCGATCGAATCCACCACCGCTTCTGCGATCGTCGCTACGGCCTTTGAAGCCGCCGCGATCTCCACCTTCTCTGCGTTCGAATCCACCACCGCTTCTGCGATCGTCGCTACGGCCTTTAAAGCCAC
>JAULUW010000232.1:0-6326 GCA_032111345.1 Bacteroidia bacterium
TGGCAATAACACCTTGTTTGCCTCCGTTATTTGGATCGTAGTTGCCGGTGGTTTTAATCCAAGCTTCCATGGTTCTGGCGCTCGAATCTAAAATTCCATCGTAGCTGCTTAATACATAGTCGTCGATTCCATCAAAGTTTAGGGCAATGCCATTGTTTTGCGCATTCAAATTAAACGGCCTCACTTTATGGCAACCCGCTTACTCTTCAATTAAAATTTTCAGTACTTTCGGTGTTTCCGAATCGCTATAAATTTGGATTATCGCCCAACCTTTAAAATTAGGAATTTCAAATATTGCTTGGTTAAAGGTATTTCGGTTGAAATTCAATGCTTTCCCTTGATTGTCAAACATATAAATGTGGTCTTGCGCGTTCAATCCTGCTATTTGAAAGCTTCCGGTATTTGGATTTGGGAATACAATAATTGGCGAAGATTTAAATGGGGCGCGCGCATTTGTGCGTTGGCTCGACACACACGCGGTCCATTTTTCACAATCGTTTTTCATGATTTTGGCTTTGAACTCTCCGCTGTAAGGAATTAAAATACGCGCAGTATTGTCTTTGCCAATATTCTCTGAGGTCTTACAATCGTACCATTGAATTTCGGTCCAATCGGTTTCTTGGAGGTTCAACATGGAATCTTGCACATCGATTTGATTATTGATTTGCTCGATATTTAAGAGCGTAATGCGAAGGGAGTCGCAGCCGTTCTCAGATTTCCCCCAGTAATAAATCGTTGTAGAGCGGGTGTACAGAGAATCTCTCAGGATAATGGGTTCGCACGCGCTAAGGGTGTCGAAATACGCGGCAGAGCGAAAGATAGTCAATTTGGTTTCAACGGTCGAATCGCAACCGTTTTTGCTTGTAAAGCGTTCGGTAATCGTTCTTGAATTGTAATAGGTTGTACCGGTATTTGAAGTGAATGAATCGCAGGCTTGAACTTCTATGGAATTAAAATAGGAGGGTGAAATACGCACCAAAGTGGTTTGGAAGGAATCACAGCCGAGATAGGTTGCATATTTGTGTTGTACCCATTGCGATTTGAGATAGGTATTCCCTAAGAAAATAAGGGAATCGCATGCGTTAAGGGTATCTGTATTGTATTTGTTTTTATAGATGGTAACGAGGTAATGTATGAGGGAGTCGCAGCCGGATTGTGCAATAAAGGAATCTGTAACCATAGAATCCGAGATGACAACGCTGCCCAATGGGGATGTAAATTTTTCGCAGGTACTAATGGGTACCGTTTGTTCGTATTGGGTTAAAATGGAAATGTTATAACTTACTATGGAATCACAGGCATTAATAGAAGAATAATATTCGGTGATAAAGGTATCGGCGGTACATTTTAGGCCCAAAGGAGATACGAATTTTCCACATGCAACTATGGGAATTACCGCACTATCTCTTCCAATATTTACATTTACTAAAATCACAGAATCGCATCCAAATACGCTTTGGAGGGTATCGCGATAGAGACCGTCTTTAAGCCAAAGGTATTTGCTACTTGGAGATCGCACCGAATCGCAATGAAATGCAGAAATACGGGTTTCGCTGGGTCCGCCTAATAGTCCCGCACCATCGACCCAGTTGGAAGCAGAACCCGAAAGCGCGAAATTATAGAGAGATGCATTTTTAGCATTGCTTGAAAAGTCAAGAGCGGTTTTTTTCGTAAAATTCGAAAAATTGGCCCTGCCGTCGTTTAACTTGAGATAGGCCACCATAGATTTGGGAATATCGCAAATTTCATTATTCCTATTTTTTGCAATTTCGGCGGGGGATAAGGCATAATTATACATCCGAAATTCATCGATGCTGCCTTCGAAATAATTGATATAATCGATTCGAACGCCCAAAATCAGGGGCACACTTTTAACCGTATTGGTGGCTATCGTTAGGTTGCCAGCCACATCTAAGGTCCCATCCACATAAAGGCGATAATCGAGGGTGTCTTTAGGGTCGTAGGTAACAGCAACATGGTGCCATTTGCCGTCGTTAACAGCAATTTTTCCAGAAATACCGTTGCCGGCGACTTCGATACGAATGGCGTTATTGAATAACACATTGAATGTCCATCTTGTGCTGTTTTTCACATCGCCATAATTGGCAATAACACCTTGTTTGCCTCCGTTATTTGGATCGTAGTTGCCGGTGGTTTTAATCCAAGCTTCCATGGTTCTGGCGCTCGAATCTAAAATTCCATCGTAGCTGCTTAATACATAGTCGTCGATGCCATCAAAGTTTAGGGCAATGCCTTTGTTTTGCGCATTCAAATTTAACAATCCAGAAATTGCGATAGCGATGAAAGTGATTTTGAGTATGTTATTCGACATGTATAGAATCCATAAATAATGGGGCAAGATAGACTTATTTTCTTGGTTTTTAGGAATTTTCCATTGAGACAGAGGGGTGTTTTGCATCTATGTTTAAGGGGACATTCAGGAGAGCAAGCTGAGATACATGTATAAAATTCAAGGATAAATAAGGTATCTTTGCATATTGAAAATCGGCAGTTTCCTGTTAAGTATTTTACTTTTACTCCAAGGGGTATCGCCTATGGGTTCTTCCGAATGGACGAAGGTTTTTGCCTTGTTGGCTCATTATCAGGAGCATTGCGAAGAATCGGATATTGATTTTATTTCCTTTTTGGACTTGCATTACGGCTGGGATGAGAATGCCCAGAAGCACGATAAAGAAGATCCTCACGAGGGCACTTTGCCGTTTCACGGCTCGCATATACCTGTATTTGCAAGTTATACTTTACCGAATCCAGAAATCCCACAATTGGGACTTTTCTTGCCACTTTTTGAAGTGCCGGTTTTTCCTTTAAGTATCGGAATCCCTTTGGGATATTCTAAAGAGAATTTCCAACCTCCGCAGTTTAGCGCCTAAACCTATTTGGGTTTTTTGATGCCATCAAGACTTTTGATGGTTTGTTTCTATTTCTTTTATTTCCTACAAAATGCTAAACAAGATTATTTTCTTTTCGATAAAGAATAAATTAATAATTGGATTGGGCACCTTAATGTTGCTCATCTTTGGAGGCTATTCCGTTTCGCAATTGCCTATAGACGCGGTACCTGATATTACGGACAATCAGGTACAAATTATAACCACCTCGCCCTCACTGGCCGCCCCGGAAGTGGAACGCTTGATAAGTTTCCCCATAGAACTTAAAATGGCGAGCATACCCAATATAGAAAAAATCCGTTCGTTCTCGCGATTTGGGTTATCGGTAGTTACCCTGGTTTTTAGCGAGCATATTGATGTTTATTGGGCTCGGCAGCAGGTAAGCGAGCGCTTGCAGCAGTTGAATTCCGATATTCCCAAAAACATCGGGGTGCCCGAAATGGCCCCGATAACCACGGGCTTGGGTGAAATTTATCAGTATGTTGTAGAAGCGGAGCCTGCTTACAGAGATGCGTATTCGCTGCAAGATTTGCGAAACATACAAGATTGGATCATTCGCAGGCAGCTTTTGGGTACGCCTGGTGTTGCCGATGTAAGCGCGTTGGGTGGCAAATTGCAGCAATTTGAGGTGGCAATCGAGCCTGAAAAGCTCTCGGCTTTAGGCATCGGTATTACCGATGTGTTTCAAGCGCTGGAACAAAACAACGAAAATACAGGAGGGGCCTATATTGAGCGTCACGACGCTGCCTATTTTATTCGCAGTGAAGGACTTGTGGGTTCTATTTCAGATATTGAGAATATCGCAATTCCGAATAATAACGTTCAGGTTCCAGTTCTCATTAAAGACATTGCCAGGGTGCAATTGGGTCATGCAGTTCGTTATGGCGCCAGTAGCATGAATGCGCAGGGTGAGGTGGTAAGTGCCATTGTAATGATGATCAAAGGAGAAAATTCATCGGAAGTGATACAGAAAGTTACGAATCGCATAGATGAAATCCGAAAAACACTTCCTAAAGGAATCCGAATAAAACCTTTCCTTGACCGAACCGAATTGGTGAATCGCGCGATAGGTACCGTAAAAAGCAATCTCATTGAAGGTGCTTTGATTGTAATTTTTGTATTGATGTTGATCTTGGGAAATTTCAGAGCCGGTTTGATCGTGGCTTCTGTAATTCCCTTGGCACTCATGTTTGCGTTTGGGATGATGTATCTGTTTGGCGTTTCAGGAAACTTGATGAGTTTGGGCGCTATTGATTTTGGCTTAATTGTAGACGGTGCAGTAATTATTGTAGAGGCGAGTATCCATCATTTAACGCGCATCCAAAAGGGGAAAACGCTCACGCAAGATCAAATGGACCAGGAAGTTTATGCTTCTTCGAGCAAGATCCGGAACTCTGCGGCTTTCGGAGAAATTATCATTCTGATTGTGTACATACCGCTTTTGGCTTTGGTGGGTACAGAAGGTAAAATGTTCAGACCGATGGCTCAAACGGTGAGTTTTGCCATTTTAGGTGCGTTTATTTTGTCGTTGACCTATGTTCCGATGGTATCGGCATTGTTTTTATCGAAGAAGGCTCCCAAAACGGATACGTTATCCGACCGATTTATAGACCGATTGAATCGCATGTACCAACCCTTATTAACTTGGGTTTTGAATCGAAAACTATGGGTAGTGGCGTTTTCAGTGGGACTACTCTTGGTGTCTTTTTGGAAATTCTCACGATTGGGAGGCGAGTTTATTCCCACCTTAGATGAAGGCGATTTGGCGGTTCAGGCCACGCTGTTAACAGGGAGTTCTTTAACAGCGAGTTTAGATGTAACGCAAAAAGCCGAGCGACTTTTATTGGCACATTTTCCTGAAGTGAAAAATGTGGTTTCTAAAATTGGATCCGGTGAAATTCCTACGGATCCCATGCCGGTGGAGGCCGCGGATATTATGATTGTTTTGAAAGACCGTTCGGAATGGGTTTCCGCCAAAACCCGGCTAGAACTCGTAGACACGATGTCGAAGGTATTGTCACAACTAACCGGAGTAAATTTCAGTTTTCAGCAACCCATTCAAATGCGATTTAATGAGTTGATGACGGGCGTTCGGCAAGATGTAGCGGTTAAAATTTTCGGGGAAGATTTGGAACAATTATCGCAATATGCCAAGCAGGTGGGTATGTTGGCGCAGGGTATACAAGGCGCGTCGGATGTGTATGTAGAAGAAGTTACGGGTATCCCTCAAATTGTAATTGCCTACAATAGAAAAGCATTAGCCCAATATAATTTGAATATTGCCGATTTGAATCAGCAAGTAAATATGGCCTTTGCCGGTTCGAGTGCAGGTAAGATATACCAAGGGGAGCGATGGTTCGATTTGGTTGTGCGTTTAGATAAAACGGATCGGAAAGGATTGGAATCGGTGCGTAATTTGCCCATTATTCGTTCGGGGAATTCGGTGATTCCTTTAAGTGCTTTGGCTGAAGTTTCCTTGAAAGAGAGTCCCTATCAGATACAGAGAGACGACACCCGTAGGCGCATTATTGTGGCCTTTAATGTGCGGAATGCAGATGTAGAAACGGTAGTTGGAGATTTGCAAAAGGTAATGGATGCACAATTGAAATTGCCTCCGGGGTATTCGTATTCTTTCGGCGGGCAGTTTGAAAACTTGATAGAGGCCAAAAAACGTTTATCCATTGCGGTTCCTATGGCGCTCTTACTCATTTTGGTTTTGCTTTTCTTTACATTCAAGAGTATTGCCCAGAGTTTGTTGATTTTTACCGCGATTCCGTTTTCAGCGATAGGCGGAATTTGGGCTTTGAGTTTAAGAGGAATGCCTTTCAGCATTTCTGCAGGTGTGGGTTTTATTGCTTTATTCGGGGTTGCGGTTTTAAACGGAATCGTACTTATTTCGGAATTCAACAGCCTTAAAAAAGACGGAGTAACAGACATTAAGGAGCGTATTTCCAAAGGAGCACGACACCGACTGCGTCCTGTAATTATGACGGCTGCGGTGGCTTCATTGGGATTCTTACCCATGGCTTTTTCCAGTTCCGCTGGAGCTGAAGTTCAGAAACCATTGGCAACGGTGGTAATGGGGGGATTAATTACGGCAACCCTCTTAACCCTATTGGTTTTGCCCGTGCTTTATGTGTTTTTTGAATCTAGGACCCCCAAAACCAAACCCCTTTTGATGCTGCTATTGGGGTTTGGGATATTGGCACCCAAAAACAGTTTTGCTCAGGGCGAACCCCGTATTATTCGAAATATCGAGGAGGCCTTAAATCAGATGGAAATGTATAATTTGGAATTGCAAGCCCAAAAACATTTCCAAAATGCATCGGAAGCGCAGATAAAAGCCGCTTGGGATATCGATAATACGAATGTAGATGTGATGTTGGGCCAATACAACAGTATTTTTAAAAACGACAA
>JAULUW010000233.1:0-3417 GCA_032111345.1 Bacteroidia bacterium
TAGTGGCCTTTACACTCACATGCGGATTGTGGCAATTGATGCACGTAAAATTCATTTGGGGGTTGTAGGATTCGTTATCCCCTTTGTTGGAACCTAAAAAGCAGGCACTTTTTTGAAAACGTTCTGCATGCCCCGCCATTACGAAATAATCTTGGTTTTCGTACTGCGGCATGTAAATTTCAAAGATCTCTTTCAATTCCATCCCCGGTCGGAAATATTCAAAATGTTTCCCCGGTTTGAGTACATTATTTCCTTGTAAATGACAGCGTTGACATATATCTACCTGCAATCGGTAGGGCAATCGTTTCGGATTAACAATACTGCGATCGGCATATTTAGAAGTATCCACTATTACGCCCTGTTTTTTGAGATTTACATGGAGTTCTCCGGGACCGTGACAGCGCTCGCAATCGATACCCAATGGAATTTTCTCGAAGAAATTTTTTGCATTTTTCGCAACACCCGGCATGGCATTGTGGCAACTCATGCATTCTACATCGATTTTTCGATTGAAACCGATATTGTTTTCCCGATATCCCGGAGGCAAATCCCAAATTCCCTTCTGTGTGTAAAACGTGAGCGGCGCCTGGTACACATAATTTCCATCCGTCCAAAAATGCGAATTGGTATGTTGTCCGCTACCTATAATATACGGGATGTACTCTTCTCGGATAAAATTAATCAAATTACGCTCTTGGGGTTCGGTTGAATATTGTCGGATAAATAAACTGTCGCTGCGCCAAAATGCTTGAAAATAATAGCCACTTTTGGGATCAAATACCGGATTCCCACGCCGCTCCTTGGAAGGCATATGCATGATCGGGAATTTCCCTTTTGATTTCTCGGGGGAAGCCTTGTCGAAACTTTGTCCCATGCCTGTATGCACGAAACTTTCATGAATGTCTGCATGGCATACCCGACATTCTTGCATGCCCACATAATTTACGGTATCGTGTAAATTCCAGAAATACAGGGAATCAGAAGCCCTAGTTTTTGCCTTTTGAGCCGATTCCGGCGATTGGCAAAAGGTGGAAATACACAATACCACAACCCCAAAGGTAAAAACCAAGAGGCGCCACAATCCAGGCCTAGATACGGGTATTTTCACAAGGCCGAATTTAAGGATAATAAGTGATTATTCAGGCTCTGTGCCGAAGTGAGCTTGCCAATCTAAGACCCCACCTAACAAATTTCTAACATTTTTGAAGCCCATTTGCAACAAAAACTGCTGTGCGGTTTGGCTTCTTTTGCCAGAACGGCAATGCACAATGATTTCTTCTTCCTTCAAATGTTCCAATTCTTGTATGCGTGAGGGAACTTCCCCCAAAGGAATTAGGGTTCCCCCTAGGTTGAATTCCTCGTATTCGAAAGGTTCTCTTACATCAATAAGATGCAGGGTTTCGCCTGCATCCAATCGTTTTTTCAAGCTGATTACTGAAATATCTTCTGCCATTAGTGTATTAAATTTAATGCGGCACTGCTGCGCTGTCCGTCTGTGAAATGGGCGTGAATGAAATACGTGGCACGAGGCAAATCGGCTACCCAAATTTGTTTTTCATTGCCTTTATATACGGTTCTGCCGCTGCCGTCTAAAATCAAGACTTCCTGCAACCTTTTTCCTTTGGGAACATCAAATTTGACCCAATATTTGGCCGGGTTGGGATAAATGTGCAGTTTTAAGGGTTTGATTTTCTCATTGGCGAACCGATAATTTTGTCTTTCACCAAAGAGCATCCGCAACATGGGCGTACCCTTGATGCTGTAGTCTGCCCGTTCCCAGCTTCCCAAGAGATTATAAAACAGATGGGGATTGGGTGTATTGGCATCGGAGAAGCGGTAATTATTGTCGTAACCAAGGTTCAATACAAAGGGTTGGCGTTGGTGCCACCCGATATAGTACTGGCCTTTTGGCAGGAACAAAACCGTATCGAAGAAGAAATACTCGAAGTGATTGATGCTGTCGCGATAAGCAGGTTTACTCACGGGAAATTCATACACCAACTCGTCTTGACGGTCGTTCGTGCCTATAGGAGAAAGCTTTTTCCAAACCCGAAGCGTAAAACTGCGAAAACTGACATCTTCTTTTACCTGCGTAAAATAGGCCGCAATGCCCCGAAGCGAATCGTCTTGTGCGGTATTGAATTCCATGGCAAACTGGCCTGGAATGTTCCCCAGATAGGCATAATCCAATCCAAAACCGCCTTCTGCGCTGCCATCGTCGTAGGCGTACCAAGGCATGAATTGATGTTGCAACCAATAAGAATTGTTATTGCTTTCGGAATTGTAATTATCGGGGGTTTGATCGTTACTCTGCGGATCGATTACAAAATGGTATTTTAAAGAAGGCGTATTGCCTGTTAGGGTATCGAAATAAGGCGTTTCGAAGATTTCGGTACTGTCTGAATTTCCTAAGATATTGCGCGAACTCGCACTGAAATCCTGCTTGAACAAGGTTTGTCCAAAATCGTTGGAAACCGACAATTGGAAACGGGTTTGAGTAGTGGCAAATTCGTTTAAATTCTGCACACGGAGGGCGCTGCGGCCTTTGTGCAGGTAGGAATTTAATTTGTAATGGGTATAGGGGATGTTTGAATAATCTTTAAACAAGCCACTTTCCGCATTCACGATACCCATATCTTCAATATCGGAAATTCCAGGAACACGACCTTGATCCATCCGAATATAATCGACATGCCAGTGATTCAAATTACCCGTTTTCTTGGTGTAATTGACAAACCGAAATTGAAAATCGGGAATCAGATAATCCATCGAATCGATGGGAATAAAAACTTCTTTAAAAGCGGTATTGTGCGCGCCATTTACGCCCCAAACTTTGCGCCACGTGCCCTTTTGGGTTTTGAAATATACGGTTAAGGAATCTTCGATTTCGGGCACATCGCCCAGGCCTTGATTCTTAAAAAAGAAGCTTAAATAAATGTTATCGGTTAAGCGATAGGGGAAGGTATTCGCCCCTTTGCGGTAAAATTGCAAATTAATGGGTTGGGAGGTCAAACTATCGGCATGCACCGATTCGCGGGTAGAAAGTGTTTGATACGGATTTCCAAATGCGTTCAAATGATCGAATGTAGCGACGAAAGCATTGGGGGCATCCGGACAGAAACTGTTATTGACCCAAACGTGTTTATCGGTCCATTTTTGCGAACGGGGATATCCGAATTGATGGGTAAAATCTTCAAAAAAGGGCAGCGACAAGGTATCGTGTATGCCCCAAGAAATTACCGAAGTATTTGGTTTTTTTTGGGAAGCCTGAAAAATGGCTTCATTGTGTTCGCTTGGATTGATTTTAAGAAATTGACCAGAAACATGTTGAGGCAGCACATTCAGGAGTAAAAAGAACATACCCCAAATGGAAAAAACCGATGGTTTCATCGTTTGTGGTGTATGATTTTGAATGGC
>JAULUW010000234.1:0-3336 GCA_032111345.1 Bacteroidia bacterium
CGTGTGCATTTGGGGATATTTCCGGGTGAAATAGGCCGTTTTTTCGAGGGGAAATAGGGCGATATTAAAGTGTCGGGCGTAGCCATTAAAATGCATCAGGACATTGCGATAGGCGCCATTTTCAAATAACAGAGTATCGATATTCGGAGGCACCCAAACGCCCCGCGTTTGACCTAAGTTACAGATATCCAAAACTTCCGATTTTCCGTTTTTTATTTGCATTATTCGCAACTCAGCATCCACAGGCACACCGTCTTGCCAGACGTCAAACTTGAAAAAATTTGAATAGCAGGCCGTGTTTAAAGTACCCCGCATGAACCAGGTACCCACCCGTGTCAAACTGTCGCCTTTTTGCACGCATTTTCCATACGCATTCAATTGATTATCTGCAATATCCAGGACCCAAAATCCCAAATTCGGAACGGGTTCTTTAAAGCGGTATTGGGGCTGCGATTCTTGCAAATCAGCGGCATCTACGATGAGGTAATCGGCCTGCGCAATGAGGGTGGGCGCCTCTTTTTGGGGAAATTGGAAGCTCCAATTATTCTCTTCTACGGGAAGCCGCTCCGCGTTTCTTTGATAGGAATTTGCGCGTTTGACTTCATATACCAACCAAGCGCTGTCTCTGCCTGGAATTTCTTTGGGGATGCGCAACACGCGGCACTCAAAAAGGGCGTAATTACGGTAAGCCGGAAGCACACAATTTTCCAGTTCAAAGGGCTGTGAGCCGGTATTCAGGAGAAACAGGCTATCGCGAAAAACCTCACCCATGCGCAACGCAATCGTTTTTCTCATTTTCTGAGCCACCACATACCCCTTCCAAGGAATGGGGATGGGCTGTTCTTCAGGGGCCTTTAGAATTCCCAAGCTCGGCCTGTCATTCTTCTGGGTGTCCTTGAATTCCCGCCCTCCAAATTTATCCATCGGATCAAAAATGTCGATACTTTTGGGAATATCTTTTTGAAAATAAAAGGGCGTTTTGAACTGTTTATCGGGCTTTAGAAAATCGATTTGGAGTTCTTTTTTATTCGGGGAAAATTGGAAGGCCTCCGGGTATTTTGCCGCCATGGAATCGTCGCTGATGCATTGGGAAAGGCCAATTTTAAGTACTTTAAAGGGCCCAGGATTGCCACAGAGATAATTCCCATCGTGGGGTCGAACGGGAAACCAATAACCGCGATTGGCGGTATTTTTCAAGGAGACATCAGGACTTTCAATATGGAGAAACCACTGGGGATTTTGTTTGGAGGCATACTGCCGACTGTCGAAAAACGCAAAATGCATGCGGGAATTTTCCGGTTTTTGAAGGAATTCACGGAGCTCTTGAACGGGTTTTTGGTGCATACCTGCCATCGCCTCTGTTTCGGGGATGCGGTTGAATAAGGCGTAGTAGGGCGTAATTTTATAGCCCTTTAAGGGCGTTGCGGTGGTATCTTCGGTTTCTCTCAGCTGTATGAGGAAGGCATGAATAAAGTCGTAGCCACAGCGTTGCGCAGATGCGGTCTGCGTAAGGAGCGCCGCCACCCCAATCCAAAAGAGTTTCTTCATACGAAGCGTTAATACGGTTGTTGGGGCAAAGGTAAATGAAGATGGCTGGGCTTTGGCATCCCTAAATTTGACCCAATCAAAAAAGTTTTTTGACATATAAGGTCAATTAGCCCCATTCTTAGCCCCTATTTGGATTTTGACGAAATATTTAGAGAGAATTTTTAACTTTAAAAGTTAGTTTTGTGTGAACTGGTTTTTATCAGTCAGACAAAATATAAACACTTAAATGGCAATAAAGAAATCGGAATTATATAGCAGCCTGTGGGCTGGTGCTGATGCACTCAGAGGAGGTATGGATGCCTCTCAATACAAAGATTATGTATTGGTTTTATTGTTCTTAAAATATGTAAGTGATAAAGCCGAAGCGGACCCCTATGCCATTATTGAAGTTCCAAAAGGCGCAGCATTTAAAGATGTAGCGGCATTAAAAGGGACTAAGGACATTGGGGAACAAATTGACATCGCCATTGGACACATTGCCAAGGCCAACGACCTTCAAAATGTAATTGACGTAGTTTCCTTCAATGATGAAGAGAAACTGGGAAAGGGTAAAGAAATGATTGACCGCTTAAGTGAACTGGTGGCCATCTTTGAAAATCCGTCTTTAAACTTTAGTAAAAACAAAGCCGGTGGCGATGATATTTTGGGTGATGCCTACGAATACCTCATGCGCCATTTTGCCAGCGAATCTGGGAAAGCCAAAGGTCAATTCTATACACCATCCGAAGTAAGCCGTATCATGGCTATGATTATCGGTATCAAGAAGGGTTTAAAGCAAAATCAATCTTTTTATGATCCAACATCGGGTTCGGGTTCGCTATTATTAAAAGCAGCCGATGAATGTGATGGTTCCGCTTCATTGTTTGGGCAAGAAAAAGACGGCGCAACCGCTGCCTTGGCGAAGATGAACATGATTCTGCACAATAACCCCACTGCAGAACTCAAAAAAGGGCAAAGCACTTTATCCAATCCTTTGTTCTTGAATAACCATGGCAACTTAATGACCTTCGACTATTCGGTTGCCAATCCCCCATTTTCTTTGAAGAATTGGACACAAGGTTTTAACCCAAGCGAAGATGAATTTGATCGCTTCACGGGTTTTGGTATCCCACCGGAAAAGAATGGGGATTATGCTTTCCTGTTGCACATTATAGCCTCATTAAAAAGTACGGGTAAAGGGGCAGTTATTTTGCCTCACGGTGTATTGTTCCGTGGGAATGCTGAGGCAGAGATTCGCAAAAACATAATTAAAAAAGGCTTTATCAAAGGAATTATCGGGTTGCCAGCCAACTTGTTTTATGGTACGGGGATTCCAGCTTGTATCATTGTCATTGATAAAGAAGATGCGGATCAGCGTAAGGGCATTTTTATGGTTGATGCAAGCAAAGGGTTTACTAAAGATGGCAACAAAAACCGTTTGAGAGACCAGGACATCCATAAGATTGTGGATGTGTTCAACAAACAACTGGAAACACCCAAATACAGCCGTTTTGTAAGTAATGAGGAGATTGCTGATCCTAAAAATGATTACAATTTAAACATACCAAGATACATCGATAGCCAGGAGGCAGAGGATGTACAGGATATTTCAGCCCATTTGTTGGGTGGTATCCCAGAGCGTGATGTGGATGCATTGACTGAATATTGGTCTGCATACCCAGGTTTAAAGAATGCTTTGTTTCAACCTTCAAATCGCAAAGGTTATTGGGATGGCAAGGTGACAAAAGAAGCCATCAAACAAACCATATTCAATCACCCCGATTTTAAGGCGTTTTCAGCCAATATGGG
>JAULUW010000235.1:0-2023 GCA_032111345.1 Bacteroidia bacterium
TGTCATTTACAAGGAAATAATGTACTCAAACCTGGGAAACATTTTGAAGATTTCCGACCGGGGATGGAATTGAAAGAGATCTTTGAAATTTACATGCCGCAGTACGAAAACCAAGATTATTTCGTAATGGCGGGACATGCGGAACGTTTTCAAAAAAGTGCCTGCTTTTTAGGTTCCAACAAAGGGGATAACGAATCCTACAACCCCCAAATGAATTTTACGTGCATCAATTGCCACAATCCGCATGTGAGTGTAAAGGCCACTAATAATGAGCGCTTTAATAAAACGTGTATTGGGTGCCACCAAGCAGAAAGCAAACGAAGTGCGCTGCACGATTGTAAACTGCCTGCAAGCAAACAAATACACGAGGCAGGATGTGTGGGGTGTCACATGCCGGGCAGCGGTGCCGAAGACATTCCGCATGTGATGGTTCACGACCACAAAATTCAGCGACCACAGCGTAAAAAAGCCAATATTGAGGCTGAAAAAGGAGCTTTGCTGGGTTTATACGCGGTAAATAATCCCAATCCCAAAGAAGAAGATAAAATTCGGGCGTATTTGAGCTATTTTGAAAAATTTGAGGCCAATCCTTTGTATTTGCAAAAAGCAAGCGCCTTATTGGATCAGCATCCAAAAGCCTATAGTTCAAGAATTCACAAGGCGTATTTGGAAGGAAATTTCAAAGAGATTATTGCCTTATCGGCGAAGGTATCTGCAGATAAAACCGCGGATGCATGGACCTATTACCGCATCGCCAAGAGTTTTGATCGGTTGGATGCGCTAAAAGAGGCGCTTTCTTGGTATGAGAAGGCGGAAAAAATGCAAAACTTCAATCCCGATTTTGTTGCAGAATTCGCAAATGCCCTTATTCGCGATCGGCAACTAAAACGCGCCAAACTATTATTAGAAGCGCAAATCAAGCGCATTCAAAAGCACGAACTCACCTGGATAAATTTGGGTTCGGTGTATTTTTTGGAAGGCAATAAATCGCAAGCCAAAAAATGCTACGAACAGGCATTGCGTTTAGATCCCAAAAACAGATTGGCCCATTTATATTTGTCGGAACTTTACGATTCGGTTGGAGATTCTGAAAAGAGTCGGTTCCATAAAGCCAGATCTTAGGGAATCTGTTATTTTTTTTCGAAATTTGTACACGATGTTAGATAAATTCGGTATTGCACAAGTCATTGCACGTGAACTCAAAGACGGGTACTATGTAAACCTGGGAATCGGCATTCCTACTTTGGTCGCGAATTACATTCCGGCAGGAATCGAAGTGATTCTACAAAGCGAAAATGGCTTATTGGGAATGGGTCCCTTCCCAATTGAAGGCGAAGAAGATGCCGATTTGATCAATGCCGGAAAGCAAACCATTACCATGTTGCCGGGTTCTGCGGTTTTCGATGGAGCCACAAGCTTTGGAATGATCCGCGCGGGCAAGGTAGATTTAACGGTATTAGGGGCGATGGAAGTGAGCGATACCGGCGATATTGCCAATTGGAAAATTCCTGGCAAGATGGTGAAAGGCATGGGAGGCGCGATGGATTTGGTGGCATCGGCGAAAAACATCATTGTGGCCATGCAACATACCAACAGAGATGGCGAAAGTAAGCTGTTGAAATCGTGCACCCTTCCTATTACAGGATTAAAATGCGTAAAGAAAGTGGTAACGGAATTGGGTGTTTTTGACATTACAGAACGGGGTTTTGAGCTTAGGGAAATAGCCCCTGGAGTTACTATAGATGAAATTCGCTCTAAAACGGAAGGTCGCTTGGTAATAGAAGGCGATATCCCTGAAATTCAAATTTAAATGCTGGATTTATGACCGTTCAACAGCCAGAGACAAAGCCAGAGCTGTTATTATTATACGACGGTCATTGCAATTTGTGCAATTGGGCGGTGGCGTATGTTTACCGCCATGATCGGCATAAACAGATTCAAACGCAATCCTTACAATCTTACAAACAACCCTTACCCAAAGGAATACCTATAGTGGAGGGCATTCCCGATTCGGTATTGTTTT
>JAULUW010000236.1:0-19552 GCA_032111345.1 Bacteroidia bacterium
TTAACTTTAATGAAATTGGTATTTAAACGCAAACTACGCCTTATGAAATACGTACTAAGCGCATAGCGAATGGCATCATTTAATACGATCATAGAGCCGCCATAGATAAACCGAATGGTATAATTGTTGTTTTTCATAATGCAAAGTTAAATCTACTACATGCATTATTATTTTGCATAGGTGCATTAATCCGACCATGAATCTGTTCCAAAACGGAAAAACACCGCTTCTAATTCTTTGGTTTCGTATACCAGCAAACTTATAAGCACCTCGTTGTTTTCGGAAAACCGTATTACTTTCTGAGAATTATGCAAGGGCCGTGCCAATACAAAACTCGCAGCCCATCCTCTGAACCAGCGGTATATTATCTTCGGTTGTCGGTCTACATTGTAATCTCGAAGCACCCCAATGCAGTGTTCGTAATAGGTTTCAAGTTCCGTAATCTTACTCATCTCGACCCAATTGAAAGGAATAGGCTGTTCGGTTTCTTCATCCAAATAAATATCAGGACCCATGATGATTCGATCAACCCGATAAAGTCTGAGGTTCGCCGCACTAATTTCAGCACCCAATTTCAACCCAATCAAGTAGTATAAACCTTCATAAAGTCTTATTTGCAAGGGAAACAAACGCACATACGAGGTGGTATTATCCTCCCGTAAATCGCCACCGATACCCACTTTTTTATAAACAAAATCAATGGCGCATTGCTCGTGGATGGCCAAAAACACCTCGTTAAGTGCATTAAGAGATTTGGGCTTAACGGCAGGTTGTTTTACATCAAAGACAAAACTGGCTTGATTGACTTCGTCTTGATTTAATTGATGGGAAATAATCAGGGTATTAATGAGGGTGTCGACGGAAGCGAGATGACGGTATGGCATAAGCAGACCAAAGAGGAATGGCAGCGTGGCTTTTTCGTATTTTCCCAAATTTCGATTGTCGAATGATCTTTCTTCAGCCAAGTAGTAACGCCCGTCTTTTTCTTTTATATTTAGGGGAATTCCATTAATTCCTTCATCTCTTAAATAGCTTAAATCCTGTCGCAACATCCGCTCTTTAATTGGACTGAATTTTTGAGCTATAAGGTTTTGCAGTTCAATAAAGGTGGGCGAATGGTTGTCTTTGAAATATTGCGCAACAAACTGCAACCTTTCTGCACGATTTTTATGCATAGACAAATGTAAGATAGTTTTGTATAAGGTGCAAACGATAGGTCGTTCCTGGGGAGCGCCACCTCACACGACGAACCTCACTACGCCAGCCCCCCTATACTTTAGATTCCAACATTTCCATCAATTCCCCAATAGATACCACCTTCGTATCATTCGTTAGCGGATATCCCACAGAAATAGGAGCTACTATATATATGAGCGAGGGATCTACAAGGGTTAAATTTTGATTCAGTAAAAAATAACAAATTATTTTAAAAATGCGGGAATAAATCAACTTATTCCCGTAAATCTAAAGTGAAACTTTCAAAATGCGGGAATAATCTTCATAAGCGCTCCCCAATAAACCTATACATATCAATCCCACCCAATTCACTATTCATAATTCACCATCCATAATTAACAATTGACAATTATCCATTCTTTTCTTATATTTACTTTAACCCATTATTTCTAACATGTCCAAAAACACCCGCCTCACCAAATCCAAATTCAAAATTGCCCTAGAATGCCCCACCCAACTCTATTACCACCAAAATCCCGATCTCTTCGACAACCAATCCGACGACAACCCCTTCCTCGAAGCCCTCGCCAAAGGCGGTTTCCAAGTCGGTGAACTCGCCAAATACCTATTCGTTAACGATCCCCAAACTGAAAATATCACCATCGATACCCTCGATTCCGATCAAGCCCTGAGGGAAACCCAAGAACGGCTGCAAAACCATCACGAATGCGTTATCGCCGAAGCCGCCTTTCAATTCGAAAACTGCTTCGTGCGCGTCGACATCCTCCATAAAAAAGGCGATACCATCAAAATCTACGAAGTCAAATCCAAATCCATCAATAACAACCCCAAATTTTTCAAGAAAAACCAAAACGGCTTCAGCAGCGAATGGAAAGCCTACCTCTACGACGTAGCCTTCCAAACCTATGTCGTGCAACAATCGCTCGGCAATTCCGTCACACTCATCCCCTACCTCTTGTTGGCCAACAAAGACGGTCATGCCGATATCAGTGGACTCAACCAACGATTTTCACTCTATAAAGACGAAAACGACCGCTCTCGCGTGCGCATCAATGGCCATTTTACCCGAAACGACCTCGGCAGCCTCGACATTCTCAAAGCCGTAAACGTCGAAGACGAAGTGCGCTGGGCCCTCACCCACCCCATCGATGATTCACGGGTGCCGCCGGCGTTCCAAGGCTTCCCCCGATACGTAAAATGGCTACAAGAGCGACTCCTTGCCAATGAATCAGCCGTGAGCGTTCCGGGTGGGTATTGCAAGGCATGTCCGTTCGTTTCAACCGAAATGAAGCGTTGCGGCCGCACGCGTTGTTTGAGCGCGCACACCTGGTCAAACGGCGTTTTTTCGGGGGAAACCTTACACACCGAGCCCTTAATTTACGAGCTGTGGATGGGGGGAATGGGCCCAGGCGTTTCGAAAGTTTATGACCAAGGGGTTCCCTTATTGAAGGATTTGGACGCAGAACTATTGGCTTCCAAAAATGAAAATGCCGAAGCCGGAGCGGCATTCAGCAAATTTCAAAGGCGAAAAATGCAAATTGAAGCCGTGCAACAGCAGGATTTTTCGCATAAATTCAATCGCGAGGCTTATGAAGAATACCGCAATCAGTGGAAATGGCCCCTGAATATGATTGATTTTGAAACCAATACAGTGGCCATACCCTTTTATGCGGGCATGCGACCCTATCAGACCATTGCCTTTCAGTTTTCGCACCATTTGTTGCATGAAGACGGTCGCGTGGAACACGTGAATGACTTTTTATCTTTCGAAGCGGGTAAATATCCGAATTTGGACTTTTTGGAGGCCTTAAAAGCATCGCTCGAAACAAATGAGGGCAGCATTTTCAGGTATTCCGGACACGAAAACACGGTTTTACGTCATATTTATGGCGAATTAGAAGTGCTGAATCCGCCTAACAAAGCCGAATTGCAACAATTTATTGACCGCATAACCCAGGTGCGCGGAGAACGGGGCGCCCTTGAAAAGGGTTCACGCAATATGGTAGATTTGCTGGAATTGGTGAAAGATTGCTATTACAGTCCGTCGATGAAAGGCAGCAATTCCTTAAAGCAAGTACTTCCATCGATATTAGCCGATGTTCCCTTTTTGAAGGATAAATACAGTAAGGCCGGTGTTTACGGTCGCGGAAAAACGATGGAAAGTCGCAATTTCGACGATCAGGTGTGGCTGCAGGAGGCCTTGGGATGGGATCCGTATAAGACCTTACCGCCCTTGTTTTCAGAAACGGAAATGCAATTTTTCGTGAAGGGAGAAGACCTCACCGATTTGGCAAACGGATCGGCGGCGATGATGGCGCATACCCTGCTGCAATTTTCGGATGTTGCGGAGGAAAAGCGTTTGGTTTACCGAGAGAGTTTGCTGCGTTATTGCGAGTTAGACACGATGGCCATGGTGATTTTGGTACAGGGATTTGAGGGAATGGCGCGATATTAAAACAAGCCTAAGCTGTGGTCATAAAAGACAAAATAGAATGTTGTAAACCATAAATTATTCCTTAATTTTATGCTCCTTTATTTTCAACAATACCCATTTCCCCAAATAAATTTTAAAACAATATGAACGAAATTATATGTCCCCATTGTAAAAAGGCCTTTAAGGTCGACGAAGCCGGCTTCGCCGATATACTCAAGCAAGTTCGCGATCATCAGTTTCAGGAGGAAATTAATGAACGCCTGAAACTCGCCGAGAACGATAAGGAAAACGCCGTGAAGTTGGCCGAATCTCAAATTAAAAATGCGCTTCAAGAACAGTTGGCAAAAAAGGACCAAGAGTTGTTGGCGCTCAAAGCCCAAAAAGAGGTAGAGCTGTCCCAGAAATTATCCCAAAAGGAGCAAGAATTGGCGCAGTTGAAGTCGCAAATCAGTAATTCCGAAATGGAAAAGCAATTAGCGGTTTCTAATGCTACCAAAGCCATTGAAAAAGAGCGCGATAGTTTGGCAAACGCGATCAAATTGCAGGAAACGGAAAAAGAACTTCTCAAGAAATCTTTGATAGAACAATACACGGCAGAGCTGAAAGAAAAAGACGTTATCATCAAGCATAAAGACGAAGAAATTGCGCTTCGCAAGGACATGAAAACGAAGCTTTCCACCAAAATGATTGGGGAAACCTTAGAACAGCATTGCGAAACCGAGTTCAATAAGCTGCGGGCCACGGCGTTTCAGCGGGCTTATTTTGAGAAGGACAACGACAGTAAAACGGGCAGTAAAGGCGATTTTATTTACAAGGAGCATGACGAATCCGGAAATGAAATCATTTCTATAATGTTCGAAATGAAGAACGAGGGCGATGAAACGGCAACGAAGAAGCGGAACGAAGATTTCTTGAAGGAGTTAGACAAAGACCGCACGGAGAAGAAGTGTGAGTATGCGGTTTTGGTATCGTTATTGGAGGCCGATAGCGAGTTTTACAATACGGGCATCGTGGATATGTCGCACCGATACGAAAAGATGTATGTGGTACGTCCGCAATTTTTCATTCCAATCATCACGTTATTGCGCAATGCGGCCATGAATTCGATACAGTACAAAGCGGAATTGGCGTTGATGCGGAACCAGAACATCGATATTACGAATTTCGAGGATAAGATGAACAAGTTCAAGGAGGGTTTTGCCCGAAACTACGATTTGGCGAGTCGCAAGTTTCAGGAGGCCATTACGGGCATTGACAAAACGATAAAGGAATTGGAGAAAACGAAGGCAGCTTTGCTATCGTCGGAAAACAACTTGCGCTTGGCGAACGAGAAAACGGAAGATTTAACGATTAAGAAGTTAACGTATGGAAATCCGACGATGAAGGCGAAGTTTGACGAGTTGAACAAGGGCGATGCGTAAGCGCTGGCGGGTATGGTTTGAGGCTTATGGTTAAAACTACAAAGGGAATATTGCCGGATTTATTTTAGTTATCTTGCTGGTATTCAATAGTGGAAATGTTAAAATTGCTTTTTATAAAAAGCAATATGTGATTTTGCTTTTTTGGAAAAGCAATTCGTATATTTGCTTTATTTAAAAAGCAAATATGGAAACTTTAATTTCCAAATCAACCAAAAAGATGGGCCAGGTTCATGGCAAAGTCAAACGGTTGATTTATAATCAAATCACATGGAATGACCGACTCGTTCTGCTACTGGGATACAAGGGAATTGGCAAAACCACCTTACTGCTGCAGCGATTGAAGGAGGTGGGCGAAAGCGGAATCTATTTAAGCCTGGACGACTTGTATTTTGAAACCAACCGTCTGGTAACGGTTGTGGAACAACTTTATGTGTTGGGATACCGTTCCTTCTACATCGATGAGGTTCATCGTTATCAATTTTGGTCGAAGGATTTGAAGCAGCTATACGACGACTACGAAGACATTTACTTGGTGGCTACGGGCTCTTCCATTTTGGAAGTCTCAAAGGGACAAGCAGATTTATCGAGAAGGGCCAGTGTGTATCAGATGCAAGGATTTTCGTTTCGGGAATATTTACAATTTGAACATCAGCTCACGCTATCGCCCCTTGATTTGGAAACCATCATTGAAAGCCATCATGAGATTTCATCGGATTTTGCAGCGCAATTTTCGGTAAAAAAGGATTTTAACCACTACTTAAAGTGTGGGTATTTCCCATTTTACAAAGAGAACCAATCGGTTTATTTCCAAAAGCTTTCTGAAACAATCAACTTGGTCATTGACATTGACATTGCACCGTTTGAGGAGTTGAATTACAACACCATTCGCACGATGAAAAAGTTACTGCACGTAGTTAGTCAGTCGGTTCCATTTGTGCCCAATATTTCCAAATTATCGGAACAACTAGAAGCGCCGAGAAACACGATTTTACGGTTATTGGATTTATTGGATAAAGCCAAAATCATCAAAATGTTGCATGCCGATAACGAGAAACTGAGTTTCCTCAAAAAACCAGAAAAGATCTACTTAGAAAACACCAACTTTATGCATCTTTTCGCCGATGGCAAAGCGAACATAGGATCTATCAGAGAAACGTTTTTCTTCAATCAACTCTCGCAGCAACACCAAGTCACCTCCTCCAAATGGGGCGATTTTACGGTAAGTCAAAAATATACGTTTGAAGTTGGGGGAGCCAACAAAAACTTCCACCAGATCAAAGGCGTACCTAACTCCTACCTCGCCATCGACGTCGAGAACGGTTCTGGGAACAAGATTCCGCTGTGGTTGTTTGGGATGTTGTCTACCGACGGTTAAAACCGCAGAAGAAATTTGTGGCTTGAAGGGTTTTGCGTTAACACGCTTTCAACGTCATTAATGCCTGACGTAGATGCTGAAAATATGTATTTCAATATTGTTCATTTGAATTATTGTAAAATTAAATATTTCCTTGTGCATCTCATGGATATTTCACAATTCACAATCCCCTTACGGATCCACATCAAAATCTATTTGCAAGGCATTCATCCCTTCGCATTGCAATAGCCATAGGCGTTTTTGCAATAAATACTCTTTAATGCGGTGCGCGGCATGTTGCTGCGGATCGAATTTAATTAGAAACTGCTGGATATACTGATTCTTTACGCGGGAAACACTGGGCGTGATGGGTCCCAATAAACGTTCACCAAAATGAGGCCTCAAGGCATTATTAAACAATATGGCCGCTTGCACCACATTCGGTTCGTCTTTATGGCGCAAGCGCACTTCTATCAATCTTCCAAACGGCGGATAATCAAAATCCCTGCGACTTTCCAATTCATCCTCCGCCAACTCCTCGTAATCGCCCTGCTCTAAAGCTCTAAATACGGGATGGTCCTTCCGATACGTTTGTATCCAAATCGTACCGGGTTCCTTTCCCCTTCCTGCCCTACCCGCAAGTTGGTGGTATTGTTGAAAACTGCGTTCGTTCGATCGAAAATCGGGATTATTCAAGGGCATATCTCCCTCCGGAACTGCAATATGAACCACATCCTCAAAATCTATGCCCTTTGCCAAAAGCTGGGTTCCCACCAAAATATCGATATGTCCTTGATGAAATTCGTTGATTATACGTTGAAAATCGGAACGCTTGCTGATGCTCTGCTGATCGAACCGCGCAATGCGCGCCTCGGGAAATAAGGTCTGTAATTCATCGACCCACTTCTCTGTACCAGCCCCTTTCATTTGGAAATCGTTACCGCCGCAACCTGGACAAATTTTAGGCAGGCTTTGTTGGTAACCGCAGTAATTGCAGCGCTGATTTTGACTGCTTTTATAATAGGTTAACGAGATATCGCAATGCAAACATTGTGTATTGTACCCGCATAAACCGCATTGTATATAAGGGGCAAATCCCTTGCGATTGTGGTACACAATAATGCGTTTTTGATTCTTTAACGCCTCGGTTAAGGCATCCGTTAACGGATCTGAAAGTAATTCTTTGTAGCGATTTTGCTCTTTCAGCAACTTCAAATCCAACCAGTTCCATTTGGTGGATTCCCGTTCTTCGAAGCGTTCATTCAAACGCACCAAATGCACTTTATTGCGAGATGCCAATTCCCACATTTCATAACTCGGAGATGCGGAACCTAATAAAACCGATGCTTTTTGCTGTCGCGCCAAATAAAAGGCGGCATCTCTCGCATGAAAATACGGTCTTTTCTCGAATTGTTTGTAACCGGGTTCGTGTTCTTCATCAATTACAATGAGTCCTAAATTGCTAAATGGGGCAAAAATGGCACTGCGTGTTCCCAATAAAACTTGGATTTCACCACTGCGAACTTGTTGATACAATTCTGTCCGTTCGGAAACGGAATAGTAATGGTGCCAAACTCCTAAAGGTACTTCCAAATACTGGCTTATTCGATGCACCAAATTTTCGGTAAGCGCGACTTCCGGAACCAAAAAAAGCACTTGTTTTCCTTCTTGGATGTACTTTTTTGCGGCTTCGATATACAGGAGCGTTTTGCCCGATCCCGTAATACCGAAAAGTAATACAGGTAGCTGTAATTGCAATCCCTCAAAAATTTCCTCTTTGGCCTTTTCTTGAGCGGCATTCAAGATATAGGTATTCCCTTGTCCGTCGGTACTTTCGTAACGCGACACCTGTTCTTCATAAATGCGCAACAATCCTTTCGATTGCAGGGATTTAAAAACCCCTCGTTCTATGGAATACGCTTTGCAAATATCGGCTAAAACCTGAGGTTGCATCCCTTTTCCCAACAATGCTAAAATTGCTTGAAGTTGTTTGGGCGCCTTTTTTTCTAAGGCATTAAGTGCCTCATTGGCGGCATCATTATCCAACCAAAGCGGATTCAATTCGATTTTGGCAATGCGTTTGGGTTTGTAATTTTCACGCAATTCCTCCTCCATGCATAAAATCCCCTTGAGGTACATGGATTTAACAATTTTCATTACGCTCTTTTGATTCAAGAGCTGCTGAATTTCCTCTACTTTGATGCTCTTTTGCTGCAAAACAAGTCCCAACACCTGATTTTCTTTGGGATCTAATTGGAGCTTGTCATCGGGCTCAAAGGCAGGATGCAGGGTAATTTTGGTCTGACTTTGAACGCGGAAACCGGCGGGTAATGCCCCTTGCATTACATCGCCTAAATACGACATGTAATACCGCGACATCCATTCCCAAAATTCACGTTGTGGCTGATCTACGAGAATTTCCTCATCGAGGATTTCTGTAATGTAATTCGCTTGATACCCCACTGGCGCTTGTTCAGAAATCTTCCAAACAATGCCAGAATACACTTTCTTGACCCCAAAAGGAACGGCAACGCGTAAGCCGGGTATCAGTAATTCGTTCCATTCGAAAGGCACCCTGTAGGTGTACAACTTTGGCAAAGGCAAAGGCAGCAGTACTTCCGCAAAAAGGGTAATTCTTTCGGTCACAGAAAACAAATTTACGGCTTCACAAGCAGCCAAAAAAACGGCTTATGGTTGAATAATTTGATATACGAAAAATAAGACGTATCGATATACAATTAATGCCAAGAGGGCTCCGAAATAAAAAAGAACGGTGGTTTTTTGCAAACGCAATATCCACTTCAGTGCTTTTGGCGTATGCAATCGCTGCCATGTGGTGGTATTGAGTACGGTTAAAAACAACCCAATTCCGGTAATTTTAAGTACGTCGTTCACGGTATCGACTTTACAATACACCACCCAAAACAATCCTGCGGCCGCGATTGAAAGTAACCATGCGAGGCGTTTACTGCCCGTTTGGCCGGCAATTATGGCCACGGTTTTATATCCAAAAATGAGATTTCCCCGGTCACCTGCTACGTCTTTCATGATGTCTTTTACAAAGAGCACCACCAATAATCCTAAGAAATACCAACCCAATTGCGGAACTTCAAAATTAAAATGGATCCAAATCGCAGCCAAAGGGGCAATAGTAAGTACCGAAGCACTGAATTCCCTTAAAACCGCTATTTTTTGCATTTTGTGCGAATAAAACCACCCGAAAAATTGGAATAAAATAAAATAAACCGCCACTTTACCCGTTGCTAAAAATGCAAAAAGCAATCCCAATGTATTGAAAATGATATACATATTGGCCATGTGTCCGGTACCAACGGCACGACTCATTAGGGCCATATTGCTTTTATTTACGAGATCTTTGTCTAAATCGTAAAAGGAATTGATGATGAATATGGCCGCCACGGTAAAGAGTGTGGCAAGTGCCATGGTATGCACGGTTGTATCGGTTAAAAATTGCCAAAAGGCCATTTTTTTATCGCTTCCGTTTTTTATGAGCAGGATATAAGCGGCAAGAAGGTATTGCGAAATTAAAATAAGGAGTAAATTATACCAACGCACGACGCCCAAGGTATAAATGAGTCGTAAAATGCTGCGATGGCCTATGAGGGACATGATTAGATCTTGTAGATAACTTGCAAGGAATGGTCTTTAAGCATTTCCTGAGCTCGATCTAAATCCTCGGTAAAGCCCAAGACAAAACCGCCGCCCCCACTGCCGCATAACTTAAGGTAATAGGCATTGGTTTCGATTCCCGTGCTCCATAGTTCTTCGAATTTTTGAGGAATCATGGGCTTGAAATTATGCAAAAACAGTTTTGAGATTTCTTTAACTGATTGGAATAAAGGGGTTATTTCGCCTTTCAAGAAATGTTTGACCGCGCTGTCGTTGTGATTTTTCAATTCAGTGCGAACCATCTTGCGGAAACCTTCCTCTTTCAATCGCTCTAAAAAGATTTCAACCATTCCTTTGGTTTTACCCGGTGCTCCGGTATTCATTAAAAAAATGGCACCTTTGCCTTCTGTATTTTGAACCGGCAAACCAACCGTATCTAAGTGCCCTTTGCCTTTAATAAGTATCGGAAGATTCAAATAACAAATCAAAGGATCTAAACCTGAACTTTTGCCGTGAAAATAACTTTCCATCAGAGACAATACATGCTTTAAATCGCTCAAATTGTCTTCAATCATGATATCGTCTGCGGTAATCGGGTTATAGGTATATTTGGCGTACAAGGCCGCAACCAAGGCACCGGAAGAACCTACACCAAATCCTTGCGGTATACTGCTATCGAAAAACATTCCCTTTTCGAGATCGTTTTCCAATTTCTTAAAATCAAATTTACAAGGCAATTCGCCTGAAAATTGCATTTTTTTCAAATGTGCAACGAATTTTTGGATGCTTTTGGTGGATTTAATCTGAGAATCATTCGGCGCTGAAGTGGGCGTAACAAATTTCCCTTGAAAATGATTGAAGGGAATGCTTAATCCCATTGAATCTTCGATGATACCATACTCACCGAAGAGCAAAATTTTAGCGTAGAATAGCGATTCGTTGATCATTTTACAGTTTTTCGGGCTTGCCTCCAATTGCGCTGCAAAGATACAACGCATTCTGACAATATGATAACAAACGGCTATCGATAAAGTTTTGAATCTCCAATTGATAACGCGCATCGAACAAAACATGTACGTTGGCCCCCGCATCTAATGTGAAACACAAAGGGAGATTGGTTTCTTTTCGGAACTGCCAGATTTCCTGAATGATAGATAGGGTATTCGGGCGCACGAGCATGTAGTAGGGTATGGACGACATCATCATCGCATGCAATTGAAGCGCTTCGGATTCTACCAAGGCCATAAATCGGGTGACATCTCCGTTGCGAAAAACGCTTAAAATTTCGGCAATATTTTTTTGTGCTTGCCCAAATCGAGCTTGTGCATACGCATGTTCGCCCAATAAGGCATGCCCTTCGGTACTGCTAACCGATTTTTCACCCGCATCTACAATCAGTACCGTATCCATCCAATTCTGCAAATCGGGATGAATGTTATCCGTAAAAGGAACTGCATAAACGTCGCTAGAGGCGGCAAAAGCGGGGGTTTGTCCCCAAATTGCGGGTTCTCCGTAAACACTTCTCGAGGCACTTCCGCTGCCTAATCGTGCACAATAACTGGCTTTTTGTAAAAACTCAGGACTTCCGGGCTCTAACATTCCCTCTGCATCTACAAAGGCCATCGCCATAGCCCCAAAACCGGCCGCAGAACTGGCTATTCCCGCACCATGAGGAAAATTATTGCTCGAAGAGATCCGCAAATCCACCTCATTCAAAAACGGCAATTGGTCTTGAATTCGCGAAATAAACTGTTTTATCTTGGGTTCAAAACTGGGTTTGGGTTCTTGGTCTAAAAGAAATTGCAATTGGGGCTCCTTCCCGGTTTTAGGAAGTATATCGACCTGTGTAGTGGCTCGCAAATCGCTCAAACTCCAACTGATACTCGCATTAGCAGGCAACTGCGCACCGCCTTCCTTCTTTCCCCAATATTTTACCAAAGCAATGTTGCTTGGACAGCTGTACGTGATTTTTTTATTCATAACGGATGATTTCGTTCCAAGGAACGACATTATAGGATTTAAAGAACGTATGTTCGTGATTTAAAAAAGTAGTATTGACAAGGAGCATATCTCCACCCCAAGCGCCCAACCATTTGCAAAGCCCTTGTTTAACCGGATTCAGGTTAAAATGTTTGTAAGGCGTTTGCAATTCCAATAACTGCGCCATTAACAACTGAAACATTTCCAATGCCGCTTCTATGGACGCGGTATGTTCCGAATCGCGAACGATGCTCAATACACGTTCAAATTGCTGTGCGTAAAAGGGCTCATTTAAAATTTCCTCCAATTGGGGAATTAATGCAGATGCGCTTTTTCGAGAATTTACTTTTTCACCTAGAAATACCACATGCCAATCTTCCGACCATTGCGGATCCCATTTCCAAGCTCTAAAATGGGCTTCTCCGTCTTTACGCCAAAAAGTCAATGGCTTCCCTAAGGTGGCAATGGCTACATCGTAACCGCTGCCGTTAAAGATATCTTTTTGAAGCTTTTGTGGATCTAAATGAAAACATTGCGACATGAGGGAAATAAAGGTACTGCTGGAACCCAAGCCGGTATTTCTTCCGAATTCCAAGCGGGTTTCCAAACGATAGGAAGTATTGGGCTTCCAAAAATCAGGAGGAACCCTTTGTAAAACCGACTCAAAAGCAGCAGATTCTGAATTTTGTTCGGCATGCGCTTGCATCGTATTTAAATCATAAGCAAATTGCAACCAAACCGCTCCTTTTTCATCGAGGGCTTGAAATCGCAACATATCCGACTGACCCTCCGGCGTTTTATACTCGAAAAATTCCAACCATTGTCCGTCTTTTACGGGCAAGGCCATGGCTTCCAATCCCAAAAGAACAGTATACTCCCCTGCTAATAATATTTTACCCGGGGCAAAATACGTTTGCATTAATGTTGGGCTTTGGAATTTTGAGCTACGGGAATGCCTCTCAATTTAGAGAATACCTCAACAGCCGCACTGAAACTTACCACTTTATCTTTAAAATAGGCCACAATTTCGGTTTTTTCGCTTTCTGTAGCTTCCAACTGATTTAGGATATTCAAAAGGTGCATTTTCATGTGTCCTTTTTGAATTCCAGAGGTAATTAATGAACGCACGGCAGAAAAATTCTGTGCCAGACCCGCAACCGCGGCAATTTGCATCAATACTTCAGCGGATGGATTTCCAAGAAGTTCATGCGCAAATTTCACCATAGGATGCAAGGAAATGATGCCCCCAACGGTTCCTACTGAAAGCGGTAAATCGATCCAGAATCGGAACATATCACCCTGTATTTCGGCATGGGAAAGGCTGGTATAACGTCCATCTTTTGCGGCATAAGCATGGGCACAAGCCTCAGTAGCTCTGAAATCATTACCTGTGGCGATTATCACCGCGTCTACCCCATTCATAATGCCTTTATTATGGGTAACGGCGCGATAGGGCTCTGCTTTGGCTATACGAATGGCACGCACGAATTTCTCGGCAAACTCTTGATTTCCAATACCTGAACCTTCGTTGATGTCTGCAATTTTGCAGGAAACTTCGGCACGAACTACACATTCTGGAGTAAAATTACTCAATATGCTCATTACGATGGTAACAGGCTCCAACTGTGCCTCTGCAATAATGTCTTTCCACTCTTTTGCCAGGGTTTCAAGGCAGGAATTGATAAAATTCGCCCCCATAGAATCCCGGGTATCAAATCGCACTTCTAATTGGAAATAATCGTTTTCTTCAGCCGTTTTATCGACTAAATGGATACTGAGAATACCGCCTCCACGCGCCCTCATGTTCTTCGTAATGGTTTCGGTGGAAGCCATTAAACGCCCTTGGTTTTCCTCAAATTGCTGCAATAACACATCATAAGAATTCCCAGGAGCTAAAAAATGCACATGACCCATCTTGACCATACCTAAAACTTCGGCTTTAAAACCACCTCTATCCAACCAAAATGTGGCCGACTTGGCAGCTGCCGCTACCACGCTGCTTTCTTCTATTGCAAATGGGATGGTGTACATATTCCCATTGATCAAAAAATTGGGGGCAACGCCAAAGGGCAAATAATAATTGCTGATGGTATTTTCGATAAACTCGTCGTGTAAACGTTGAATTTCTGGTGTTTCGTGCCAATATCCTTTTAACATCGCCAAGCTGTCGGATGGATTTTCCGCATAATGGGCGATCAGCCATTCAATTTTGGCTTCTTTACTGAGTTTACTAAATCCTTTTACAGGAGCCGTGTGCAATTTTTTCATGATTTTAAAGAGAGGTAACTGTAAGCCATTGCAAGACCTTGCAATTGTGTTTCTATGTATTCAAAAAGTGGCTCTTCCCCCAATAGTGCGTATTTCAAAAAGGGAGAAGCTTGCGCATATAAAACGTTGTGTGGTATTTTCTGGAGGTGGTAATACCCATCTAAGAAATTCTTAATTCCCCCAGAAACAATGATGTTTTTAGCTTGGATATTTACTGTTCCTTGCTGAACAAAATCGCAAATCCATTGCGACATTTCTTCGGCATTGTGACCCACTCGGGTGGCAGGAAGCCATTCCTCGGCTTGCACCCCTGAGGATCGTAAATTTTCCAATAAGGCAAAATTAGTTCCCCCAAAAGCCCCAAAATCCAAGGCTTCTAAAGGCAATTCTAACAAAGCTCTCAAAGATCTTGGACCCATTCCCTGCCCTACTTCCTTTACCATTATAGGAAAATCGAACACATCGAGACATCTTTTGATAGTATCGATAGCCGAAAATTGGAAGGTATCGCCTTCGGGCTGAAACCATTCTTGCAAGGGATTTACGTGAATGATCAATCCGTC
Organism: Bacteroidia bacterium; assembly: GCA_032111345.1. Taxonomy (GTDB): domain Bacteria; phylum Bacteroidota; class Bacteroidia; order NS11-12g; family UBA955; genus VMCP01. The sequence continues at coordinate 14,848 of JAULUW010000236.1, forward strand.
GGCTTCCAATACCGCAATGAGTTCTTTAACCCGCTGGCTTTGTTGATTGAGGAATATTTCTTCTAATTGGGCAATTCCCAAGTTGGCAAACAAGGGTTGATCTCCAATTAAAGGTCGGATTTTAAAATCTGCCGCACTTTCGGTTTGCTCCATAACCGGACGGCAAGATCCCAAACCCATGCCCAGTCCATATTTCGCTGCCGCTTTGGCCAAATTTGCATTAATGGCACCTGCTTTTTCAGCACCGCCTGTCATACTCGAAATCCACCAAGGCGCACGCATGGTTTTTCCCGCGATATGCAAGGAAGGAAGCGCCGACAACTCCGGTGATGCCGCAAATAGCGGTTCATAATAAAATCGACCGTCATTTTCTGACAGCTGCGACCGAAATGCCAATTCAATATGGTCGGATTTGCGTTTGTTTAAGGAAGTGCTCGACAAAGTATTACAAAATTAAACAAAAATACCGCGGGAAGGTTTTGGCCAAACTAGAGTTTCGGGTTATTAATGTGCCTATCGGCATCGCGTTGGGTTTTCTTTTCCATGTTCTTCAGCATGGCAGCGTTTAAATCTACCCCTGTTTGATTGGCGAGACACATCAAGACCCACAAAATATCCGCCATTTCATCGGGAATGTTTTTCTGTAAATCTGTATTTTTGAACGACTGATCGCCGTAGGTTCTGGCCATCAATCGGGCCAATTCGCCCACTTCCTCCATTAAAATAGCGGTATTCGTAAGTTCGGAGAAATAGCGCACTCCGTAGGTTTTAATCCAAGCATCTACGTCTTGCTGCCATTCTGCTAAACTTTTTTCACCTTTCATGATTTCAATTGGAACAGTTGTTCATCCACCCAGGCTTTACCCCAATTGGCACGTTCTTCTTCGGTCCATATACTCGGAAAAGCGATAATTCGTTGAAAACGCGGCGGTAAAAAACGCTGCCAATTGGTCCCCCCTGTAGCCGGTACATCTACCCCTTTTGCAGCCAAATAGCGAACCGCGCTGCGGTAATGAGATAAGCGCCAATTTACATTTAAATATACATCCAAGGTCTTGAATTGTGCTTCAAGTTCTGGTGTTAATTCATTGCGTTCTTTTAATGCCAGTAATTGTTGGTTTAAATTGCGGGGAGCCCAACTTTCAGCCCAGCGTAAAAAGGGCTCCTGGTAATGGGTTTCAAATTGTCTTAAGGTGAGGGTCTTAGCACCGGTTCCTTCTTCTATAGATCCCGCTTTCCAATAGATGCTGTCGTATTGTTCGGCAACGGATAAGCCCACTTTTGAGGCTCTGTTCTCCTCCGGAATCAACTGAATCATATCGGTGAAAGCCATTTCAATTTGCCGAAACTGCGCACTTTGAAATCCACTTGCCGGCAACAACGACATTCTAAATTTCAAGAATTGATCGCGCTCCATTCCCTCAATCATGATATCAAAACTGTCAATCAAATTCTTCAGATACCGCACAATTCGGGTGATTTTATCACCCCAACGCGTTGCGTCTAAAGACCCCGTACTCATTTGCTCGAGTTCGTGGATAATGAGTTTGAAATACAGTTCTGTAATTTGATGGTAACCTATAAAAATGACTTCATCGGGGACATCGGTTTTAGGTTGCTGCAAAGACAAAAGGGTATCAACGGCAATATAACGCCAATACGGTTCATAATTATTGTACAACAAACCCTCCAGATAGTCGTCGAGTTTCTGTCCGTCTTCATCGAATTTATCGTGAAGTTTTTGGAGTAAATCTTGGGTTTTGGGGTTCAGTTCCATATCAAATTGGGTCGTTAAATGGCGATTCAAATGTACTAAATTGGGGTAATTTTAGATCTTTATCGGATAAAACAGGATTTTCAACATTCCAAGGAATATCCAATTCTGGGGAATCCCACTTGATCCCGCCTTCGGTTTCTGGGTGATAATAATCGGTACACTTATAAGTAAAAATGGTGTGGTCGCGGAGCGTTAAAAAACCGTGAGCAAAACCCGGTGGAACGTAAACCGCATGGAAGTTATCCTCCGACAGGTCAAAACATGCAAACTGCCCATAGCTAGGAGATTGCCTGCGGATATCTACGACTACATCGCGAACCGCACCTTTTATAACACGCACCAATTTACCTTGCGCATGCGGTGGAGCTTGAAAATGCAATCCGCGTAAAATTCCTGCATTCGACAAACTCTGATTATCTTGAATAAAGTCCAATTCAACCCCATTATCTCGTAAAATATCTTGGCGAAAGCTCTCAAAAAAATGCCCGCGGTGATCTTGATGTACCTTGGGCTTCAATAAAAGCACACCGTTCAAAAACGATTCGATTTCCATTAGTATTTAAAAAAGCGTAAAATTACATATTTTCGCAGTAAATCATTCAATTTTAAACCAATCCCATTGAAAATCGAACAATCACTATGAGCCAACAAGACAAAAAAAACAAGACGCTTCTTTACATCATTATCCTTATCTTATTTATGGTCAATATTGGTTTATTCTACATGTGGCAAACAGGTAAAAAAGACCGCATTGCCCTAGATGCTGAAAAAACCACTTTAGAAAACACCGTAAAACAAAAGAACAGCGTAATTGCCGCTGCGGAGGCCTTGTTAGAGGAATATCGCAAAGATTCTATTGAAATGGCGAATAATAACCTCGCTATGTCGGATGCAATGGCACGAAAAAGCAGCGAAATAGCAAGACTCACCTATTTACTGAAGAAAGAGAAATACGCGAGCCAAGACATGATCGATGCTTTAAAATCTAAAATGGAAAGTCTCAATTCGGAACTTTTGGCACTCAAAGAAGAAAATGCCCGTTTACGCGACAATAACGACAGTCTTTTAAGTGTCAATCAAAATTTATATGGCGAAAATACCAAATTAAGCGTAGAAGGAAAACGCTTGAAAAATCTCGCGGCGCGTTTAACGACTTCCGAAATAAAAGTAGAACCCATCAAAAAACAATTCCTCACCGGTAAAGAAACTACTACCGTTAAGGCAAGTCGAGTAAAAGGATTCAAAATTAATTTCTCTATCGCTGAGAACAAATTAGCGGAACCGGGTGATCGCGAAGTATATATTAAAGTTACCGGACCCGAGGGCATCACACTCGCCAACGAAGGTCAAGGTGGCGTTGTAGAACTTGCCGACGGCAAATCGGCGAAATACAGTTACAAAACGTCGATTGTTTTTGAAAATAACACCTTAGAAAGCCCCGATATTAAATGGGAACCCTCTAAAAAATTAAGCCCCGGCAAATATGTTGTTCAACTATTCACCGAGGGCTATTTAATGGGATCAGCGGGTATAAACCTGCGTTAACCGATTCTCTTATTTTTTTGATTTATTTGGAATTGCCCGGGCATCTGCTTGGGCAATTTTTTCTTTCGCTTGTTTGATGTATTCGGGATTCGTAAAATTCTCTAAAATGGTATTCCAAGTAACTTTAGCATTGAAATCATCCCCTTCCTTTGCAAAGGCATCGCCAATTAAGAGTAAAGATTTAGCAACCCACTCATCATATCCGTTAAAATCTTCTAACAATTGGTAACAAGATTCTTTGCTCAAGTTTAAGGAATCTATGTTAAAGTACAATTCTGCTTCCAAATATTTAGCTTCGGCAGCAAATTTGTTGTTTTTTCCGATGTACAAGGATTGTAATACCGCAACTTTGGCCTCTAATGTTTGAGTTGGATCGTTATTATTCTTGTACATGATTAATTGCGATTGATATTTCAAATCAGGATCTACCGAGGCATCGTTTACCGCTTTTGCGGCGATGCGCTTCAATCCTTCCGTATTTCCCGACTGTGAATAACAATACATCATGGATGTCCAAGCTTTTCTTTGTAAATCTTTAGAACGGGTAATTTCCTCTAAAATCTCCAAATACGTAAGAATATCCTCGCACCCTGCTCCTTTCCCATAAATTTTCAAGACCGCAACCGTTGCATCTTCTTTATAATCCCCAGAATTGGCCACGGCAACTTTTTTATAGGATTCCAAGGCTTTTTGGGGCTGTTTGGTGTTTTCATAACTCAACGCCAAGTAATACAAAGCGGGAATATTGAAATTTCCATTGGGTTTTTCTTCTAAATAGGTTTCAAAAGAGGGAATTGCTTTTTTAAACTCTCCTTTGTCATAGGCCACGATAGCGGTTTCATATAGAACACTGTCTTCGGCAGTTGAGGAGATTCCACCTCTGCTAGAAGCCCATTTCACGTAATCTTTGGCCCTGCCTTCTTCGGTGTAGATCGTTTTTACCAATTCAGCAGCAGATTGTGCATCTTGCGTTCCTTTAAACTCATCGTATAATTGGGTAAAAGAGGCTACCGCTTTATCGATTTTCTTTTGGTTGTAATAAATCCTACCTAAGGTGCTGTAGGCCTTGCGCGTTAATTGGGTTCCTGGGAATTTCTCCAAAATAGCGGTATAGTATTTTTCAGCTTGATCGTATTGTTTCAAAAGCATATACTCCGAGGCTATATCGTTATACCCGTCTACAATATAAGAGCTCTTCGGGTACTCCGCAATAAGGCGCTTTATCATGGTTATTTTTTCTTCCGAACGCTCGAGTAGTCCATAAATAATAGAACTTTGATACAACGCATAATCGGCATCGCGCCCTTTTTTGCCAGAAACATAGGCGTAGGCACGAACCGCACCCTCAAGATTACGCGTCATTAAATAACAGTCACCCAAACG
>JAULUW010000237.1:0-1995 GCA_032111345.1 Bacteroidia bacterium
CCGAGAAAAGATACGTTTGCGGTTCATGCGGGTCTCGTAATTTGAAAATCGATTGAAAATCCAACGGTATAGAAAGAATTCTTGAAATTGGTTCAAGGGTACGTACAATAAAAACTGCCCGCCCGATGCCATAATCCGATGAATGTCGTCTAAAATGACTTGCGGATCCTCCAAGTACTGCAAGGTACTGATGCATTGAACATAATCGTATTTAAAAGAATCCGCCTGTTTCAAGAAAATCCCAATGTCTTCGTGGTGCAATTCCACCATGGGGAATTGTAATTTCGTAAAGTTCAAATTCGACGCACTGCTGTCTACCACATCAATAGAACGCGGTCTCGAACCTACTATGGGGTCTAAAAACTGTCCATCGCCAGACCCTAAATCCAATACGCGCGCTCCTGCAAAGGGTATCTTATTTAATGTCCTATATATTACGGGCATTCTGGGATACAACAGGTATTTAAGAGCCCATACCCCCTGCATCCATTCTGGAAACCGAAAGAAAATATCAGGAATGCGGTGTTCGTGGAGGTTCACAATTCAAATCTAAATGAAACTGAATCGTTTCTCAAACAATTCTTTTAAAATGGCAGCCGGCATACCAAGCGGCACAAGCACTAAAATTACCCCATGCCAATCGAAAGCAACGTACCTTTGTGCGCTTTAGAGTAATAATCATGAAATTTAAAACGCTTTTCTTACTCATCTTTTGGGGAATTGGATCTCAACTCTTTGCACAATCGCCCTTTTTAGGAGATTGGAACGGGGAACTTCAAATAAAAGGAATGGGCATAACCTTGAAAATCGAGTTCCAAATAAAAGAACCTAAATCCAAACAATACCGAACCTATTTATCGGTTCCGCAGCAAGGTGCTAAAAATATCCCCATGGATATCACTGCTATTGACGGACGAAACATTCGCATTGAAAGCAAAACCTTGGGTTTGGCGTTTGCGGGAAAATGGCATCCCAAAGGAGATAAAATCAGCGGTGAATTTAAGCAAAACGGCATGACCCTTCCGCTATCGCTCCAACGCGGAAACCTCCAACTTCGAAGACCCCAAACCCCAAAAGGTCATTTCCCATATTCAAACCGCAACATTCAATTTTCCAATGCAGCCGGAACCTGTCGCTTTCACGGAACACTCAGTGTTCCCCAAAATGCACTAAAAGCCGCAACCATCGTACTGTTTTCGGGCAGCGGTGCTCAAAATCGCGATGAAGAAATATTAGGCCACAAACCCTTTGCCGTATTGGCCGATACCTTCACACGATTGGGATTTCATGTGTTGCGTGTCGACGATCGTGGGGCTGGCTACACCGTCTGCAAGCCCAGTGAATTACAGGGTTACACCACTCAAGATCTAATAGAAGACGGAAACGCGTATTTAAAATTTGTTCGAGACAGCATCAGTGCAGAAAATCCCATCATCCTCATCGGACATAGCGAAGGCTGTTCCGTCATTGCGTCACTTGCCCGTGAAAACAAACAGGTGCACAAGCTCATTGCTTTTGGACCCGTCTTGGTTTCAGGAGCCGAAATCAATACGTATCAGAATGAAATGGGCGTAGCGCTTTTACTCCAGGATTCGCTTCAAACCCAAACCTATTTAGACCTACACCGTTCCCTCTTGGACTTGACCCGTGTGGATTCTCTTTTCGATGCCGATACCACCTTGTTGTATGCAGCAATGCAATCCCAATATAAAAATTGGAAAGCACGTACCCCCAAGAAAATCCGTCGAAAAATCGAAAAAAGATTTGCCAAAAGCACAAAAATGGAATTCCCCATTTACCTGCAAGAAACCTATGTTTCCTTGTTTCAGAATGCGTGGATGTGGCATTTTTTACGCAGCAATTCCCTTGAAGATTGGAAAAACGTGCATCAATCAAGCCTTTTGTTGAATGGGAGTCTCGACAAACAAACACCGGTTTCATTGAACTCGGATGCTTATCAGAAACAATTAAGTACCCAGGAAAATATTGAATACC
>JAULUW010000238.1:0-15845 GCA_032111345.1 Bacteroidia bacterium
CGGCATGTTGCTGCACCAACGTTTGTCGATCATCGCCCCCGGTGACCGTTCCCATCAGCCCATGTGCGATGCCAGCGGTCGCTATTGGATTACCTATAACGGAGAAATTTTTAATTATATCGAACTCCGTCAGCAGTTTCGTTTGAATACCGTTACCGATTCGGATACGGAGGTTTTATTGGAACTCTGGGCCAAAATGGAAGACAAATGTCTGCCGCTTTTAGACGGATTTTTTGCCTTTTGCATCTACGATGCCAAAGAAAATACCTATACCATTGTTCGCGATAGAACCGGAGTTAAACCCTTGTATTTTGCCAAAAGAGAAGATGCATTTGTGTTTTCCAGCGAGGAAAAAAGCCTGCGCCGGTTTTTAGATGTGAAGGCTGTTCGAGACGAAGCCGTTTACTTGCATATAAAACAGGGTATCAGCGATGCCGTTTCTTGGTTTCAGGGCGTGGAAAGTTTGAAACCGGGACATTGGTTGCGATGGAATCCGAATTTACGCAGTGTGATTCACCGCCGCTGGTTTTATCCATCAAGTTTGTTGAATCAGCACGATGACCGACCTTTAGAGGGGATTTTATTGGAGAGTATGAAGCGCAGATTGCGCTCCGATGTTCCCATAGGATTTGCATCGAGTGGGGGACTAGACAGCGCTGTTTTGGTGGGTTTGGCCAGGCATTTATTGGGAAATTCGGAAGATTTGCATCTGTTTTCTATTGTTTCCCAGAACGAACCTGAAGACGAGCGCAAATGGCAAGAAGAGGTGCACCAGCACAATGGCGGCTCGGTCCATTATGTAGATACCGAATCGTTCCGAACTTCGCATATCGAAGATTTGATCCTTCAGAGCAACCGACCGCCTGTGGCATGGAACAATATTGCGCATTTTCAGTTGTGTAAATCCGTTCGCGATTTGGGCATTACCGTGCTGTTCAACGGTCAGGGCGCCGATGAACTCTACGGCGGCTATCCCGATCATTTCGTGCAAGCTTGGAATACCGAAAAAAATGAAATTTTACCCTTTGCCGATCAATGGCCCATCTCTTTTGATCGGGTGAAAAAAGTGGCGTGGAAACGCAAATGGCGCCAACAATTATCGCCGGAGTGGAAGAACCGCCTCGATCGCTTTTTCTGGGGACATGTGTTCACCAAGGAACTTATTCAAGCCAATGGCTTAGACATGCACCCCCCGGTTGAGAACGTGAAAGAACTCACCATGGGGGAATATTATGGCAGCAATGTAAATCCGAAATTTTACGGCCGCTTGTATCAAATGTTGCAATGGGAAGACCGCAATGGCATGGCTTTTCAATTAGAAAGCAGAAATCCTTTTGCCGACGATATGCATTTACCGGTGCATATTTTGGGCAAGAAAATGCTGCATGAATTGATGCAAGGGGGCCGTTCGAAAGGCATCTTGCGCGAGGCTATGAAAGCGTATATCCCCGAAGCCATTTACCAGCGCAGCGATAAAAAAGGCTTTAGCGTTCCCGAACGCAAATTGAGCCTGAAATACGGCCAAGAATGGGAGCCGTGGGTCATGAATTCGGCCCTCGACCCCGTAGTAAACCGCGATTATCGCGAAAAAATGGTGCAGCGTTTTTCGCAACTTTCGCCAAAAGACCTCAATATGTATTTCCGAATTGCTTCTTTGGGATTGTTTATAGATCGACTTGAATCGTACTAAAATGTCCAAAGACACGCCTATAGAATCCTATATTTGGCAAATTTTAAAGGCGGTGGCATCCTTTGCCGCGGTAATTGTCTACTCGCGTTATTTGGGCGCTAGCGGTCGCGGCACCCTCAGCGTGTACCTATTATATGTGCAAATGTTGCTCATGATCAACGAAATGTTCGTAGGTTCGGCCTTGGCGAATTGGATTTCGCAGTTTGGACTTCGCAGGTTTTTGCCCCGCATAGTGGGCGTTTCTCTGGGTATTTTGGGGCTTGCAGCGGCCCTCGCTTTGCTGCTTGGCTTTCCTCCGGAAGAAGGAAAAGCCTCGGCTCTTAGTTGGTTACATCCCGCTGCAGTTTTGGTTTTGTTGCTCGCTTGGTCTGCCCTCTTGATTTTCCAAAATGTGGCCATGAATTTCTTTCAAAGTCGCGGTGCTGTTTTAGAGAAAAACAAATGGCTCTTGGGATTTGAAATCCTGAAATTACTCGGCTTATTGGGATTGATTTTGGGATTTACCCAGCATTACGGTTCCTTAATTTTGGTATTGGGGGCTTTGGTTTTAAGCGGATTTTTGGGCGGTATAGCCTGTTTCTGGCGCTTGAAAACCTTATCTGCGTTTTCCAAAAGACCGGAGCATTCGGAATTGAATATTTCACATACTTGGTGGGAAGGTATTTGGGCGCAATTGGGACAAATCGCCTTGTTTTTCGTGTATCGGATACCGGTTTTATGGGCTTCGTATGCGCTTAGCGATGCGGCTGCTGGGATTTTGGCAAATGCCCTTTTGGTGGTCGATACGGTTTGGATTTTTGCCAATACGTTTGGCAGCGTTTTGCACAGCCGGGCCTTGAATATTGCGAACTTGCGCAAGCGGGAACGCATGAGTTTGCGATTTATGGCTTACAGTTTCTGGGGAACTTTGGTCTTGGTTTTGGCGCTTGCGGCAGTGCCGGCTGAGCTGTTTGCTTGGGTTTTTGGTGCCGATTTTTATCCGATGAAACACCTTATTATGTTGGGCATTCCGGGTATTTTGGCACTGGCTGTTTTTGCTCCTTTGGGAAATTTATTTCACGCGCAGAACCAATTTAAACGCTTGCTGCTGCATCATACCTTAGGACTTATTGTAATGGTACTTTGTTTGGGATTTTTTAAAGTATTTCAAGATAGTGTCAATTTTACACAGTTAATTTTTGCGTGGAATTTGGCTTTATGCACGGTAATGGCACTGCATATTTTTCGCAGAAACTACTTGGAAACCAAGGGACTGTTATTTCGGGTTAACACCTTGTTAATATGGAGGTTACTTAAAAAAACAGTGTCGGCTAAAGGCATGCGGTGAACAACTTTTTAAGCGCATTGGTAAAATAGTTTTTTTATACAATAAGCATTCCGCTAAATTTGTCACCTAATTTACAAAGAGATACATTTTTATGTCAACTCAATTAAACGGCGGATCTCCGAGATATAACCCGCTAGAAAGCATGAATCGCCGCTTTGATGCGGCTGTGGAAGTATTGGGATTGGACAAGCAATTTGCGAATGTTTTGCGTGTTCCCGACAAGGTAGTAATGGCCAATATCCCTGTTACCATGGATAACGGTACAATTCAAGTTTTTGAAGCCTACCGGGTGGTGCACAGTGATCATTTAGGTCCATCTAAAGGGGGCATCCGTTACAGTATGGATGTAAACCTGGATGAAGTAAAGGCACTTGCTGCTTGGATGACATGGAAGTGTGCCATCGTGAATATTCCTTACGGTGGAGCAAAAGGAGGTATTAAATGCAATCCTCGTGGCATGAGCAAAGGCGAATTAGAGCGTTTAACACGTGCCTATACGGTTTCTATGAAAGAAGTATTCGGACCTGAATCAGATATTCCGGCTCCTGATATGGGAACCGGTCCGCAGGAAATGGCGTGGATTGTAGACGAATACAGCAAAATTAAAGGACAAAATTCTTGGGCGGTAGTTACCGGAAAGCCCATCGTTTTAGGTGGATCTTTAGGTCGCGTAGAAGCAACCGGTCGTGGCGTAATGGTAAGTACCCGCAGTGCTTTGGCAAAATTGGGTATCAAGCCAACTGAAGCCAATTGTGTCGTACAAGGATTTGGTAACGTGGGTAGTAAAGCCGCTAAGTTGATCGAGCAAATGGGCGTTAAAATCATTGCCATCAGCGACGTTTCTGGGGGGTATTACAATCCAGAAGGCATCGATATTACTCATGCCATAGATTTTGTGGCTAACAGCAAAGAAAACAATTTGGAAGGATTGCCGAATGTACAAAAAATTACCAATGCAGAATTGTTGGAATTGGAATGTACCGTTTTGGTTCCTGCTGCAATGGAAGATCAAATTACGCCAGAAAATGCACATAACATCAAGGCGAAATTGATCGTTGAAGGGGCAAACGGTCCTACAACGGCAGAAGCGGATTCTATTTTAGACGAAAAAGGCATTCTAGTGGTTCCCGATATCTTGGCAAACGCCGGGGGTGTTACCGTATCTTACTTTGAGTGGGTACAAAATCGTTTGGGGTACTATTGGACCGAAGAGCGTGTAAACCGCCGTGCAGATCGCGCCATGAAATTGGCTTTCGACAATATTTACGCCGCATCTGAGAAATACAACATCAACATGCGTTTGGCTGCTTATGTTGTGGCCTTAGATAAGGTTTCTACCACTTTAAAACTTAGAGGTTCTTTCTAATTAAATACGTACATTAATGACCATACATCGCGAGGGAATAAGCATCATTTTCTATACCCTATTAATTTTATTAGGGCTGAACGGGGCTCTTGAGTTTTGGGCTGCGGGTACTTGGTACACCACAACCGTCGAGGTTTTATCTTTGATATTTTTCATTTTAATCGTACAGTTTTTCAGGAATCCATCCCGGAACATACCCCAAGATGAAAACGCCATTATAGCACCCGCAGACGGTAAGGTAGTGGTAATTGAAGAAGTAGATGAACCTGAATATATCAAGGGCAAATGCCGACAAATCAGCATTTTCATGTCGCCTATTAACGTACATGTTAATCGCTATCCGGTTTCGGGGGAAGTTTTATACGAAAAGTACCACCCCGGAAAGTATTTGGTAGCCTGGCATCCCAAAAGTTCAACAGAAAACGAACGCACCACGGTAGTAGTAGCACATAAAAACGGGAATGTATTGTTCCGTCAAATTGCGGGAGCTTTGGCAAAACGCATTGTGAATTACGCGAAAGTGGGCCACCAAGCGAAAGCAGGAGCGGAGTACGGTTTTATCAAATTTGGTTCCCGAATTGATATCTACTTGCCCTTGGAAGCTAAGGTAAAGGTCAACTTAAACCAAAAAACCACGGGTGGCGAAACCATTATCGCAACTTGGTCGTAGTATTTAACTCAAAAAATCGATATATTTGTTATTATGAAAAAACTATTGATGTTCGCCGTAGTTGCTTTCGCCTTTGCTGGTGCGGCATTTGCTCAAACAGAAGTGGCTCCTAAAGCAGTTGTTAATGTTGCGGTAGCGCAAGAAGAAGTGGCTCCTGCTGCAGAAGTTAAAGCTTGTGATAAGTCACAAGATGGTAAAAAAGCATGTTGCAAAAAAGACGCATCTTCTGAAAAAGGATCTTGCGATAAAAATGCAGCTGCCAAAGCATCTTGCGATAAATCCGCAAAGAAAGAATGCAGTGCTGCTGAAAAGCAAGCGTGCAAAGACGGAGATAAGAAAGATTGCTGCAAAAAAGGAACTGCTTCTTCTGATAAGAAAGAATGCAAATCTGAAAACGGCGAGAAAAAAGCCTGCTGCAAGAAAGAAGCAAAATCTTAACACTACAGACCAATTCCCGATTTAATCGGTAATTACCAAACTAAAAAAGCTGCCTCCTGGCAGCTTTTTTAGTTTATCTCCCCGGCCGCAGGCCGTCCCACCAGGCCGCAGGCCGTCTCCCCAGGCCGCAGGCCGTCCCACCAGGCCGCAGGCCGTCCCACCAGGCCGCAGGCCGTCCCACCAGGCCGCAGGCCGTCTAACCAGGCCGTAGGCCGTCCCACCGCGAGCAAAGCGAGCATCCAAGGCCGCAGGCCGTCCCACCGCGAGCAAAGCGAGCACCCCAAAAATATCGGAATTCAACAACTAAACATTAACTTTGTAAAGTGGCTATAGATAAAGGATTTCGACGCATCGCCCTGTCGTTAATGACCCTCATTACCATTTCTGTGATTACCGTTGGGGTCTATTTGTATTTCAATTTTAAATCCCGCAGCAGCCTGCCTGTAATTGTGCCTCAAAATGTACGTGCCTTCATGCATTTTCAAACCCGCAAAATGCGCGACGAATCAGGGGTCAAACCGCCCAAGTATTTAGATTCTATAGTAGCACACATCGCCAAAGCACCCATTTTTAAACACCTTGCTGAGCCTTCCGATGCCGGAATTGGTTTGTATAGCGATATCGTTTACTTCGAAAATCTAAAACAATCGCATTTTTTGGGATTGAGTCTCATCAATGAGTCTCGATTTTCTCGGTTATTGGATACCCTAAAACGTTCGGGATGGGTGAGTGGACAGATTCAGAAGCCGGCTTTCACTTATGTGAAGGTTATTGGGCATCCCTTGTATATCGCCTATAAATACAAGGCCATGGTACTTATGCGGTCCGATATCGAATCCAAGGAATTGAACCTCGCCACCGAAGAGGTGGAAGCACAATTGGCAGAAGTCTTTTCTGGAAAACCTCAAGGATTTATTACCCGCAAAGATATGCAAGCGCTGTATGAGGCCGACTGTCAGTGGTTGGCTTGGTCGGAAGCCACTCCGGCCGCGGGCATGTATTTTCATAAAGGAAACGTGAAATTATACGCGACTAAAAACGACGAAGCCACAGAAAATGCGACAGAAGCGGCGCGCGTTTTCCAGTACTTGGGCCCGGGCAACTGGGGAATTTCCCCCGAGAAAACAAAAGCAGAACCCCTTGGGGATACCCCTGTTTTGGGGAAGGCAGAAATGCAATTGGAAGATTATTTTGAGTGGATTTTTAAATATTTAAAGGAAGTTGGATATGCATATTAAGGAATTATTACAGGATCGAATTTTAATTATTGATGGGGCCATGGGCACCATGATACAGCAGCATAAATTGTCGGAGGAAGACTACAGGGGTGCGGAATTTAAAGAGTATCCGCATTCGTTGAAGGGCAATAACGACCTTTTGGTATTGACCCAGCCCCATATTATTCGAGATATTCATCTGGCTTTTATGCGCGCCGGTGCCGATATTATTGAAACCAATACATTCAATGCCAATGCCATTTCGATGTTGGATTATCACATGAGCGATCGGGTGGTAGATTTGAATGTTGCGGCGATTAAAGTGGCCAAAGAAGCGCGTGAAATCTATGCGCAGGAGTCAGACCGCAGGATTTTTATAGCGGGGGCATTAGGACCAACCAATAAGACGGCAAGTCTCAGTCCGGATGTGAATAATCCCGGTTACAGGGGCGTAAGTTTCGACGAATTGGTTACCTGTTACACCGAACAAACGCGGGCTTTAGTCGAAGCGGGGGCGGATTTAATTTTGGTGGAAACGGTTTTTGATACCTTGAATTGTAAAGCGGCATTGTTTGCGATTAATACCTTAAAAGACGCCGAAAATTGGGATATTCCGGTTATGGTAAGCGGTACGATTACCGATGCTTCGGGCAGGACCCTAAGCGGTCAAACTACGGAGGCATTTTACAACAGTATCGCTCACGGAGAATTACTGAGTGTGGGTTTGAATTGTGCACTTGGGGCAGATCAAATGCGACAATATGTCGAAGAAATGTCAAGAGTTTCAGAAGTTTTTGTAAGTTGTTATCCGAATGCAGGACTTCCGAATGAATTTGGGGAGTATGACGACAGTCCGGAAAGCATGTCGAAGGTGATTGCCGATTGGGCGCAACAAGGTTGGGTAAATATTGTGGGGGGCTGTTGCGGAACAACTCCAGAACACATTAAATACATCGCAGAGGCATGTCGGAAATTTGCGCCGAGGCCTTTACCTAAAGCCGTCTAAGTGTCAATATAACACATTCAAAAAACATTTTTTTAATACAAAAAGGGTTATCTTTGCATTTTAATTCAATGGGAGATATTCAATTTGAAACAACCCCTGCAACACAGTTCGATTTGTTTGCAGGCCTTGAGTCTACCGACCACGAACAAATTGTATTTTGTCAGGACAATGCTACGGGCTTAAAAGCCATCATTGCCATTCACAATACGGTTCTAGGTCCTGGTTTGGGTGGAACGAGAATGTGGGTTTACCAACACGAAAAAGACGCAATACGCGATGCCTTGAGATTATCTCGCGGTATGACGTACAAAGCAGCCGTGGCTGGCTTGAATTTAGGCGGAGCGAAAGCTGTAATCATTGGGGATCCCAAAACCCAAAAGAGCGAAGCTTTAATGCGAAAATTTGGTCGTTTCGTTGAAAATTTGAACGGTAAGTACATTACGGCAGAAGACGTGGGCACTACTACCCGCGACATGGAGTATGTACAAATGGAAACCGAACATGTGGTGGGTTTACCCGAAAGCATGGGTGGTGGTGGAGATCCGTCTCCCGTTACTGCATACGGAACCTATATGGGTATCAAAGCTTCTGCCAAACAAGCCTATGGCAGCGATAGCCTTGCGGGTAAAAGTGTGGCCGTAATGGGTATCGGAAAAGTGGGTTGGCATTTGCTCGAACTTTTGCATAAAGATGGCGTTAAGCTCTATATTTCTGATTTAAGCGAATCGGTTTTGAAGAAAGCAGCCGCCGAGTTTGGCGCAGTTGCTATGCCTTCCGATGATTTGGTGAAATTGGATGTAGATATTTTTGCACCTTGTGCAATGGGTGGTATCTTGAACGATCAAACCATTCCAAATTTGAAATGTCAAATCGTGGCAGGTGCTGCTAACAATCAATTAGAAGACGAGTTGGTACACGGCGACCAGTTGAAAAAGATGGGCATTATCTATGCACCTGATTTTGTAATCAATTCCGGTGGCTTGATCAACGTGTACAGCGAATACAATGGATATGTGCGCGAAATCGCTATGAGCCAAACCGAAAAAATCTACGATACCATCCTTGATGTGAATCGCATGGCTTCGGACTTAGGGGTGAATAACCAAATTGCCGCTATCAAACACGCTGAAAAACGCATCAACGATATGCGTTTGGTGCACAGTACCTATTAATAAAATTTCAATAACCTATTTAGAAAAGTCCCGTAATTGGGACTTTTCTTGTATTTTCGCCTAATGCTCCCCAGATTTTTTTACGCGCATAAAAATAGCAGCGCCGCATTTTTTGCACTGTTATGGCTTCTAGTCTTATATATTTCTGTCGCCTGGAATGCGCAGGGTCCTGCGGGAGGTCAAGATTCTTGGAATCATTATTTGTTTGCGCGTTGGTGTTATAAACATCCCATTTTGATGTTAGATTTATGGGGGAAGCCCTTTTTTACCCTTTTGGCTTCCCCTTTTGCGCAGTTCGGAATCCTTGCCGTGTATGCCATGAATATGGCCGCCACCCTGGCAACTGCATGGATCAGTTATTTAACAGGTAGAAAATTGGGAATGCGCAATCCCTGGTTGTTAATCGTATTATTTGGACTTCAGCCTATCGTTTTTGCCAATTTCCACTCCGCACTTACGGAACCCACCAATGCCTTGGTATTGATTTATGTAATGTATTTGTTGGTGTCGTATCGCTATGCCCCTGCTTTGATTTTAGCCTCTTTTTTGCCCATCATACGCACGGAAGGATTGGTATTGATTGCGGCCATGATCCCTTTTATCGTTCTCAAGAAAAAAACCAAATATCTGCCTTTGTTGTTTTCGGGTACGGTCGTTTTTGCCATTTTAGCCGCCTTGATTTCGGGGGAATGGGATTATTTTATTTCCCATAATCCGTATTTTAAGTTTGAATCGGATGGAAAGTTTGATCCCGGATCCGGTTCTTTTTTACATTTTGCAGAAGCCCAAAAATCGATAACCGGACTTTGGATAACCGCATTAATGGTTGTGGCGATTTTCTTTATTTTGGATTATATCTATTCCCGATATAAAAAACGCACCCCCCATGAAATGAGTCAATTTGTACTCTGGTTGTTTTTACCCTTGTTTGGGGGATATTTTTTCGCACACAGTTTTATTTGGTGGGCGGGCATGATGGGTTCGCATGGCCTGATACGTGTTTTTGTGGTGGTATCGCCCATTGCGGCGCTTTTGGCGCAATACAGTTTGCATCGGATTATGTCGCTCGACATTCGATTGTTGAACCGAGCCATTAAGGTTATAAGTGTGAGTATCGCTTCAATTATTGGAATTTGGGGTGCCGATATGCCGATGCCGTTTTCGAATAAAGTAAGCATTTCGGGTTATCCCGGCCGCGATTTATGGTTGGAAGCCATAGATTCTGTGGAGCGCATGGGATATCACAATTACGTTTTGGTGCATCAATTACCCGAATTGAATGTGCATTTAGATTTGGATCCCTTTGAAGCACCTGAACGCATTCAAAAAGGCAAAACCCAATATTTATGGAGTTTGGATACCCGACCTGGCGCAGATTGGTTTCCCAAAAACACGGTTATTTTGTGGGATAATTTTCATGCGCGCCGGGATGCTCCCATGCCATTAGACAGCCTTAGGGCACTGGGTACCTATCAGCAAAAAGTACACCTCAAACACCCCCAAGACAGTATTTACGACGTGCGCATTTTTGTGCATAAGGACTTCCCAAAATAGATAGGGCGAAAAAATGGTTTCACCATTCGAAACTATCGGGTACTGTTCAAACAGGCCAAAGCCAATTCCTTTTAGCCTAGTTCAGTTGCGTGCAGGAAGATTAATCCTTCAATCCCGATACGGCTTCAAATCTTTCAAACGCAATTGCAATTTTACTTGACCGTTGAACTCGTTTTCCTCGATGCAGTAACACGCATCGAAAATTTCACCATTCGATACTATCGGTAAGTGTTCAGACAGGCCAAAGCCAATTCCATCGAAATAATGGCGGTGGTTTTGCGAAATTTGCAATTTTAAGTGGCGGTCTTTAAGAACGCGAGGACTATTATTAGAGCGCAATTCTTTGGAGTGGAAAATAGGCAAGGGGTTGCCAGGTCCAAAGGGCGACATCTGATTAACGAGGGATAGGAATTTGGGAGTAAGTTGGTCCAAGGTAATATCTAAATCGTACTCCACTTCGGGTAAAAGGGAGGCCTCTTCAATATCGCGTAAAACCACCGATTCAAATTGGGCACTAAAAGCATCGAAGTTTTCGGCTTTAATGCTCAAACCTGCTGCATATTTATGTCCACCAAATTGTTCTACCCACTGAGAACATTCGGTAATGGCTTCATGGATATCGAAATTCTTCACGGAACGAGCGGAACCCGTTAACATGCCGTCGTTTTGGGAAAATACGATGGTTGGCTTGTAAAATTGCTCTACCATACGGCTGGCAACAATACCAATAACGCCTTTGTGCCAGGCTTCTCCGCGTATTACAATACTCTTGCGTTCCGACATGCCGGGAGTGCCTTCGACCATGTCTATGGCGTTCTTTGTAATGTCGTTATCCAATTCTTTGCGTTCGGTATTGCGTTCGTTCAATACCCGCGTAAGTTGGCGTGCGGTGGTGTATTCCTTTTCTATAAGCACGCGAACAGCAGCAGTGGCATCGGAAATACGTCCGGCTGCATTGATTTTCGGACCGATACCAAAGATGATATCTTGGATGCTATAGGTTTTCTTTTTGGGACCTACCTCTATCAAGGCTTGCAAGCCAATGGAGGGGTTTTCATTGAGTTTTTTCAGTCCGAAATAGGCAAGAACACGGTTTTCACCCTGCATATCGACCATATCGGAGGCAATACTCACGGCAACCAAATCGATATATTCTAAAATTTTATCTTCGGCGAAACCTTCCTTCTTCGAATATCCTTGTACCAATTTGAAGCCAATTCCGGCACCGCTAAGCTCTTTATAGGGATAACTGCAATCGCGGCGTTTGGGATTTAAAATGGCATGGGCATTGGGCAAAGTTTCACCGGGTAAATGGTGGTCACAAATAATGAAATCAATACCCAAACTGTTGGCATAATCTACCAGTTCGTTAGAGCGAATTCCACAATCCAAAGCGATAATGAGTCCAATTCCATTCTCTTTGGCATAATCGATTCCCATTTTACTGATGCCGTAACCCTCTTTATAGCGATCTGGAATATAATATTCAATATTCGGATTGAGGGTAACAAAATAAGAGTAGACGATACTTACAGCGGTTGTGCCATCGACATCGTAGTCGCCATACACCATCATTTTTTCGCCTTGATATACCGCTCTTTTAATTCGGTTGTAGGCAAGGTCCATATCCTTCAAAAGGAAAGGGTCGTGCAAATCGCTCAATTGAGGTCTGAAATACGCTTTTGCTTTTTCAAAAGTATCGATACCACGTTGAACGAGAATAGTGGCAATGGCTTCGGAAACGTTAATCTCAGCGGAAAGCTTTGCTACTATCTGGGAATTGGGTAGGGGCTTTGCTTTCCATCTTATTTCCATAGAGCTGCAAAATTCGTGAATTTTTAACGCAATCTGAAATGAAGCCTCACAATTTTTTAATATATTTGTCAATATGCGTAAATGGCAGATTTTCTTAGGGTTATTTTTTGCAGTAAATGCAAATTATGCGCAAATTAGCATTGAAAGTAAAAACATGCCCAGTGCAGACGATACGGCCAGGCTCTCAACGGCGGATATCGCTTCTTTGCCTGCTTCTTGGCAAAAGGCCGGGGCCAATCAAAATTGGGATTTCTCCAAAATTACCCCCCAAACCAGCGTATTACGCGAGTTTCAATCCTCTTCTCGCACGTTTTATGCTTTCTATTTCTTCAATCAAATTGGAGAGAAATTTATTGACACTTTAGGTGCAGGTCCTGTAAGTTTTACAAATATTTATAATTTTTTCACCAAAACGAGTAAGGTCTATAAAGCCGAGGGTATCGGATATACCAATTCAGGAATTCCTTTAGCGGCCAAGTATACCGACGACGATGAAATCTACCAGTTTCCCTTGGAGTATAACGACAGCGATGTAAGTACCTTCCGATTTAAGTTTGAAATTCCCGGTCAGCAATTTTTAACCTATATCCAAAAAGGAACCCGAACCAATATTGTAGACGCTTATGGTTCTATTACAACTCCATTCAAAACGTATTCCAATGTTTTGAGGGTAAAAACCATTATGAACCAAGTAGATTCATTGGTTACGCCTTTTATCAGTACCCCAATTCCGCGTCCGCAGGTTATCTACAAATGGTTGAGTACAGATGAAATCGTTCCGGTGATGGAAATACGAGGCATTCAAGCGGCGAATGGCAGCTTTACCGCTACAGAGATTTTTTATAAAGATAGTTTGATCGGAAATGAGAACAACAATTCGGCATTCATGCAAAAAATGGAACGCAATGAAGGATCTTGTACCGAAGTTTTTCCAAACCCGGCTGTGGATCGGTTGAATCTGCAATTCGTATGTCCTACCTTGGTAGCGGTTCAATATCCCCCAACGATAGAAGTCGTGAATGCAACCGGATTGCGTTTCACTATTCCTCAAGTTAAGGTTAGTGATGAGTTGCAGTATTACAACATTTCTGAATTGCCACAAGGGGTGTACAGCTTGAGATTTATGGGTAGTTCCGCACATTTTGTGAAGTTGTAACCATTATCACCTTTCCTATATTAATAAATAAGTATCTTCGTGCCATTGCCTTTAACATTAAAAAAGTAACGTGAAAATTGGAATTTTAAAAGAACACCGTGAGGGTGAAACCCGCGTAGCCATTACGCCATCGGTGGTGCAAAATCTGATTAAAATGGGTTTTGCAGTAGGGGTTGAAACCCAAGCAGGAGCGCAAGCTCATTATGCAGATTCGGTGTATACCGAAGCCGGTGCCAGTCTGGAATCGCGCGCTGAAATCTTGAATGCCGATGTACTCGTACACGTAAATATTCCCGATACGGCAACGATCGCGGAGCTTCCCCCAGGAAAAATATGGATCTCTTCTATGTACCACCGCAATAATGCGGATTTGGTGCAGGCTTTGAATGAAAA
The DNA here is from genome assembly GCA_032111345.1 of Bacteroidia bacterium. Classification (GTDB taxonomy): domain Bacteria; phylum Bacteroidota; class Bacteroidia; order NS11-12g; family UBA955; genus VMCP01. The sequence goes on from JAULUW010000238.1 coordinate 13,805, forward strand.
AAAGACGACGGTACTCTCTTTAGACGCAATTCCGCGGATATCTAGAGCCCAAAGCATGGATATTTTGAGTTCCCAAGCCAACTTAGCCGGTTACCGCGCCGTTATAGAAGGAGCGTATCATTTAGATCGTATTTTTCCCTTGTTGATGACTGCGGCCGGAACCGTTACGCCCGCCAAAGTATTGATTTTTGGAGTTGGGGTTGCCGGTTTGCAAGCCATTGCAACTGCCAAAAGATTGGGTGCGGTAGTAGAGGCCACCGATGTGCGTCCCGAAACCAAAGAACAAGTAGAAAGCTTGGGCGGTAAATTCATTGAAGTAAAAGGCGTAGAAGTGGGTTCCGAAGGGGGCTATGCAAAAGAAGCTTCCGAAGAATACAGAAAAGCGCAACGCGAAGCGGTGAACCTGTCTCTTGCAAAAAGCGATTTGGTTATTACCACGGCGTTGGTGCCCGGTAAAAAAGCGCCCGTTTTAATTGATGATGCGCAATTGCAATTAATGAAAAATGGCAGTGTAATTATCGATATGGCCGCCGAACAAGGAGGAAATTGTACCCAAAGCAAAGCGGGAGAAATTATCCATCACAACGGAGTGAAAATAGTGGGTTCGGTAAATATGCCCGCTGCCGTTTCGGGCAATGCCAGTGATTTGTTTGCCCGCAATATTTGGGAATTGCTGAAATTAATCGGTCCCAAAGGCACCGTAAATTTGGATCTCAACGACGAAATTATCAAAGGGTGTTTGATCGCTCATGAAGGTACTATCTTAAAATCTGAAGCTTAATAACTAAAAATCAAATGAATTCCATTGTACAATTTATAGGGGAGCATATAACCTATTTTTATTTGATCATTTTGATGGTCTTTGTGGGCATAGAGCTCATTTCCCACGTTCCGAGTGTATTGCACACCCCCCTTATGAGCGGCGCAAATGCCATTCACGGGGTGGTGGTTATTGGCGCCATCATTGTCTTAGGACACGCCGAACCCGATGATTATTTTTCCATTTCGGTGGGATTTGTAGGGGTATTTGTAGGAACCTTGAATGTGATTGGTGGATTTGTAGTTACCGATCGTATGTTGGAAATGTTTAAGAAAAAACCTAAGAAATAAGCCATGAATTACATGCAAGAAATTGCCTATTTAATAGGTTCCGTAGGCTTTGTAATAGGTCTCAAAATGATGGGTACTGCCGATTCTGCGCGCAAGGGAAACCTTGTAGCCGCATTTGGTATGGCCGTTGCCGTTTTGGCAACTTTGTTTTTCGATAGAACCGGTTTTCATGTAATTGGAAACTTGGGTTATATAATAGCCGCCATTATATTAGGAACCGTAGTAGGTACCTTAATGGCCAAACGCGTGCAAATGACCGCCATGCCCGAAATGGTATCCTTGTTTAATGGGATGGGTGGACTTGCAGCGGCTTTGATCTCTATCATCGAGTGGACGCACCTGCAGCATACCGGTGAAAGTGCAACAGCTGGAATGGGATTGTTTATCCCAATCGTGGCGGGTTTGATTATTGGAACGGTTTCCTTCATCGGGAGCATGGTCGCATGGGGCAAACTCAATGGCAAAGTGGGAGATTTTCGCTTTCCAGGACAACAATATATCAATGCCATAGTTCTGGCGCTCATTTTTGTAGGGGCCTACTTTACCTTTCAAAATCCCGATACGATGTTCTGGTTTTATATCACCATGCTCATCGCCGTAGTCTACGGTTTGCTTTTTGTATTCCCCATTGGAGGAGCAGATATGCCCGTAGTTATATCGCTTTTGAACTCTTTTACGGGGGTTGCAGCGGCTTGCGGTGGATTTTTATACGACAATAACGTCATGCTTATGGGCGGTGTTTTGGTAGGTTCTGCCGGTACTATTTTAACGGTTGTAATGACCAAGGCCATGAATCGTTCCCTTACCAATGTATTAATTGGTATGGTGGGAAGCGGTTCTAACGGCGGCGGCGCTTCTGAAGGTCCAGGCGGCAGCGTGCGTGAAGTACAAGCTACCGATGTGGCCATCATGATGAAATACGCTCAAAAAG
>JAULUW010000239.1:0-1956 GCA_032111345.1 Bacteroidia bacterium
CCACAAAGAGTTTTAATTTTTTCTTAAAATCGCTCTTTCTGCAGCTGCTGTAATATCTTGGGCATCCAAACCATATTTTACCAGTAACTGATCGGGAGTTCCACTTTCTCCAAAGGAATCATTAACAGCTACCATTTCCAAAGGTGTTGGCAGTGTGCGCGCCAATAATTGGGCTATAGAATCTCCTAAACCACCATTCATTTGATGTTCTTCTGCGGTAACCACACAACCCGTTTTCTTCGCAGATGCAATAACCGCTTCAACGTCTAAAGGCTTAATGGTATGAATATTGATAATTTCAGCAGAAATACCTTTTTCTGCCAATTGATGTCCGGCTTGAATGGCTTTCCAAACTAAATGACCCGTAGCAAATATACTAACATCGGTTCCTTCGTTTAACATCAGCGCTTTACCAATTACAAACGGCGTATCTTCGGAAATAAATACCGGCCATTTAGGTCTACCAAAACGCAAGTAAACGGGTCCGAAATATTGGGCAATGGCAATAGTCGCTGCTTTGGTTTGGTTGTAATCGCAGGGATTGATGACTACCATTCCAGGCAACATTTTCATCAAACCAATATCTTCTAAAATTTGGTGCGTGGCACCATCTTCACCCAAAGTTAATCCGGCATGAGATGCGCAAATTTTAACATTGGCATGGCTGTAGGCAATACTCTGACGAATCTGGTCGTAAACACGGCCTGTTGCAAAATTGGCAAAGGTTCCCGTAAAAGGAATTTTCCCTCCTAATGCCATGCCTGCTGCAACACCCATCATATTTGCTTCCATGATTCCCGCTTGAAAAAAGCGATCCGGAAATTCATCTTTAAACAAATTCATCACCAGCGATCCGGTTAAGTCAGCGCACATAGCAACTACGCGTGGGTCTTGCTTCCCAATTTCTAATAAACCGGCGCCAAAGCCGCTGCGCGTGTCTTTGTTGTCCAATATTTCAAAAGATTTCATAAATTTTATAAGGCAATCGTCGTGTTGATTCCACTAGATATAGTAAAGGGTAATTTTTTGGTGTACAAGGTACGGGTTTCACTCTTTAATCGATAAACAACCGTATAGGTGCCTGGCTGCATGATCATTTCATGTCTACCGGCAACAGATGGAATATCTTTAACCCAAACCATTTTGCCATCGATTTCCGTAAAAATAGATCCCGACAAATCGCGACCTGTTTTCATGGTAAGCATTCCCGGGGAGGGGATATCGATTATTCGGGTCTTATTCTGTGAAATAATGATGTTATTAAACGTCAATCTCGGCGTACTTAAAATTTCGATATCGTAAGAGCCCGTGATGTATTTTTGAGTGGTATTAAAAGGCTGATTATGAACAGTTTCCATATTGCCTGACTGACGTACAATGGCTTGCAATTCTTTATAATTCGTAATACCTCCGATTTTCAACTGCAAATCGCCCCTTGGTGTTGAAACGGCCATAGTATTGTGTTTTCCTGGAATAACTTCAAAATTCTTTTTTGTAACCGGGGGAAGCGAATGAACGACTAAATCGTAGTGGCGCAAGGGATCTAAATATAGGGTATCGGGAATCGCCTTGCCATTCATGGTATGCATAACATGTTCTACGAGGCTTCCGTTATCGGAATCGTATAAGCTAATCGGAACATCGGTTTCTGTAGGTCGGCCTTGATCATCGAGTAAGTTGATTTGCACGGAAGTATTATTCAATACTTGCTTTACGATTACTCCAATAATTTTATTAAATTGTTCGATACCCTCTGCGTTATGATAGGTTCCTGCACAAGAATAATTCTTACGAAATGAAAGGGCATCGGTTCCCATTCCCACAATAAAGGGCTTTAAAATGATGCCTTTTTTCTGCAGCAAGGCACTTACTTCACAGGGATCTCCCGGACATTCTTCTACCCCATCGGTAATGATAATAATAACGTTCCTCGCCGTTTTATCTTGAGGGAAATCC
>JAULUW010000240.1:0-11045 GCA_032111345.1 Bacteroidia bacterium
AATAAAATGGCATTGCCTAAACTGTCGGCTAATAAATCGTCATTTCCGCCAAACATATCGTTTCTTGTTGGCTCTCGTCCTGTGTATCCTACGCTGTAATAAACTATTGAATTATTATTTATCGTTGCACTCAATCCTGCTTTGGGATTGATAAAATGCCAATCCAATTTTTGTAAAGCAACTGAACCTTTGTAATCAAAATTTACATAGCGATATTGTACATCAGCAAAAAACATAAACCTTTTGAACGTATAATCTGCTTTTGTAAAAACACTTATTTCGTTCTTATATCCATTGTTTTGGTAAAGTTGTCCTAATGCTTTTTCACTTCCTGTGTGTTGGCGGTTATATATGTTTCCGTGAAGTCCTGATGTTAAATGAAATTGTTTTTTAGAAAAAGTATAATTACTGAAAAAACCAACAAGATTGGATTCAAAGGCGTAATTGTATAATTCTTCTGTTGAAGGTAAACCTAAAAAATTATTAAAGTCAAATCCGTAGTTCCCTTTTAAAAAAGTATGATATATACTTGTTTCAAGTGATGATGACTTGCCTATTTGCCAAGAGTTTTTTAATTGTGTTAGTGTTTGAAAAAACCTGTCTTTTTCTTTTTGGCTATTTGCGTTTGTTCTTCTGTCAATAGAAATTAAAGAATCTGAAACACCAAGCCAAGCCATATCATTTTGCTGATGTCCTAACAAAAAATTGAGCTTCCAAATTGATTTCTCGTGAAAAAGACCACCGCTTAAAAAAACAGATTGAGAATTATTGGAAGAATTATATTTATATCCGTCCGAATAAATTTGTGATGCTCTAACATAAAGTGCCTTTTTGTTTTTTATACCGCTATTGTACTCGCCAAACACCCGTAAGCTATTAAATGACCCATAACCTAAACCAAAAGTTGTTTTAGTTGAGTCAGCAAGATTTGGTGAAAATAATTGAACACTACCACCATAATTTGCTACTCCGTTTTTTGATGTTCCTACGCCACGTTGGATATGAATTTTACTAACAGAATTAAAAATATCGGGGTAATTTGAGAAATAAGTTCCTTGGTCTTCAGGTTCATTTAGTGGAACTCCGTCAAGCATCATATTTATTCTCGTTTGGTCAATACCCCTTAGTCTGAAATAAGAATAGCCTTGCGAATTTCCTGCATCAGAATAGTTCGTTATTGATGGTGTTTCGGAAAGTATAAATGATGGTTCTTGTCCTACTGATTTTGCTTTTAAATCCTTTGAGTAAATATTCTGAAAGGTTATTGGTGTTCGTTTGTCTGCCTGATAAGTAATAACTACTTCTTGTAACATTTGTAAAGTGTCAACTCGCAAAGTGTCTTGGGCATTAAGTTGCAGGCTGATTAGAATTGTTAACAGGAAAAATATAATATATTTCGTCATTCTTGTTTGTCATTTTTGTCTGTGAATGCTCGTTTTTAAGCTGTCATTTAGTTGGTTGCAGTCTCGTTTTAGCATTGGGCATAACGTTTTGCAGCTGCAAGAAGTTGGCAATTTCAAAGCACTAAACTTGCTGCCACCACAAATCTTGATACGAAGCACAGAGCTTCATTTAACCACTGAACCGCCATTTTCTTGTAGGTGCTGTTAGCGGCTGCTATGTTCTTGTTCAGAAGAATATGCATCGTTTAACTAATTAAATTTTCGATGTTGAATTTATTAATCGTTACATTACCAGTCTGTTCAACCTTGACTGACACAGTTAAAATTCCATACTCGTCAACCGAAAAAGTAGTAATAAAACCTGCAATACCTTTTGGCATGGGAGGAATGTCTGTTACTGTAAATGAACCTATGGGTGTATTTAGCGAACCTTTGGGATTCTCTCCGAAGCGAATATCATTACTACAAACAACTTGGCTGTCGGAAACAGTTGTTAGTCTATGTGTTTTAGTAATTGGGACTTTTGACCCTTTTGGAATAAAAGTGAAGTAAACATCATTTTTTATGCTTTCTCCGAGAGCTGAAGTAAGTGTAAGTTGTCCTGTTCCAATATTTTTAGTGCTTTTAATGATTAAATCTGTGTCGGATGCAAGTCTTACATTTTCTACAACAGTCACATGTTGGATTTCAGTATTAGCCTCTTTTGATATGTCATTCACGAGCTTACAATTTTCTTTAAGTCTTGTGAAATCAATTAGGAAATCGCTAAGCAATTTATCGTTACTTTTAAATATTATAATGTTCTCGAAGTTTTTGGTCTCGGCAAAGTATGTCCAGTTGTATGAACCATTAATCAATATTTCACTGTCAATTATGCAATATTTGTTGTGCATTGGATTATCAACGTTACCGAAATAGAAAACGCCACCTAAGTCTATAAATAATTGAAAGTTTAAACCGTCAACACGATTATTAATTGAGTCATTTAATACTATAAGAGTAACGCGTATTTTATCCTTCAATTTGTCACATAAAACGTCAAACAATTCTTTACAGGTGAACCAACAAACTGCTACTTTAATGTCTGTCTTGGCAGTCATTAGTTCATTTATTATTTGTTGTCTAATGTTTGTAAAAAAAGGTGTTACCATAATAATTGTCGTGTCGTCTTTTAGGGTTGCACCTAACTAGATTATAAACGAAAGTAATCAAAATTCGACGAAATTCAAATATGTCCCTAGTAGCCTGGTAGCATTCGCTTTGCGAAAATTGCAAATTGCGTTTTAGCAATTGCAATAACTAAATACGAGTTAAATATATTATTAATTACTTATGCATTCAAATAAGATTCAAACGCACAAAAAGGAGCACGATCAAAGCTCCACTTTCTCGCAACCCCTAAACTCCGTGTCGTAAACGGCAAAACTGGCAGCATTGAAGATTCCAGCCAATTCACCCGGATTCAATAAAAGCGCATTGCCGAACTTTTGCTTGTGAAAAAGATGCGAATGCCCGAAAAACACGGCATCGTACCAGCCCGTTTTTACCATCGTTTTGGCATAAAAAGGGTAGTGGCTCACACCAATACGAACCCCGTCGATTACCAATAAATTATCCTCCGACCCAATATATTCCCCATGTAAATGAAGGTTGTCGTACTCCATCGCCAAACGCGTAATATTGCTGCGATCCCCATCGTTGTTTCCGAAAACCAAATGCGTTTCTATACCGCTTTCACCAAAGGCACTGATTATAAAAGGAGAACAAAAATCGCCACAACAAATAATATGACCGATATCATGCGCTTCGCAATAGTCCAAAAAGACGTTTAAATTCTGAGTATTATCGTGAATATCACTTACAATCGCTATTTCCATTCGTTTATCAGGTAAAGATTGGGCGAAAATAACAAAAGCATATTAACTTTGCACCAGATTATGGCCATTATCATTACCGAAGAATGTATTAACTGCGGAGCATGCGAGCCCGAATGTCCCAATAATGCAATTTATGAGGCAGGTGTAGAGTGGTCTATTGCCCAGGGTACAGGAGTGCAAAATTCCTTTACCCTTAAAAACGGCACGCAAGTAGACCCAAATACCTTATTCAAGCCCATCAGCGACGAAGTATATTTTATCGTTCCAGACAAATGTACCGAATGTACCGGTTTCCACGAAGAACCCCAATGTGCTGCCGTTTGTCCGGTCGACTGCTGCGTTCCCGATCCCGAACACGTGGAAACTGAAGCCGTATTGCTGGATCGTAAAGAGCGATTGCACCTCGATTGAATTGCAATTACACCCCGCAATTCGCATCTTTGTGTATGCCCGTAAAACAAGAATTTGCATGCGGTATCGCGCACATGCCATTGCGCAAAGAACCGCTTGAGTCTTCTGAATGCATCAGCAGCTTGCTTTATGGCGAAACCTATTTCCTTCTGGAAACCGTTCAAAATGCGTATGGCTACTCTTGGCATCGCATCGAATGCGCCCACGACGGCTATCACGGATTTATAAGCCAAGCATACCACGATTTGCATGTTCCCGTCTCCAAAACGGTGTACCCATGTACGTGCCCGATCGCGCACCCCGAATTTCCTCATATCCAACTTTCTCCAGGCTCTAAAGTACCCGAAATACACGCTCCAATGTTGGAAATGACCGATTCAGATTGGTTGCAGCAATATTTAGGAACGCCGTATTTATGGGGAGGGAGAGCCATCAACGGCATCGATTGCAGCGGCTTCGCGCAAATGTACCTGCTTTTTAAAGGACATTCGGTTCCGCGAGATGCCAAAGACCAGTTCACCCTCGGTGAACCTGTACCTTTCGGTTCCCATAAAGCCGGAGATTTGGCTTTTTTCGGATCTAAAAATGCCGAGGGCTTAAAAATCACCCACGTGGGCATCATTTTGATTTCGGGGGAAATCATTCACGCCTCCGGCCACGTTCGTATCGACGATTTCGATGAAAAGGGAATCCGTCGAAAAACCGATGGCGTGTACACCCATCACCTGCAAGGAATTAAACGAATGCGTTAAATTTCCCCCGAAAATTAAAAACAAGAATCATGAAATTACAAGAATATATCAACGACATGAAGCCCGATTTCCATAAATTATATGGGGAAAAATACGGGTTTGATTTGGGTCAATCGGAAGTACATATCGATTTAACCCTTGCGGCTGCGACGAAATACGTGCAAGGTTTGGTAATGACCGGCAAAATGAACGATATTCAAAATTTAGCCACACAAGGTGCCATGGCCTTACAAGATTCTCCGCATTATGAAGCCCTCATGACGGAAGTAATTCAAAGTTATTACGGCTTAGATTGGGATTCCGAGCGTAAAAAAGTATTGGCCAAAGATGTTTTGGGATTTATCCTCGATGGCCTAAAACACCGCTTTCAAGCAGGGGGGTATAGCCTCGATCGCGCGGGGGCTATGTCCTTTTTAGGCATCGATTTGGGAATGTTGGGGAAAATGGGTGGCATGTTCTCCAAGTTTTTCCGTTAATTCGTTGTATGTTAATTTTCCTAAAGGCAGGGCGTATTGCCTTATTGTTGCTATGGCTTGGATGCAGTTCGGGACTATGGGGACAATCGGCTTTTTTGGTTCCTAAAAAAATCAAAAATGCATACCAAACACAATTGCTGCTCAGTTCTTTCGAAGAATTACAATACCTAGAATCGCATTTGCCCGATTTTCAACATGTGGAAATCGTTAAAATTGATGGCAGTGTCGACATTGCCAAAGCGGCCTTTTTGTGCTCTAAATTGGGAATGATTCAGGAATTGGAACTGCACCATTTTCAAGGAATTATCTCAGATGAAGATTTGCAATACCTCGAATGGGTGCCGTCGGTTTCCATTTACATCCCAAAAAATCGCACCGATGCCACCATATTGAACGATGCATGGGGCTTATTGCCCCAGGTTTCTCTTCGGTTTGAAGAAATTCCCGATAATTACGATTTCCTTAAAAACTGGAAGCAATTGCGGACCCTTTCGGTCTTAGGCGATATGGATTCTAAAGATGCGGATGCCCTTTTGGCGGTAATAGAAGCACACATGCCCCGCTTGAAACATCTGGAATTGAGTTTGGTAGACGTGAATCAGCTTCCCCCGAGAATAAAAAAATGCAAACAATTGCACAGCATCAGAATTGTGGATGGCAGCGATTGGGCGCAAGGAATTCCGATGGAGGCGATGGGAGAATGGGTGGTGCCCTTGCGCATTGGCAGTTTGCCCGTGAAAGTGGGCAAAGGACCCAATTCGGCGGTGATGGAACGCAATGTGTATATGCCCTTCAAATGGGTGTCGAGCCGTCCGCGCCTAAATCCTAAAGAAACCGCCTATTTGAAATCCCTTTTTCCCGATGTACAGGAAGATGAAGCCGTGGTTTGGCTCGAGGATACAGAGTTGGAATTGGATTTTGCCGAATACGAAACCTTGAAACCCTACGCCTTCGAACCGTCGAAGAATCAAACATCGCTCTTGCCGAATTTCACGGAGGGCGTGCACCGTTTTATTGGAAATTCGGAGACCGACCAGGTGTTTATGGGCGATAAAGAATGGGCCCTTTCTATACCGAAAAATGCTTTGCAAACAGCGGGCGATAAACCCTATTTCGGGGATTATTACGTAGAAGTAAAATACATGGATGATGCCGTAAAAACGGCAGCCGCCGGTTTGGATATGCGCTATGACAGCAGCCGTAAATTGTATGCCTTGCATCCCTCTTTTTGCCTCTCGGTTTACGTGAGTAGTATCGATAAAAAACAAAACCTATCTCTGAAACCGGGTTATTTGGCGGAAATTAATTTTAACAGTCCGGTACCTGCAACAGACCGGTTTTATGCCCGAAATCGCAGCAATACCCAATGGCAGCATTTTTATGATTACGATTACCAATTTGAATTTGATGGCATGCCCCCGAAAATCGACTTTTATCAATTTTATAAAGGACAAGAAACGGCGAAAATTCAAAGTGATTTTCAGGTATGGTCGCTTGATCAAGCCTTTGAAACCGAGGGATTCAATTACGTGATGCCGCCGAATGAATTTGAAATGCGCTTGGGTAAATTCAAAGGGGATTTTGTGTTAGATCCACCCGGTGCGGCTAAGGAAATCCGCCGAATTGTTCGGGGCAAAACGCAGGTGGGTATTCGCGTACTTCCTAGGAATAGAAAAAGTGCTACTGGAATACAAGAAATTCAAATATTCGACCGAACCCACAGTTTGTTTCCCGAATTAGACGTATTTAAAGGAATGCGCTTTGCGTTCAAAACCCAATTGTCGCAACAACAGGTACAGGCATTTTTCAAGGATAAAAATTGGATTGATATTCGCATGAAATTGGGACATCGCATGGTGGTTTTAGAACTCAAAACACACCGTGGAATATGGGAAATCGCCCTCCTGAAGCCCAGCGAATTTATGGAAGGCAGCGCCAAAGAAAAGGCTCAAGGAGATGCCAATTTCGACAAGACATTCGCGAAGTATGAGGCAATTCGATCGCGCAAACAAACGCTTTGGAATGTCATGCGTTCCCAAATGCAAAGTCAAGATAAGAGCCAACAAAAACAAGCCTTATTTGGGGTTACGAACAACAATGCCCGAAAAAAAGGCCGTTTTATTGTTCAAAGTTTTGGGGTATTTACTATGGCGCATCCCACTGAAATGGAGCCGGCTTATGCCGAGCTGATTTTGTGTGAATTAGGCAAAATTCCCCTGGAGGTAAAAAGAGTTTTCGCCGTTTACAGCGGAGAGCCCTTTACTGTACTTTTTCCAGACATCCCGAAAACCAAGCAAATACCTTTGTCCTTTAAAAATTTGCAATTCATAATGGCCGAAACGCTCAAAGGAGACGTGTATTATTTAGATGCTCCGAGTTTGCAAAACTTGAAAATTCAAGAGAATACCCTCACGTATATAGAGTTGAAACCTCTTAAAGGAAACCCGAGAAATAGCGCCGAATTGCTCAAAGAAATGGGTATCAGAGCCCCTAAAAAACGCAAGAAATAATGAAACCGGAATGGATTTTAATCGGCATTACATCCTACTTTGTGATGTTGCTTTTAATAGGTCGCATCACCGCCAAAAACGCCGATAGCAACAGTTATTTCTTGGGAAATAAACAAAGTATTTGGTGGATGGTGGCCTTGGGCATGCTCTCAGATTCCATGAGTGGCGTGAGTTTCATCAGCGTTCCCGGTGCGGTATCGGTAAGCCATTGGCATTATTTTCAGTTGGTAATTGGATATTTCTTCGGGTATTTGGTCATTGCCTATTGGTTATTGCCGCTCTATTATAAACACGAAGTAACCAGCATTTATGGGTATTTAGAATTGCGTTTTAATGCCACTGCTCAAAAAACGGGCGCTTTCTTCTTCATCGTTTCTCGTTTATTAGGCAGTGCCGGTCGCTTGTTTTTAGCGGTAGCCATTTTGCAGGTTTTTCTATTCGATTATTGGCACATCCCCTTTGCGGTATCCGTGGCGCTGATTATCGTGCTCATTTTAGTGTATACCCTCAAAGGCGGCATCCGAACCTTGGTGTTTACCGATGCCGTTCAAAGTGTATTCTTAATCGGTGGACTGGTTGTCGCCTTGTACAGCATGTTAAACGCGCCTTCTTTGCAGGCTTTTTCTCTGGGGGAAATCTTTGAACGCTCGCAACATACCGAGATTGTGAATACCGATTTATTGAGTTCGACCTATTGGGTGAAACATTTTTTGGGAGGTATGTTCATTTGCATTGCCATGACCGGTTTGGATCAGAATATGATGCAAAAAAACCTGAGTCTGCGCACTTTGAAGGATGCCCAAAAGAATATGTTGGCAACCGCCTTTGTAGTGGTATTGGTGAATGTGGTTTTCTTGAGTTTGGGTGTGGTGATGATTGCATATTTGCAGAATACCCCTGAAATGGCATCGGTATTACAAGGCAAATCAGACCTTTATTTTCCAAGTATTGCGTTTAAGTTGGGCGGAATTGCAGGGATGGCTTTTGTACTTGGATTAGCGGCTGCCACATTTAGCAGCGCCGATTCGGTATTAACTACATTAACTACGAGTACTTACTTTGATCTTTTAGGCGTAAACCAACGCACTTGGACCGATAGGAAGAAGAATCAAGTAAGGCGCTTACTGCATGCTATTTTTGCCATTCTGCTCTTACTCGCTATACTTGGTTTTGATAAGTTTGCCGAAGGTGCAATCATTGATGTGGTATTGGGTCTTGCGAATTACACCTATGGACCTTTGATCGGGTTGTTTGCCTTGGGCATGTTTACGAATAAACGCCCTAAGTCAGCCAATATCCTCATGGTTAGCGTCTTAATGCCGCTTTTGTGTTGGTATTTGGCTAAGAATGTATATGTGTCGGAACTATTGGGAATTCCGCCTTTAGGTTGGTCGTATCAATTTGGCTACGAGTTAATCCTTTTAAATGGATTGTTATCGTTCATAGGGTTTGCCTTATTTGCACAGGCCAAAGACGCTCGTAAATAGGCATGAAAAAAGGCCAGTTCTGATAGAAACTGGCCTTTTTGGAATATCAATTTGATTCTAAATTGGGAGGAATTAAAAATACCCCAAGGTTTTGAGCATGCTCTTATAACTTTGCTCTTTAGAGAAGAGCTTAAAGGTATATTCTCCGTTTTCGTCGCGATCAATGATTACATGCTTGGGAGCAGGGGTGAGGCAATGTTGTATGCCCCCATAACCGCCAATGCTTTCCTGATAGGCCGCCGTGTGGAAAAAGCCCAGATACAGCGTGTCTTCGCGATCGTAGGTAGGCAGGTAAATGGCGTTTACGTGTTGTTCGGAATTGTAGTAATCATCAGAATCGCAAGTAATACCGCCTAATAATACCCGCTCGTAATCGGCATGCCATCGGTTAATGGGCAACATGATGAATTTCTTGTTGATAGCCCAAGCATCTGGCAATTGCGTCATAAAACTTGAATCAATCATGTTCCACTTTTCGCGGTCGTTCTGCGCTTTCTGATCCAAAACCGAAAATACCGTTCCGCCGGCTTCTCCCACCGTGAAAGACCCAAATTCGGTGAAGATATCGGGTTCGGGAATGCCGTTTTCGTCGCAAACTTGTTTGATCTGACTTACAATCTCCTCGGCCATGTATTCGTAATCGTATTCGAAGGCCAATTTGTTTTTAATCGGAAATCCGCCGCCGATATTTAGGGTGTCCAAATCCGGACATTCCTTTTTCAATTCGCAATACACGCGCAAACATTTATGCAATTCATTCCAGTAATACGCGGTATCGTAAATGCCGGTATTGATGAAAAAGTGCAACATTTTTAATTTGATTTGCGGATTGGTTTTTACCGCAGAACGATAAAAAGGTAGGATGTCTTTGTACCCAATTCCCAAACGGCTGGTATAAAACTCAAACTTAGGTTCTTCTTCCGCTGCGATGCGAATACCGCACTTGAATTCCTTATCGGTATGCTCGAGTAACTGATTTACTTCTCGCTGATTGTCGAAAACGGGAATCACATTAGACCAGCCATTATTGATCAGTCCAGCGATGTTTTCAATATATACGTCGCGCTTGAATCCATTGCAAACCACAAACTTATCCTTGTTGATCTTGCCCTGTTCTTCTAAGGTTTCTATGATGTTGATGTCGAATTGTGAGGAAGTCTCTAAATGCACATCGTTCTTCAATACTTCGTCGAGGGTATGTTGAAAGTGATTGCTTTTGGTGCAATAACAATAATAGTATTTGCCTTTGTAGTCTGCCTTTGCAATGGCTACATTGAACCAAGATCGTGCTCTGCGAATATTCTCACTTATCTTAGGTAGGTAGATGAACTTTAGCGGAGTTCCGTATTGTTTGATGAGCTCCATTAAAGGGATGTCGTGGAACGACAATTGGCCTTCATCATCTACTTTAAACTCTTCAACTGGGAAGTCAAAGGTCTGTTGGATTAAGTCAAGATATTTATTTTTCATCTATGTAATTCACTTGGATTGTAATTTCAATACAAAGGTAACTCAATTACATTGTTTTTTGTTTTGGTGGATGGCGAACTTTAACGCTTTTTTCAAAGTTTTATTCGGATAAATCGCAAATTGAGACTTCAATAGTTAAATTTGTGGTGAAATCTGAAAAAAAGAATCTAACATGAGCAAAATTAGTGTAATCGGAGCCGGTAATGTGGGCGCAAGTTGTGCCGAATATATCGGTATGAAAAACATGGCGGCGGAAGTCGTTTTATTAGACATCAAAGAAAACTTTGCAGAAGGCAAGTCTATGGACTTGATGCAAACGGCAGCCTTGAATGGTTTCGAAACCCGTATAGTAGGAAGTACCAACGATTATACCAAAACCGCTGATAGCGATGTGGTAGTAATTACCAGCGGAATTCCCCGTAAACCCGGAATGACCCGCGAAGAACTTATTGGCATCAATGCCGGTATCGTTAAAACGGTTATGGAAAATTGCTTGGTGTATTCTCCCAATGCCATTTTCGTTATTGTTTCCAATCCGATGGATACCATGACCTATTTGGCAAAAACCACCTCAGGGCTTCCTAAAAACCGTATCATCGGTATGGGTGGCGCTTTAGACAGTGCACGTTTCCGTTACTTCTTATCTATGGCTTTGAATG
>JAULUW010000241.1:0-10636 GCA_032111345.1 Bacteroidia bacterium
GAATGCTATGAGATCCTTTGGGCAAGGAGAGGCTATAAAAACCATAATTATTGGTTACCGCTGAAATATTAAGGTTTACTTCCTTAACGATAGCACCCTTCAATGTTTCGCCAGACGTACTGTCTTTCACAAAGCCACTAAGGGTATAAGACTGACCATATAACTGACTACCTAGAAGTGCAAAAAAAAGCACCGCCCAAAATTTGCGTATCACGTTGCAAATATAGAGCGGTGCTGAGGGGCGATTGTAAATTAATCGCTGAATCTTATAAAATTACGATAAGGGATGCGTTTAGCGCTTATCGATAGGTATAAAAGCTCTTGGAGCTGCACCTGTGTAAATTTGACGTGGGCGGGCGATGGGTTGTTTATCGCGACGCATTTCTTGCCATTGACTGATCCAACCGGGTAGACGACCTAATGCAAACAATACGGTAAAAAATTCAGTTGGGAATCCTAAAGCGCGATAAATAATACCGGAGTAGAAGTCTACGTTCGGGAATAATTTCTTTTCAATGAAATAGGGATCATTTAAAGCGGCTGTTTCAAGTCCTTTAGCGATTTCAAGGATCGGATCGTTAACACCTAATTTTTCCAATACGTCGTCGGCAGACTTTTTAATAATTTTAGCGCGAGGATCAAAGTTTTTATATACGCGGTGACCGAAGCCCATTAGGCGGAAAGGATCGTTTTTGTCCTTGGCTTTATTGATATATTTCTGAACATCACCACCGTCGTTTTTGATCTCTTCAAGCATGTCTAATACTTCTTGGTTGGCACCTCCGTGAAGGGGTCCCCAAAGAGCACTGATACCTGCTGAAATACTGCTGTATAAATTTGACTGACTGCTACCCACTACGCGAACGGTGCTAGCCGAACAGTTTTGCTCGTGATCTGCATGCAGAATCAAGAGTTTGTTCATCGCTTCTACGATAACGGGATCTGGTGTATAATTGGGATCTGAAACTTGTCCAAAAGACATGTTCAAATAATTGGTAACATAATCCAGCGTGTTATTGGGATAAACCAATGGGTGTCCTTTGCTTTTCTTGTAAATCATGGCACAGATGGTAGGCATTTTTGCCATCAGGCGGATGATTGTGCGTTGAATAGATTCTTCGGGGCGGTTGGGGTTAAGGGCTTTGGGATAATATAAACTTAGTGAGGAAATCATGCTGGAAAGCTGACCCATGGGGTGTGAACCTGTTGGGAACGCTTTGAACATGGCTTCCATGCCTTCGTTAACAAGGGTATGTTCGGAAATAGTAGTCTCAAAGGTTTTTAATTCTTCAGCGGTGGGTAACTCTCCATTTAATATGAGATAACTAACCTCCAAGAATGTACAATTTGCGGCTAAATCTTCGATATCGTAGCCACGGTGACGTAATATGCCTAATTCTCCATCGAGGAAGGTGATACCACTTTTGGTGGCGCCGGTATTTTTAAATCCGGGATCGATGGTAATATACCCAGTTAAATCTCTAAGTTTAGAAATATCAATGGCTTTTTCGCCTTCAGATCCGGTAATTACAGGAAGCTCGAACTCTTTTCCTTCAATGCTGATTTTGGCTGTTTCTGACATGCTTTTTGTTGGTTTTTTGAATCTTTACAAATATAATCAAAACCCGACGTTGTTTCAAATCATGAAGGAAACTTTACACAACTCAAGACTATGATTCCAGAGCATCAAAACCCTTTGCAGTGAGCTGGAATTGGGTATTTAATATGGAATCTACATCAACGCCTAAACGCGGTTTTAAATGTGTATCGAGTGCTTTTATGTAGCCGTAGTGCAGTAGTTGGCGGGTTATGTCAATTACCACTGGCGTAGATAGCGGAAGTTCCTTTACGACTTCACTCAGATATTCTGGGTGAATGAGCTGGTTGAGAACGGCCCTTTCGTCGTCGAAAATTTCGAGCATTGAATGGATTTATCCGTTAGAAGGTTTTTCGGGCCTCATTTGCGGAAAGAACAAGACTTCTTGTATGGAAGCGTTGTTCGTAAGCATCATGGTTAATCGGTCGATTCCAATGCCTAAGCCACTGGTTGGGGGCATTCCATATTCTAACGCTCTCAGAAAATCATGATCCATTGCCATGGCCTCATCATCGCCGCGTTCTGCTAATTTAAGTTGGTCAAGGAAGCGTTCGCGCTGATCTTCCGGATCATTTAATTCTGAATATGCGTTTGCTACTTCTTTTCCATTTACAAATAATTCAAAGCGCTCGACCAAACCCTCTTTACTTCGGTGTTTTTTGGTGAGGGGACTCATTTCTATAGGATAATCGGTGATGAATGTGGGCTGGATCAAATGCGGTTCAGCCACTTCTCCAAAAATCTCATCAATCAATTTTGCGACTCCCATTTTACTGGTCACTTCACAGCCCATGCTTTTCGCAAAATCGCCTAATTCGGCTTCGGTTTTTCCTTCGATATCGAAATTCCCATATTTTTTAATCGATTCGGCCATGGTCATGCGTTGGTAAGGTCGTGCGAAGCTGATGGTGCGATCACCCATTTTTGCATCGGTAGTTCCGTTTACGTCTAAGGCGCATTTTTCAAGCATCTCCTCTACAAAGTCCATCATCCAGAAATAATCTTTATACGCCACATAGATTTCCAATGCGGTAAATTCTGGATTGTGGGTGCGGTCGATTCCTTCGTTGCGGAAGTTTTTCGCGAATTCATAAACACCGTCAAAACCACCCACGATAAGGCGCTTCAAATATAATTCGTTAGCAATTCTTAAATATAAAGGAATATCTAAAGCGTTGTGGTGTGTGGCAAAAGGCCGCGCCGCAGCTCCACCGTGAATGGCTTGCAAAATAGGCGTTTCCACTTCTAAATATCCGCGATCGTTGAAGGTATTGCGGAGCGATTGAATTACCTTACTTCGCTTTATGAATGTTTCTTTGTGTTGTGGATTCACCACTAAATCCACATACCTCATGCGGGCACGCATTTCAGGATCGGTGAAAGCATCGTATATTTCCCCGTCTTTTTCTTTGGGAAGGGGTAAGGGATTCAAGCATTTTGCCAAAAACGTGATTTTCTTGGCATGAAGGGTGGTTTCCCCTGTTTTGGTGGTAAACATATAGCCTTCAATGCCCACGAAGTCGCCGATATCGAGTAATTTTTTGAAAATGGTATTGTAGGCGGTCTTGTCCTCATCCGGGCAGATTTCATCCCGAGCAATATATACTTGTATCCTTGCGCTGCTGTCTTGAATTACAGCAAATCCGGCTTTACCCATGATTCTGCGCGTCATTAAACGCCCGGCTATACATACATCTTGAAACGCTTCTGGATTTTCAGAGTAGTCGTTTAAAATTTCCTTAGCGGTATGTGTAACAGGATAGGTTTCTGCGGGAAAGGGTTCGATGCCTAAAGCGCGTAATTCTTTTAGGGATTCACGGCGTTGTATTTGTTGTTCATTCAAGTGCGCTTCCATAGAAATCGCAAAGTTATCGTTTTTGACGATAGCTCGGGTGCTTTTCGCGATTTCTGCGATTAATTGGGCGCTTTTGTTTCGCGTTTTTCGCGAATTATTTGAATAGACGGCAATGAAAATTTGCTTTGGGCCACCAATAAGATTGAAACTCCTACTGTAATGCAAGCATCCGCAAAATTCCAGATAGGGGCAAAAAACACAAAATGAGATCCACCACCAATGGGAAACCATTCGGGTAACACACCTTCCCACAAGGGAGCATAAAACATATCGACAACATGTCCTTCAAACCAAGTTTCTACATAACCATTGATATCATGAAAGTACCAACCGTAAAAAATAGAATCTATGATGTTGCCAAGGGCACCGGCTAAAACGAGACTTATGGCAATGATTAAGCCTTTATGGTATTCCCCTTTGACCAAAGCGCGGAGGTAAAGCAATCCAACAATGGAAACGACAATTCGGAAAAAAGTAAGGATTAATTTGCCTGTTTTACCGCCGCCAAATAGTTTCATTCCAAAGGCCATGCCTTCGTTTTCAATAAAGTATATTTTGAACCAATCGTTAAAGATGGTAAAGGATTCACCGTAAATGAAATGGGTCTTGACGTAGATTTTAATAAATTGGTCTGCCAGTAAGCAAAGGACCAAAATTCCCATTGCCCAATATTTGATATTGGAATTTTGGGGCATTGCGGTATGAGGGTTTTGCACGCTTAGCGTTTGGTTTTAGCTTCGACGGTTTGTGTGGTATGAGGTACCAATTTCAGGCGTTCTTTAGGAATTAATTTGCCCGTGGTTTTGCAAATTCCATACGTACCATTATTAATGCGAACCATAGCTGCTTCTAAACTTTTTATGAATTTAAGTTGGTGGGCGGCCAGATGGTTCAGATTTTCTTTTTCAGCGGTATCTGCCCCATCGTCTAAGGTTAGGTAATTATTATTGGTAGAATCAGCACCATTTTCATTTCCGTCTTTGAGTTGACCTTGTAAGGTTCTGAATTCTGCTTTTGCAGATTCAAGCTTTAGTGTAATAATTTCTCTGAATTCTTCCAGTTCGGCTTCGGAATAACGGGTTCTTTCTTTTTCCATTCAACGGGTCCTCCTTAATACTTAAAAATTTAGAATTTGAAGATTTTCAAAAATACGGATTTTTCGTAAACATCTACTTCGTGATCTTGAATATTTAATACAGAATGAATTTGATTTGCAAGTACTTCTGTTTTAATATAGGTTTCGTATTTAGCGACTGCTTCGCAAATTTCTTCATCTGCAGTAAATTCAATACCTATTTTATCGGTTAAGTCAAATTGCAATTCTTTCCGCAAATTCTGTACGCGATTTACCCATTCACGGGCAATTCCTTCTTGACGTAATTCGGGACTTATTTGAATATCTAGCGCTACAGTGGTGTCGCCCTCGGAGGCCACCAACCAACCGGGCATATCTTGGGTTTTGATTTCTACATGTTCGGGTAGAAGGGTAAAAGGTGTTCCCTCAAGATCTACTATGAGGCTGCCGGTTCTTTCAAACGCATCTATTTCCTCCGAAGTGAAGGCAGCAATTCGTGCCGCCATGGATTTCATTTGAGGCCCTAATACTTTCCCAAGTGTTTTGAAATTGGGTTTCATTTGCTTGATGAGCAGTTGATTATCGGCCTCTAAAAATTCAATTTCCTTCACATTTACTTCCGATAAAATGATATCGCTTACATGTTGAAGGTCTAATTTCATTTGTGGGTTGAGCGCGGGAATAGTTACTTTTGATAGCGGTTGGCGAACCTTGATATTTTCTTTTTTGCGTAGGGAAAGTACCAAGCTACAAACCGTTTGGGCTCTTTGCATTTGGGTTTCCAGGATCGGATTGATGCAGGTAGATTGAGATTTCGGCCAGTCGCTTAAGTGCACACTTTCCACGCATAATCCGGCATCAATTTGTGTGGAATGCAATGCACGGAAAAGCCAATCTGAGAAGAAGGGTGCGAAGGGCGCCATCAATTTACTTACGGTATCTAAACAGGTGTAAAGGGTGTCGTAGGCTGCTTGCTTTTCTGCATTCATTTCGCCCTTCCAGAAACGACGACGTGACAGTCGCACAAACCAATTGCTGAGGTGTTCATCGATAAAGTTTTCAATTGCACGAGAGCCTTTTGTTGGATCGTAATCTTCTAAAGATTCGCTTACTTGAACGATTAAAGAATGCAATTTACTGATAATCCACCTGTCTAATTCTGTGCGATTTTCCAAGGCGATTTGTGCATCTTCATGGAATTCGTATTTGTCAACATTTGCATAAATCGCAAAGAAACTATAGGTATTGTAAAGCGTGCCTAAAAACTTGCGTTGAGATTCTTGAACCCCATTGAGGTTGAATTTCAAGTTATCCCATGGTTGGGAATTCGTAAACATATACCAGCGAACCGCATCGGCACCATAATTTTCAACCGTGGTAAAGGGATCGATCGCATTGTTCAATCGTTTACTCATTTTGTTGCCGTCCTTGTCTAAAACAAGGCCATTGGCAATAACATTTTTGAAGGCAACGGAATCAAAGAGCATCACGCCTAATGCATGCAGGGTAAAAAACCAGCCACGGGTTTGATCCACGCCTTCTGCAATAAAATCTGCAGGGAAATTTTTCTCAAAGGTTTCCGTGTTTTCAAAAGGCCAATGCCATTGGGCATAAGGCATTGCACCGCTATCGAACCAAACATCAATAAGATCGGTTTCGCGTTTCATGGCTTGGCCTGTCGCGCTCACAAGTGTGATATCATCGACATAAGGTCGGTGAAGGTCGAGGTTTTCGCGGTTTACGGTTTGGGTAAGTCCTAAAGCTTTATTCGCTTTCTCAACTTCTTGAATAAGTTGTTCTACACTCCCGATGCAGGTTTCTTCGCTTTGGTCTGCGCTGCGCCAGATGGGCAGGGGAGTTCCCCAATAGCGGCTGCGGCTTAAATTCCAATCAACAAGGTTTTCGAGCCAATTCCCAAAACGGCCTTCGCCTGTACTTTTGGGTTTCCAATTAATGGTTTTATTGAGTTCAACCAAACGGTCCTTTACTGCGGTGGTTTTAATGAACCAGCTTTCCATGGGATAATACAGGATGGGTTTATCGGTGCGCCAGCAATGGGGATAGGTATGTTCGTAACGTTCTACTTTAAAGGCTTTGTTTTCCGTTTTCAGTTTTATGGAAATACGTTCATCTACATTCAGATATTTATCTCGATTCTGCTTTTGGGTTTCAATTTCGAGTTCATCGGGACTTAAATACGCCGCTTTAACGAATTCACCAGCAAAATCGGTTACTTCGGCAACAAAACGGCCTTTTTTATCGACCATTGTAAGTGATCCGATGCCGTTTTGCTTGGCCACACGGTAATCGTCGGCACCGAAGCTTGGTGCGATATGAACGATACCGGTACCGTCTTCTGTACTTACAAAATCTCCTACAATTACCTTAAAAGCATCGCCGTCCTCGGGTTGGGCATAGGGCATCAATTGTTCGTAGGTCTGTCCCGCTAAATCGCTTCCCAAACAGGTCGACAATGCTACCCAAGGGATGGATTTTTCATTGGCATCGTATTCGGGCAAATGATCTGATTGTGCTTCCGCTTTAAAATACTTGGGGACTAGGGCTTGAGCCAAAGTTACGACGATTGGCAATCCCGTGTAGGGGTTATAGGTTTGGATGTCTTGGTAGGTGATTTTTGCACCCACGGCCAAGGCCGTATTGCTTGGAAGTGTCCACGGAGTGGTCGTCCAAGCTAAGAAATAATGATTGTCGAATCCTGTTTTTTTAAACTGGGCTACAATGGTAGTGTCCTTCACATTTTGATAGGTTCCGGGTTGATTGAGTTCGTGAGAGCTCAAACCGGTACCTGCTGCGGGTGAAAAAGGTTGAATGGTAAAACCTTTATACAGAAAACCTTTATCGTGTAATTTCTTGAGCAGCGCCCAAAGGGTTTCGATATAATCATTGTTATAGGTGACGTATGGATTTTCGAGATCTACCCAAAAGCCAATGCGCTTGGTAAGATCGTCCCAAGTATCTTTGAATTTAAGTACATCTTCGCGGCATTCTTTGTTGTAATCGGAAACGGAAATGCTTTCACCAATATCGTCTTTACGGATACCTAGCCGTTTTTCAACTTGCAGTTCTATAGGCAATCCATGTGTATCCCATCCGGCTTTGCGTTCTACGCGAAAACCTTGTTGGGTTTTGTAGCGGCAGAAGATGTCTTTCATGGCGCGTGCCATAACATGGTGAATACCGGGCATTCCATTTGCGGAAGGCGGTCCTTCAAAGAAGGTAAAGGCTTTATCGGTAGGCCTTTGGGCTACACTCTTTTCAAAAATGCCGCGTTCCTC
Source organism: Bacteroidia bacterium (assembly GCA_032111345.1). Classification (GTDB taxonomy): domain Bacteria; phylum Bacteroidota; class Bacteroidia; order NS11-12g; family UBA955; genus VMCP01. Next base: position 7,824 of record JAULUW010000241.1, read on the forward strand.
CCAAAATTGTAGGATTTCTTTTTCTATTTCGGGCCAGTTGAGTTTTGAGAGTGTAGAATACATAAAATTGATATATCGTAATTTGCGAAGGTGCAAAAATACGGATTTTTAGCCAAAAATAAAGGCCTCACGGGTTAGGTGAGGCCTTTAAAAAAGTGTTGGAATTCAGATTTAGTTCACCATGAATTTCTTAGAACCTGTTCCGCGTTCGAACTCCATGTTCATGATATAAATACCAGTAGGAAGTGAAAGTTCGATATTTTGCTGTTTGCCGCTGAAAGGCACAGATTTGATTAACTGACCGTTGGTATTGCGAATTTCAATTTTGCGCAATTCGTTGTTATCCCAATTGTTGAAAACGGTGATGTTATCGGTAGCAGGGTTAGGACCGATTGCTACGTTAGATGCCATGTTCATTTTGTCGATGCCAACAGATTGCACCAATCCTAAAGAAACGGCTACACGTGGAGCGAAGAATCCTAACAAGGTATCGATATATTTCATCGCTTTTACTTTGTTATGCATAGGGTTGGACAAACGAATACCACCTAGGATATTTTGGATGGTTGTTGGAGGTAAAGGTAATTTCTTGATGGTAACGGTATCGTACCATTCGTAAGGACCTGAAGCATTTGCCATACCGTGGATCGGATATAATCCGTCCATGCCATCGTTGTATTTAGAAATTGCTAAGGTGTAATTATCCATTACTTTACCTTCGTAAATTTTGTTATTACCTTGAGCAGAAGAAGATTTAACAACATCGTAACCACCTGAAGCTTCCACTACTTGTAGGGGAGTGCCAGGTACACTTACAATGGCTGTTTTGTAAGGAGCGAAAGGATCTAGTACAGAATGTGCCCAAATAATTGGCATTTCGCCGGCGTCGATCCAGCTGCTATCGCCCAATGCGCCCCCAATCTGGAAAGCAACTTGTGCTTTGGTAACATAACCGGGCCAGTTTTCTTTGTTGTAACCTGGTACGCCACCGTAACCATGACGGTCGCCCCAAATTTGGTCGTTTACCATCGCAGCTCCGTTGTCGGAACGCAAGAATTTATCAATGCGGATTTCTTCTTGTGTATTCAAATGGGCAAAAGCACTTGTAATGTAAGAACCTGTACCTTGTCCACCGATTGCAATTTTATTGGTATCTAAACCATTGAAGTTACCCATGGTAACCGCTTCGTCTTTTAAGAAACGGATAGCCGCACTTAAATCTTGAACTCCTTTGTAGGCAGCGTTGATAATTGTTTCGCGACGTACGTCTTCGGTGGAAGCGATTGGATTCCAACCCATACGGTAAGTGGCAGCCATAACTACATATCCTTTACGGGCAAACCCTTTGCAGATTTCTACGGTTGCACTATCGTCTTTGTAACCTGCAGGCCCGTTATTCATGTAACGAGGAAGAAAGTTACCTGTGTGTAGCATAATGATTACCGGGCGATCACCTACGGCTTCATCATACGGGGGGTAATAGAAATCAGACTTTAAAGTTTCTAGAAATAACTGTGTGCCCTGTGTTACGGTGTCGATATCGCCGTACAATACCGTGTAATTTTGAGCATACTCGATATCCTTTTCGATGGTGATATCGGCATTCGTGTAAACATCGTCCACATAACGGGTTTGGGCCTGCAAGCTAAATGCTGCGGTACCCAATAATGCGAAAGTTAGTAGTGATTTTTTCATGTTTTTGTTTGGTTTGTTTATAGCAAATGTAAGTAAATTTAAATATATGCGTATTTAAGGTGTTTTAGAGGGGTAAATCATAAAGGATACTGAAATACACCATTCTCCCGATACGTGGCCCGCCGTATACTTGCATGACCATATTGTTTGTGAGGTTGGAAGCCCCTAGTTTAAGTTGTAAATCGTATTTGGGAATTTCTTTTGCAATCATAGCATCGATCAAGTAGTAATTATCGATAAATCCTGTGAATTGGGGAGATCCCTCAAATAAAAAGCCTTCAATCCATTTGAAATTCACGTTAAATGCCCAGTCCTCTTGTTTGAACCAGCGTAATTTGCTTCCCCCAAAACTGATATTGAATTTATTTCTGGGTGTATTGAAAGCGGGAATGATGGGGTCTGTTTTGTCGGTTTTATTCAATTGATTAAAGCTGTAATTCGCTCCAGCGGTATAATTATCGCCAATAAAATAGTTCAATCCGATAGAGGCTCCCATGGTTGTTACCGTAGAGGTCGCATTGGTGGCCACCCGGTATACCTGACCGCCGTTAATGGTATTCATATTAACGATTATGGGGTCGAATCCAATTTTATATCCAATAAAATCAATGTAGTTACTGTAATAAGCACTCGCATCGACATTCAGTTTGTTTTGCAAGAAAAAGCCCTTAAAACCGGCTTCTATGGTGCGCACTTTCTCAGGAACTACGGGATCTACGTCGAAGTAATCGAGCATTCTTACATCCGGTATGGTTTGTTCGAAATAATCGGCAAGGGATTCTAAAGTAACCAGGTTCTTATAGCCGTTGAGATTTCCTAAAAGAATGGCGCGACCTACATTATAGTAAAGGTATTGATCGGCAAGGGTAGGATTTCGAACGCCACTGGTGAAGTTTAGTCTCCAGAAGGTGATTTTATCGGGATTGTAGACGAAAGACACTGCGGGGCTGTATACAAAAGGAAAGTTTTCGTTTTTATCCGTTCGGAAACTCGCATTCAACTTGAGTTTATCTTGCAAGAAACGCTGTTGGTATCCTGCATAAATGCCAAATTCTTGGTTGGTGATAACCCTACCATTGGTGTCTGAAAAAATTGTGCCGGCAGAATTGGGTGTATAT
>JAULUW010000242.1:0-2076 GCA_032111345.1 Bacteroidia bacterium
CCTAAGAAGGAAACCGATTGGAACAGAATCATTGAAAATTTCACGGTTAAACTTACCGGAGTCGCTACTTTGTGGATTTTATTGAGTCGCATTTAAGGATATGGAGATGAATCAGAATAACCGAGTACCTATGGTATATCAGGACGATGAAATTTCCTTGAAGGATCTGGTAATCAAAGTCCAAAATTGGGTCCACATAATAAAAGCCAAGTGGTTGGCTTTGCTTATTGCGGGCGTTTTAGGGGCAATTTTGGGATTTCTTTATGGAAAATTCAAGACGGTGCATTATACCGCGGAATTGGTCTTTGTAACGGCAGAGGCAGATAAAGGAGGTTTGGGAAAATTAAGTGCGTTAGGGTCGCAGTTTGGCTTTGATTTGGGATTGGGAAGCAGTGCGGGGGCTTTTGGAGGAGATAATTTATTGGAATTGATGAAAAGCCGCAGGCTCGTAGAACAAACCTTGTTTGACAGTTTGGAGCACGAAGGTCGCCGCTATAGATTGTTAGAATATTTTATTTTGCGAGATTCTTCATCTCGAGGGAAGTCGGAAACGCCGGAGGTAAATTTAAAGGGTATTTTGGTACGAGAAGATTGCGATTTCCGGGCAGATTCCTTGCTCAAAGTGGTATATAAGAAAATCACAAAAAAAGCGCTTTCGGTTGTAGCACAAGATGAAGATTTGGCCTTTAAAAGGGTGCGGTTTACAGACATTGATCCTGTTTTTGCCAAGGCTTTTGTGGAGCGCTTAACGGCGAATGTAACGGCATTCTATTTAGAGACAAAAACCAAACAATCGAGGAGCAGTATCCGTATGTTAGAGCGGAAGGCGGACAGTGTGGAACGCGAATTGCAAAAGAAAATGGTATCTGTAGCGGTACAAAAAGATCAAAATCAGTTCATGATAAGCGCACAATCTACAGTACCGATGGTCAAGCAGCAAATGGATGTGCAAATTTTAACCACGATGTTTGGAGAAATAGTTAAAAACTTAGAGTTGTCTAAAACTATGGCGGCGATCAACGAGCCCTTGATTCAAATTATTGATGTTCCCCGGTTTCCCTTAGAAGACGATGGAGGCAAGGCCTTATTGTATTTTTTGATTGGGGGCATTTTAGGTGGTTTTATGATGTTGGCTTGGGTGGTTTTCCGAGTTTTAATCGATGGGTAGTACGAAGAATACAAACCGAGAGGATATAACGACATTGAAATTCATGATCCAAAGTCTAAGATTTTGGAAACAGTATTTTAGGGAATACCGGCATTCAAGAAAGAGAACAAACAAAGAGGGTATACCCTCACGATTTACAAAAATTGGAATACTCAATCCTGCTATTGGGACTTCAAATATTGGCGATGAAATAATATTTGAGAGTGTATATAAACACCTACGGCCATTGGTAAATGAAAGTATAATTACCCAGTTTCCCACGCAATTTCATACATCATTTGACGCAATTAAAATGATGAGAGAGAAAGACTTGAATTTTATTTCGGGCACTAATTTACTGTCTTCTCATTTAGAGGACAATAAATCGTGGAAAGTGCATTATGGACATAAGAAACAATTGCAAAACAACGTAGTTTTAATGGGATCTGGATGGTATCAGTATCAAGGAGGAATTAGCGACTATACGCGGAAAATGTATAAGTCATTGCTAAGTAATGAAGTGGTTCATTCCGTTAGGGATCAATATACGGTTGAAAAATTATACAGTATTGGGATAAGAAACGTGATCAACACATCTTGTCCAACATTATGGGAGATAACGCCGGAAATTTGTAAAGCGATACCCCGTTTTCGACAGGACAACGTTATTACCACCCTAACGTATTACAATAAAAACGTTGAATTAGACACGAAAATGCTTCGAATATTGTCTAAACAGTACAACAATGTTAATGTATGGATTCAAGGGTTTGATGATTTGGCATATTTGGAAGAGATCCAAGGAAAACTAGAAAACATTGTGGTAATTCCGCCTACCTTAGAGGCCTACGAGGCCATTTTACAAGAGGAGAATATTGAATATATTGGAACCCGGTTACATGCGGGTATCAAGGCTTTGCAACAGGGCA
>JAULUW010000243.1:0-10615 GCA_032111345.1 Bacteroidia bacterium
ATACGTTCCATACCATTGCGATTACCCGTAAAGACGACACCCCAATTACCTACAATTTCAAAGCGGGCGATATGGCGGTTGTGGCATATAGAATGAATGCATCAACTCCCGATGAGTTTGCCTTGTTAACCTTTGTAGATATTCCTGCAGGTGCACAATTGAATTTTTCTGACGATAAATTTGCAGCCGGTGCACAATGCGACGGAGGTGATTTGATTTGGACGGCTCCAGCGGGTGGAATCAAAGCCGGTACAGTACTTTCTGTTCTCAATGACAATCCTGCAGTTTCTTTGGGAACTGTTTCAGGAGGCTCTTTTGGATTGAGCAGCGGCGGAGACCAAATTATGATTTTTGAAGGACCTGCAGATAAAGCGCAACACATCACCGCACTTAGTTCGAACGCTTGGGAAACTTCGGGTATTACGTGTACGTCTAAAAGTTCCTCTGAAATTCCAAGCAATCTCACCAATGGCGTAAATGCGATAAGCCACGAAATGACCAATGGTAACGATGCAGGGAATACGGTAAATGCCTATTATACTGGAACTATGGAAGGTACTTTTGAAGATATTAAGAAGTTGGTGGCTGATTATAAGAATTGGAATGGCGCCGCAGCTGGAAGCGAGGCGCAAACATGGCCCACCTGGAATTTTACAGGCAAAGCTGCTTCTGTAAACAGCATCGAAACAATGTCGTTCCAACTATATCCAAATCCGAGCAACGGCAAGGTGTACTTCAATAAAGCCATCCGTGCGAAAGTATTCACGATTTCTGGAATTTTGGTGGAAGCTTCTATTGAAAAAGTACAAGTTCTAGATTTAAGCCACTTGAACGCCGGTATTTATTTCATTCAAAATGAATGGGGTGCTACACATAAATTAATAATCCAATAGTTTTAAGTTTTATACGTTTAGTTTTCAAGAAATTGGGAGGCCTTTGAGCTTCCCATTTTTGTTATATTAATTTTAAATTCATTTTCTAGTAATACGCAATCGCTTGCTTTGTTATGTGAAAATGAAGCAAATATTGTTGTTGTTATATTGCTATTTGGCGGCGGTTTTATCGGCTCAAAATCTCCAATCCTACAAGGGGGTTGTAAAAGATGCGCAAACGCAAATACCCATTGTGTCGGCACAAATTACTACGAACGGAAGTATATTAGGGTATTCAAAATTAGATGGCAGCTATGCATTTTTAGCTAAAGCAGCTTCTGTGGAAATTGAAGTGGTACATCCAGATTATCGAAAAATTAAAATAACCTTAATTCCAGGAAAGGATATTGAATTGTATTCCATTTCTGAAACGATAAGCGGGGTGGATATTAAAGCGAAACAATCTCAAAATAGCGAAGCCAGCGGTCGTTTAACCGAGAAAGTTTCTATGAACCTTCGCAATATTATTTCTTCCCAAGAAATAGAAGTGTCGCCCGATATAACGGTTGCCAACGTAATTCAACGGGTATCTGGCGTATCTATAGAGCGTAATGATAACGGCGATGGGCAGCATGCCATAGTTCGGGGTATGGATAAACGCTATAATTATACCTTGGTAAACGGCATTAAAATACCTTCCCCAGATAATAAAAATCGGTATGTTCCCTTAGATATTTTCCCCTCTGATTTATTAGACCGTTTGGAAGTGAGCAAGGCTCTAACCCCGAATATGGAAGGCGATGCCATTGGAGGTGTAATTGATATGAAGCTGAAAGACGCTCCGAATCGATTTATGTTAAAGGTGAATGCCGGTACAGGATACAGTCAGTTATTTATAGACCGACCTTACCGTCAGTTTGACTATTCTGAGGTCAATAGAAAGTCTCCAGCTGCATTAAATCCTGCGGGGTATCAAGCAACAGAGGCAGATTTTCCGATGTCGAATTTGGTATTTACAGATGTTCAGGCACCTGTAAATCAGGTTTTCGGATTGAGTATGGGGAATCGTTTCTTAGGTGGAAAATTAGGGGGTATTCTCTCCTTAAGTTATCAAAATACCTACAGAGGTGCAAATTCCATGTTTATGTCCACCTTCATTCAACCGGAAACCAATACGCCCTATTATGAAATTTTACAATTGCGCAAATTTTCAGCGCAACAGCAGCGTTCTGGGATACATACCAAATGGGATTATCAGCTGAATCGTAAAAATCAGTTGAGTTTTTACGGGGCCTATATTTCTTTGGTAGATCGACAAACCCGCGATCGTACCGATACGATTTTAAAAATTGCCCGCGGACAAGGTCCGGGAACAGGAAGGGTAGAAATGCGCAATCGCAGCAGACAACAATTTCAAAATATTTACAATGCCACGCTTCAAGGCAAGCATGAGTTTGGGGCTTTTAAAGCCGATTGGTCTTTGGTGTATTCACTCGCCTTACAAGACAATCCAGATATGGCGCAATTTGCACTTTTGAGTAGTGTGAGCAAAGATTCTTTGGGAAATTTCATTGACGATCCTGATGTAATCGACCGAGATTTTACCCGCCGGTGGATCAATAATTCCGATCAAGATTTAGCCGCTTATCTGAATACTTCCTATCTGATGAAACTGGGTTCCGCAGATATCGAATGGGCAGCGGGTGGTTTGTTTCGGCATAAAGAGCGAAGCCACCATTTTGCTTCGTATTTGTTTAACAATTTCCCCATTGGACAGATTTGGACTGGCGACGTTTACCAACACGATTGGAAATTGCGCAACAGCATAGGAACGCCTAGAGATCCTTTAAATTACGATTGTAATGAAGATATTTTAGCGCTATATGCTATGGGAACATACAGTTGGAATCAATGGGAAATTTTAGGTGGAGTTCGCTTGGAACAAACCCGTTTTGATTGGATTACTCAAGCCCCGAGTAATGTAAAAGGAAGAACGGGCGATATTTCCTACAGCGATTTCCTGCCCAGCGTACACATGAAATATAAAATAGATCGCAAAGCGCAAATTCGCAGTTCGTATTTCGCATCTATTTCTCGTCCGAGTTTCTATGAAGTCATTCCCTATGAAATAAACGAGGAAGATTTTAGAGAGCGCGGAAACCCCTTTTTGCAGCGCACGCAGGCGCACAATTTCGATGTGAGAATTGAGCGGTTCAGTGGTGCTTTGAATAAAATCACGGCGGGAGTGTTCTATAAAATTATTAACAATCCGATAGAAAACGCTTTGGTAATCGACGGACAGAACATTTTTGCGCAACCCAATAATTTTGGAACGGCAACTAATTTCGGGTTTGAATTGGATATGGCGCACTATGTCGGCAATTTCGGAGTTCGTGGTTTCTACACCTTTACGCAATCTGAAATCACCACCACCAAACTGGTGAAATTTAGGAATTCTTTGGGCAATTTAACAGAGAGAAGCGAGACCCAAACAAGGCCTTTACAAGGACAGTCGAAGCATATTTTTAATGCCTCTTTATTGTATAAAAACGCAAAAAAGGGTACCGACGTGCAATTGTCGGGAGTGTATACCGGTCAGCGCATCATTTCCGTTTCCCCCTATAAAGATAACGACGTTTGGCAACGCGCTTTTTTCATTGTTGATTTCTCAGCGGAACAAAGGATTAACAAACAATTTACGGTATATATTAAGGTAAATAACCTCTTGAATACGCCCCTGCGGGCCGATATTTTATTGCCCAATACGTTCAATCCCGAACAAGCCCCTTATCTCGATGCACGCACATCGGTATTGGTTCGGGAAGATCTTTACGGTCAGACTTATTTCGGTGGGATTAAATTCAATTTCTAAACAAAAATCAAAAAAATTATACCATGAAAAAATTCTCAATTTATGCCCTTTTAGTAGCTGCAATGTCTTTTGCAGCCTGTGGCGATGAAACAACCAATGTCGATGACGGCATTCAAGACAGTGTAAAAACCGTAGATGCCAATATGACCGAAATTAGCGGGTATTTGCGTGGAACCTTAACGTCAGGTAAAACCTATACCATGGTTGGAGACGTAATTATTCCTGCAAACGAAATTTTGCGTGTAGAACCCGGTGTTACGGTGATTGCTCAAGGAGATGGCAGTGGAGTGGGGCCTGAATTTACCGTTAACGGTACTTTTGCTGCTATTGGTTCGAAAACGCAACCTATTTTATTCACCGTTCCTGAGGCGGATAGAAAGATTGAAAATATTTTTGCAGGTTTATGGAATGGTTTTCAATCAACCCCAACAACCAAGGCTTTAGTATTGAAATGGTGTAAAGTAGAATTTGTTGGTGGACAAGGGGGGGCGGCATCTCCGCGCGCAGGAAAGAGCACCTATGGTTTTTCTTCCCTAGCTCCTGAAACCGAAATCATCGTTGAAGATTGTCATTTTAGAGGTTCTGTAGATGACATGTTCCGCCCTAACAGCGGTAAAATCAATATTGTGCGCAACGTATTCGAATTTTCGGGTGAAACCGGTGGTGATGGCTTGAACATCAAAGGAGGAACTGTGGGTAATATGGCATTTAACGTATTTATCGGAGGTGCAACCAACGCGTATAAAGTATCTAATGAAGGTTCTTCTACCGTGCAAACCAATGTGAATGTGTATAACAACATCGCTTTAAACTGCGGATACCGTCGTTCTGGAAATACCCGTGGAACCAATATTAATTATGAAGTTGGAGCGCGTGGATATGCGTTCAATAACATTGTTGCGAATTGCAAACGTGGAATGCGTGCATTGGAAGATGCAGATTTACAGAATGTGAAGTTTGATAACAATTTGTATTACGGAGCCTATGAGGAAATGATTGCCGAAAAAATTCCAACCGATGCCATTGCATCTACTCAAGCTGTTTTAGGTCCAAATAATATCATGGGCAATGCTTCTGAAAACGATCCAATGTGGGAAAATGTAAACTTAAAAGAATTTTCTTGGGATGATTTGATGGCAGGTTCTAACCAAAAGCAAGGCATCAACGAAAAAGGAACCAAAAATTTCCGTTTGAAGTCAGGTTCTCCTTGTATCGGTAAAGGAACTACCCAATGGGGCCCAGTTCAAGTACAATGGACGGTAAGCGGCGATTTGGCACCAAGTATCATGCAGCCTAGCAAGGATATTGGTGCATATCCAATCGATAACAGCGGAAATCAATATTAATTTCTAAGTTGAGCTCCATAAATATGGAAATCAATTTGGAGTGATTTCTAAATGAAAGCCAAGTTGCGACTCCTATTTAAGGCCAGCGACTTGGCTTTTTTAATTAAAGAACAAACCATTCCCAAACAATTAAAACCTATTTTTGAACATGCGAACCCTCTATTGGAGTGCTATTTTGGTCTTATTTGCCTGTAAAACCGAAACGCAAGAGCCGCCAACTACCCAAAAAGATCCCTGGGCCGAATCGTATACCGAAATGACCTATTCGATGTCGGGCATCCCTTTGGATGAAAATTTCAATGCGATAATTCAAAATGGGATCCTTGAAAGTACGCAGTTGAAAGAAGCTTCCGGACTTGCACCTTGCAGTTACCGCTCCGATTGGTTATATGCCCATAATGATGGAGGTGATTTTAACCGTTTTTTTATTTTAGACACCATCGGGAAACACATTAAAAGTGTGAATGTACCCTACAGCGGCAACCGCGACATGGAAGATATGGCGGTTGACGCAAATCCCATAGCAGGCAAAACCTATATGTATTTAGGAGATATAGGCGATAACGACGGGGTATATCCAGAAATTAAAATCTACCGGTTTGAAGAGCAGCAATTTTTAGACGATGGCAGAGATACGGCTTCGTTCCGTGCACAAACCTTAAAATTCGTATATCCCGACGGACCCAGAGATGCGGAAACGCTCTTGGTCGATCCTTGGTCGCACCACCTGTATATTGTAACCAAGCGCGATGCACGTTGCGCGGTGTATAAGGCGACGTATCCCTTCGATACGGCAAGAACGATTACCCTAGAAAAAGTGGCACAATTGCCCTATAGTGGATTTGTGGGTGGCAGTATTAGCGGCGATGGCAAGCACATCGTGTTAAAAACCTATTTGCAAGCATTTTACTGGGAGCGCAACGAGAATGAAACGCTTATAAGTGCCTTGTCGCGACAGCCGAAAATGCTTCCATATAAAATGGAAAAGCAAGGGGAAGCTATTTGTTGGAGCCTCGACGCACAGCGCTATTATACCATCAGTGAGGGAAAAAACGAACCCATTTTCATGGGTTCGCGAAGGTAATTTATATAAATTCAAACATTAAGTTTTGCGATTTTCGCACTTTGGGCAATTTTGCAAGAAAGTCGTTTTCTTCGTCTCTAAAGCCTGCTGCTAGAATCACCGACGACGCGTACCCTTGCTCATTGAGTTTGAAATACGCATCGAGCTCATCGTGCTTGAAACCTTCCATGGGGGTGGTGTCGATTCCCGCTCTCGCGGCTTCTGCCATCGCAAGTCCTAAAGCAATATAGCTCTGTTTGTGCGCCCAATTCAATTGGTCTTCTTCTTTTTGATTTCGGAGGAAGCCGCTAACGCCTTGAACAAATTTGTCTAATTCAGCCAATTCTTGGTTGCGGGCTTGGGCCATGCGCTCGGCATGTTGCTGCACATCTTCGGGAGTGGTGCTTATTTGAGCGGCAAAGATGAACAAGTGGGAGGCTTCTACCGATTGAGGCTGATTATTCAAAATTGGCTTCATGGCTTCGCGATGCGGAGAATCGGGGCCCAGAACCCAAACTTTAAAGGTTTGCAACCCTAAAGAGGTGGGTGTCAAGCGGATGCTTTCCAGCATCAACTGTACTTGATCCTCGCTCAGATGCAAATTAGAATTATAGCGTTTCACGGCGTAGCGCCAATGTAGGTGTGATAATGCGTTCATGGTTGCATAAACAACAATAATAGGACCTTAAAAGTTTAACGCGCCTTTGAAATAAAAGGGATTAATTTCCCCCTAAAATTAAGGGAAGTCCATCCTTGCCGCTGCCTACAACAATGATTTTGGCATTGGGAGAACTGGCCAATTCCTTGGTGGCTTCGATGCCTTTTTCTTTCAAGATTTTATCGGTTAAAGAGGCGCTGAGGATGCTGTTTGCCTTGGCTTTACCTTCGGCGTCGATTCGCTGACGTTCGGCTTCTTGCTTTGCTTTAGCTAAACGAAATTCGTATTCCAAAGCTTCCTGTTCTTGTTTCAATTTGCGCTCGATAGCGCCTTTAATTGTTGCAGGCAGTGTTACATCGCGAATTAAAATATCGTTCAATTGCACGTATTGGCGGTCGAGTATTTTCTTAGTTTCAGAAAATATTTCATCTTGAATCGCATCGCGTTTAGAGGAGTAAATTTGTTCGGGAGCATAGCGACCCACTACACTTCTGGTAGCAGAACGCACAGCGGGGCGGATAACGCGTTCAATATATTCTTGGCCGCGCTTTTGATGCAATAATCCCAATTGATCGTATTGGGGCTGACACCAAATAGAGGCCTCCAATTTAATGTCTAAGCCGTTGCTCGATAGTACGCTTAATTTCTCGAATACTTCTTGTTGGCGAACTTCATATTTGACCATTTTGTTCCATGGGGCAATAACGTGAAAGCCTTCTCCATACGTATTTTTAGTATCTACACCACCCGAAAAAGGTTTGTAAATTACCCCGGCATAACCGGATTCGATGGTTATGGTAGATTTGAATAGTAGGTAAATAAGCAAAATGCCAATGGCAATGCCGTAAACGGTTTTCTTGGGAAATGAATTCATTTGGGAGAAATCTAAGGGATTGTCTGACATTGCAACAAGTTCGTATTTTTCTTCGCTTTTTCCAAATTAGGGGCGGGAATTGGGGTATTAATTGCTGAATACCCGCTTATTTTAGATTAATCATATCTTTGCTTTGTGGGACACAAATTATTTTTTCTATGGATCTCTTTGTTCGGAGTTCAACAAACATTTGCGCAAATGGATTCTTCAGATAGCGTTACAGAGTGGAATGTACCTCCCCAAGCCAGGGAACGGGTATTTTCAACGGATTCTTCAAATCTTAAATTTCCAGTTAATAAAATAGCCGACTTTGAAGGTGGGATGAAGGCGTTGTACTCGTTTATTGGGGTGAATGTGGTGTATCCGATTCGCTGCATGGAATTGGAGCTTGAAGGAACGGTAATTGTCGAATTTATCGTAGAAAAAGACGGAAGAGTAAGTAATGTGGAACCCCTAACCAAGCATAAATCCTGTCCGGAAATGAATGATGAAGCGATACGCGTTCTAAAAAAAACCAGTGGCAGATGGATTTCTGCGGAGCATAATGGCCATAAGGTTAGGTCCAAATACCGATTGCCCATTCGGTTCAATTTAGAATAAATTCAGAGCCATAAAAATTCCAAAATAATCAGGAATTAGACTCTCTATTTTTATTGAGTCGCACTAAAAATAATGCACATTTCATTCATTTTGTGTCATTTAATCGGGTTTTGATTTTGATTAGTCGTTTTTTATGTTAACATTTGGAAAAACTAAAATTACGGCTTATGAAAAAAAATCTACTCGCTTGCTTTGCCCTTTTAGTCGGGGGTCAACTATGTGCTCAATCTACGGCCTTGCATTTCGACGGGGTAGACGACTACGTGGAAATAACCGGACATACCAATTTAAGCGGTCCTAAAACGATAACCATTGAATCTTGGATTAACGTCGATAATTTCAGCAGTTCTCCCTGTAGCAACTGCGCACCGGTGGTTTGGCACCAAGGTGGAAGTTACCGATTTGGAACGGGAAATGCACGTGGATTGCATTTTGATTTATCGGATGGCAGCGGCACCCAATCCTTAAATATTACTACGGCTGTTTTAAAAGACAGTGTGTGGCACCATGTGGCGGCCACCTTCGACGGTACATGGATGCGCGTGTATTTAGATGGTAAGGTATTGGATTCTTTGAAAACCAAATTTCAATCTATCGGATATTCTTCATCTAATGCCGATATTTGGATTGGTGACCCAGCAACGGGTTACGGCGGTATAGTCGAAGAAACCCGTATTTGGGATTATGCGCGCTCTACCAAAGAAATCAAAGAGGGCATGATCACCACCTACGATAAATCGTTCAAAGGCTTACTTCTGCAATTGAGTTACGAGGACGGCATACCCTATAAAGACAATACCAAAGTGAAAGGGGTTACCGATTTGAGCAATTTGGGCAATAATGGCACCTTACAGAATTTCAAACAAAAAGATTCGACTTCAAATTTTGTTTTGGGTCTGTCTTATTGCGATACCGCTGTGTATGGATCTCTAAAGGTAAATGCCTGTGAGCAATACCGAATGCCGTCTGGCAAACGCACCGTAAATAAATCGGGAACCTATTACGATACCATCCGATCGTATCAAGGCTGCGACTCCATTATCGATATTGAGGTGAAATTGCGATACAATACTACAGGCAAATTATATGTAGTAACGTGTGATTCCTTTAAAAGCTTGGCAGATAAGACCTTGGTGTACCGTAAAAGTGGGGTTTACCAAGAACGTATTCCCAATTTTGTAGGGTGTGACAGTATTATCAATATTTATTTAACCATCACCAATCCGAGTGTGAAAACCTTGAAATACAGTGCCTGTGGCTCTGTAACTTTGAGTGGTACCGGTAAGAAAGTTACCAATTCGGGTACGTATATCGATTCGTTTAAAGGATGGGGTGGGTGCGACAGTATTATTATCCATGAAGTGGTAATACTTAAGAGTACTAAGGCCACGGCCGATTTAAACTTATGCAGTTTTGTGGCTTGTCCCACCGATAAAAATGTCATTTACAAACAGCCTGGAATTTATTACGACACCATTCGCAATGCGGCAGGTTGTGATTCATTGATAACGTATAATGTGATTTCAGCGAAAACTACGGGAGAAGTCGATATTACCGCATGTAAAAGTTACAAATCACCAAGTGGAAACGTAACTTGGACGGAATCAGGCACTTACAGAGACACGCTTTATGGTGCCAACTCTAAAGCTTGTGATAGTTTCGTGGTTATCAATTTGACTTTAATTAAACCACAGAATGCCCAAAAGAGTGTAACGGCTTGTGAGTCTTACACATCTCCAGGGGGCAAGCGTGTAACGACTTCGGGCAAAATCTTTGAAACCTATAAATCGCAATTGGGATGTGACAGTATTATCCAAACCATCGATGTAACGATTGTTACTATAGATCTGAAAATTAACCGCGATTGGAATACCCTAATTTCCGCCTCGAAAGATGTGAGTGGTGCGAAGTTTCAGTGGTTGGATTGCAAGCAAAATATGCAAAAAATAGATGGGGAAACATCTGCATCTTTCGCAGCAAGTGGAAACGGAGAATATGCCGTTGAGATCACGCAAGGGTCGTGCACGGACACAAGCCGCTGCACGGTTATGACGTACACTTCCAAAGAGGAAGTAGATAAAACGGTGGTTCAGGTGTATCCGAATCCGAACGATGGAAACTGGCAATTGCAATTGGCGGAACCCATTCACAATGCCCGCATTGCTATTTGGGATGCAAGTGGGAAGTTGATTTGGGAAACTTCCTATGAAATCTTGGAAAGCAAAGCCATTGAAACGCCTTTGCAATCAGGTATCTACACCGTTTTAATTACTGGAGATGAGGTAAAATACGCCTTGCCTTTGATGATCAAATAATCAAGTAAAAAGGGG
>JAULUW010000243.1:10625-13778 GCA_032111345.1 Bacteroidia bacterium
TTTTTAAATAATTCAGAAAAACTTCATGAAAAAAAGATTGCCTTTTCTAATACTATTAGGGTGGTTAATGAGCGGCCTAAACGCGCAAAACAGCCTGCATTTTGATGGCAGCGACGATTATGTGATTTGCGGCACGGATACCAGTTTGTCCAATTTTAATTACAATCTAACCATAGAGGCTTGGGTGTACGCCGATCAATGGAAAACCAATGTGTATGAGGGCGGCATCGTGGTAAAAGAAGATAATTCCAATAACTATGGGTATATGCTGCGAGCGGGTAATGGAGGGCGCTTGAATTTTGCCATAGGGCAAGGTTCTTGGCGCGAATTAACCACGACTTCCGCAGTGATGAAAACCGGACAGTGGTACCATGTAGCGGCAACGTATGATGGTTATGTGATGCGACTTTATGTCGATGGCATACAAGTCGATTCGCTGAAAGAAACCGACAAGATTGGTGTAAGTACCAGCACGCCGTTGACCATTGGAAGTCACAGTGTCCCCACTTCCTACCAACGTTTTTGGAGTGGAAATATCGATGAAGTGCGTATTTGGAAAACTACTCGAACTGCGGCTGAAATTGCCGCATATATGAACGATGAATTTTGCAAAGGGGAAAAAGGACTGGTTTTATACTATAAATTCAATGAGGGTACGGCCAATGCCAGTAATACCGGCATTAATGTAACTAAAGATTATTCCGGCAAAAAGAACGACGGTAAATTATTGAATTTTTCGCTTATTAAATCCACCTCAAACTGGGTAGACGGCGTGAATTTGAGCACGACTTCGAGCAGTGGCGCAACCAGTGTGCGCAAATGCGACAGTTACCGCCTTCCCGCATCTCAAAAAAATGTTTACCAATCGGGAGTCTATAAGGAAACGATTGATAATTATATGGGTTGTGATTCGGTATTGACGATTAATCTGACCATTGAGAGCTCTTCTTTCCGCGATTTTAATTTGTTGGGATGCGATTCTGTTAAATCTCCAAGTTCCTCCTTGTATTACACAAAATCAGGAACTTACAAGGAAATACTTAAAAATTATAAAGGCTGTGACAGTGTTTTGAATCTAGAGATTGTGGTTACCAAGCCCAAATTAAGCATTAAGAATTATGTGAATTGCAATGAAGTTACCTTGGAGGGTAATGGCAAACGCGTTTCAGAATCGGGTATTTATAGCGATACCTTTAAGGCCTGGGGCGGTTGCGATAGCATTATTGAACATCGGGTGGAAGTTTTAAAGCCAAGCAGAGATACGCAGACCTTATATTTATGCGGTTTTCTAATTTGTCCGACCGATAAAAATGTAATATTTAAACAAGTGGGAATTTATTATGATACCATTTTAAATGTAAAAGGGTGCGATTCTTTTATTGTTTATGAGGTGCTTACTGCCAAAACGAGTGGGATTATTGATGTAAAGGCTTGCAGTTCGTATAGGTCGCCGAGTAAAAGTTATACTTGGACGGTTTCGGGCGTGTATTACGATACTTTGATTGGATCCAATCGTTTTGCATGCGACAGTTTCTTGCAGATTAATTTAAGCATCAACAAGCCACAAGTTACTCAAAAGGATATCAGCTCTTGTTTCAGTTATACCTCACCCAAGGGAAAAACGATCAGCACTTCGCAGAAGATTTATGAAAATGTGCCTTCGTATTTAGGCTGTGACAGTATTCAATACATTTATAATGTAACGATTGTAACGATCGATGATAAGATTAACCGCGATTGGAATACCTTGATTTCCGCCTCTAAGGATGTAAGTGGCGCGAAGTTTCAGTGGTTGGATTGTAAGCAAAATATGCAAAAAATCGATGGCGAAACTTCTGCGGAATTCGCAGCCAGCGGAAACGGAGAATATGCGGTTGAGATCACGCAAGGGTCTTGTATTGATACCAGTAGATGCACGGTTATGACGTATACCTCTAAAGAGGAAATTGGAAAAACGTTAGTTCAGGTATATCCCAATCCGAACGATGGAAACTGGCAATTGCAATTGGCGGAACCCATTCACAATGCTCGCGTTGCTATATGGGATGCAAGTGGGAAGTTGATTTGGGAAACATCCTATGAAATTTTGGAAAGCAAATCCATTAATACGCCCTTGCAATCGGGTATTTATACGGTACTGATTACAGGCGATGAGGTCAAATACGCCTTGCCTTTGATGATAAAATAAGCAGTAAAAGGGGCCTTGAGCCCCTTTTTTTATGGATATGGAGCGGTGCTGTGCTTTTCTTCGGGGATCTATGGGTTTGATATTTGCATTTTCGATGGGACAGGGTTTCTCCTTCGTGATTTTTGTCGCACAGTATGGGTCTTTGTTTTAGTATTTTCGAAGGTATGAAAAACAAGATGATACAAAAATGGGCAGGTTGGATTTTGGCTTTGGTTTTTGTTTTCGGGGGAAATTCCCTGGAAGCTCAATCTTTACCTATCAAGAAGTCTAAGCACAATATCGTGATGCAGTTAACGAGCAACGATGCTAAGGTTCATAAGGGTTTAGTTAAGCAATTGAACAATCTCAAAGATGGGTGGGGAGAAGACTTGTCGGTGGAGGTAGTACTTCACGGTCCGGGCGTAGATTTTTTACGCGATAGTATTACGAAGTTTGGAGCGGAAATAGCGGTTTTAAAATCGCGCGGGGTTGTTTTTGCGGTATGTGAAAACTCTTTAAAAGAGCGAAAGATAGATCGGAAGGAGATTATAGGGGGTCATGAATTCGTTAGGATGGGAATCGGGGAGATTGTGCTGAAGCAGGAGGAGGGTTGGAGCTATATCAAGGCAGGATTTTAAAATTCGGTGTTTGAAACCGGAAAAAGTTGTATATTTGCAGTCCAAAATTTTGGGCCTATAGCTCATTCGGTTAGAGCAACTGACTCATAATCAGTAGGTGCTTGGTTCGATTCCAAGTGGGCCCACAGAAAACTCCGCTTTTGCGGAGTTTTTTCGTTTATGCGGGATATTTGTTGCTACATATTGTATTCAGGAAGTTTGAACAGGTTTTATACGGGAGCGTGTCAGGATTCTTTGGATACAAGGATTGAAAAGCATAATAACCATAGCTATGGCAATCATCGATTTACTTCAATCGCAACGGATTGGGCTTTGTTTTTAAGAATCGATGTAGAAGATTATGCACAC
>JAULUW010000244.1:0-5613 GCA_032111345.1 Bacteroidia bacterium
TCAACTTGTTGACAATGCCGATGCCCTCCTTTTTATGAGTTTAATTTCAGGCAGAAATCCGGAATACCTTATTGGAAAACAAGTAGCCGCTGCTCCCTGGGTTAAACGCAGTGGTATCGAAACCATACCAACCGGCTATATGTTGGTAGAGTCGGGTAAAATCACCTCTGCCTTATACATTAGTGGCAGCATCCCACTTCCAAACGACAAACCCGATATTGCCGCAGCTACGGCGATGGCGGGCGAACTACTCGGCATGACCACCCTTTACCTCGATGCAGGCAGCGGTGCTCAAGAGCCCGTTCCGGCTGAGATTATCAGTGCCGTTTATAAAAATTCCTCCTCGGTCCTTTTCGTTGGCGGTGGCATAAAAACCGCTGAGCAAATAATTCGCGCTTGGGAAAACGGTGCCGATATCGCCGTAATTGGCAATGGCATTTTTGAAGAACCTAACCGAATTGAAGAACTCAGCAAACTTCGTGATTCCTTCAATACACCCTCATAATACAACCATAAATCTGATCATGTTTGGCTATCCCTTCCAATATATTTATTTGAAATCTGAACTTAGTCGCAGAGAATTAGAACAGCGACTTCTAAACGTAACCTTTCTGAGCGATGCCAACTTCAAAAAACAATCCCAAAATCCTAGTGTTTTTTTCGGTGAAGTGTCGAACATCGACTTCAACTTGGAACACATATCCAAAAAACAACAAGGAGTAAACTTCGTTAGAGGCCAATTCTTGGGTGCCGATAACGAAATGTACACCCGCGTTCGCCTCGGCGCATGGCAGAATCAACGCATTTATTTCCTACTGATTGCCATGTTCCTCACCCTTTTTGGCTTTCTCGTTCACTATGTTTCCCAAGCCCCTCACGGATTTCGCTACCCTGAAGAATATTATCAGTTATACGGTTACAACAGCTCCGAACTCGCCTATAATTTAAAAATGCCATTGGCACTCATTATGCAAAGCTCTATGGCAATAATCGCAATTATTATGCTGGTAAAATTTCGCAACTTCCGCAAATCCATGAATTCTACAATCCAATATTTAAAAGGACTCTGGGATGCGGAACTCATAACCAAACACGAAGTGCCCTTGCTTTTTCGTTAAGTCGTGCTCCCCAATAACACCCGCTTTACTTTAGAGGCTACCCAAAACCACAAGCAAATCTGACTCCCAAGATTTCTTAGGAAACTCAACAATCTCCCCTAATAAGCGCTGATCAACATATATTCGGACCCAAGGAACCGATTGTATGCGCTCAGTAGCCAATTTCCCATCTACAAAATCTTTTTGGCGACTCACTCGCGCATAGGTAAATTGGGAGGATCTAAAATTCGACAGATCCAACACCTTACACAACTCAGGTATCCCCTCCTGCGTGTCAGAACACCAATTCCCGCCTAATACTACAATGCGAATGTCTTTGTTTTTAATAAAAATCGAATTCAAGGCATTTATGGACTCCGTTTTGGGGTTGTACCCCTCATAATTCTTTTGTAAAACACCCTGAAACTGTGCCGTCTCTGCACGGGTCGTTGAGTCTCCTTTCGCAAAATGACCCGCCAATACTCCAACCATTTTTTCGTAATTATTCTGTTTTACTTCCATATTTATTTTCCTTGTTTTACAACCCAAGGCCAATAAAAACACGCCCGCTAACGCAATTCCGCAGATCCTTTTGCCGTACATGCAACAAATATAAATCAATAAGGTCTTATTCTGTAAGGATTTCACTTCCGTTCAAACCTCGCCACTCTCCGTAAAAATTCGAGACATCCACCCAAGAATCCGCTAAAATTCCTTGATGCAAAATACCTACCTTCGCACAGCGCTATGGGTGCATCAATTGAGCAGATAAAAAGACCTATTGAGGGGCAACTGAAATTCTTTGAAAAAGAATTTCGACAAAGCATGAAAACTCAAGTACCCTTGCTAGACACGATAATGACCTATATCGTGAAACGCAAAGGAAAACAAATTCGACCCATTTTCGTCTTGTATTCCGCTGCACTCTTCGGGGAAATTTCAGAACGCACTTACCGCGGAGCCGCTCTCGTTGAATTGCTGCATACAGCTACCCTCGTTCACGATGATGTTGTAGACGAAAGTTACGAACGCAGAGGCTTTTTTAGCCTCAATGCACTTTGGAAAAACAAAATTGCGGTCCTTGTTGGTGACTTCCTGCTATCCAAAGGTTTGCTTTTAAGTGTTAAAAATAAAGATTTTGACCTCCTAGAAATCGTAAGCAAAGCCGTAGAAGATATGAGTGAAGGAGAGTTACTCCAACTCGAAAAATCAAGAGCTGCCAACGCCAACGAAGAAATCTATTTTGAGATAATACGCAAAAAAACAGCCTCTTTAATAGCCTCTTGTTGTCAAATCGGCGCAAAATCGACTACCGAAAATCCCCAAGAAATAGAAAAAATGAGGCAGTTTGGGGAACTGATTGGCTTGGCATTTCAAATACGAGACGATCTTTTCGATCTGGGGGAAAATCGATCTGGCAAACCCGCTGGTCTCGATATTAAAGAGAAAAAACTCACACTTCCCATAATTCATGCCCTCAGCCAAGCCCCGAAAGCCGAGGGCCGAAAAATACGTTCTTTAATAAATTCTAAAACACCTGATGAAATTAAAATGCAAGCCGCGTTGCAATTCATCCAAAAATACCAAGGGATACCCTATGCCACAAAAACCATGAACGATTTGCGTAATCAAGCATTTGAAGTCTTGGATAATATCGAATCCCAATCACCCTATAAGGAAAACCTCCGCGAATTGGTTAATTTTGTCATTGATAGAACTGTGTAATCATGAAAGTAAGCTCCCAAAACCAACATATCGAACTGCAAAAACACCAAGATATATATGTTAAAGATGTGCAAAGAGGAATCGAAATCGTGCAACGCGATGCAGACACCCTGTGGATCATCACGCCTAACAAAGTGCATACATTCGAATGCCTGAACATCGACAAAAGTACCAAAGAAGTAACCCTTCGATTTCAAGGTGCCAAGCATACCTTAAAAATTACCGAACCTTTAGATGCAATATTAGCATCCATGGGACTTCAAGACGCCCTTACTCCAAAAATTGACTGGGTAAAAGCACCCATGCCCGGATTGGTATTAGATGTAAAAGTTCAAGCAGGGGATGCCGTTAAAAAAGGTGACACCCTGTTAATCCTAGAAGCCATGAAAATGGAAAATGCCATCAAATCTCCCATTGATGCGCACATTAAAACCATCGAAGTAAGCTCCGGTCAAGCCGTTGATAAAGGCGCCATTTTACTTCACTTCGCCTAAACCCATTTCCCTATGAGGGAGACCCTGAAATCCCACTTACCCTTTATCTTTTTCTTCCTCGTTTACGCGTGTCTTTCCCTCATAAATTTAGATGCTTTGCCCGTTGCGTGGACCGATGAAGTATTGAATTTAGATCCTGCAATACAACATCTCGAAAAGGGCGTTTACACTTCAAAATTATGGCCAAATCCCAATTCCGACCGCTTTTTTGCCTCCTATTTGCCCGGAATTCAATGGTTTCAAACGGTTTACTTGACCTTTATTCCCGTCGAAATTTTCTGGATCCGTCTGCCTTTTTTATTGCTTGTTTGGGGAAGTATCCTTTTGTTTTACAGGTATTTAACCAAAAATACAACCCTACATTCATTATGGGCTGGGATTTGGGTGGCCTTGCTCTTTCTAGACAAGTCCGTCTTTGAACTTTCGCGCAGCATGCGCGTGGAACCTTTGATTCTTTTCGGAACCCTAGCCTTCCTCAACATTCAAGACAAGAAACGGCACTGGCTGCCCAAAGCACTGCTTTTGGGATTTCTTTCCATGACCCATGTCTATATTTGGCCCTTTCTTCTGGTTTGGATCGCAGCCGAAATCTTACAACTTGGAACCTATCAGCGGATTCTCTTTACCTTCATTTGTGCCATTCCCGGCATTGCATTTCTGGCCTCTGTAAACTTCGATGTTGAAATAATTATCGAACAAATGGGCTTCCATGCCCAACAACACACTTTGGTTAAAACAGATATGCCCCACCATCCCTTCTTAAATTCTTTGTGGTTCCGGTTTTATCCATTTTACAAAGAACAGCCCTTGATGCCCCTGCTTTTTTATGGATTAATGGTGCTCATCCCCTTGCTTTTTTTGAAACAAAAATCATGGCTAAAACCCCAACAATGGACCTATTTAGGTTGGATTTTAGGTGCTATTCTTGTCTTTGGAGTGATGACACCTCAATACCGTTATCTCCCAGTTTTCTGGATTATAGGATTTGCGCTGATACTCCGTTCTAATAGAATCAACACCCAAATTCCACTGTTGAAGGCGTTTTGCTTACTCCTTCTCGCCAATGTAAGTCTTTCTTTCATGGGTCGGCACGCTGCCGCTGTTTTGCAATACCAAGCAAGAAATCCTAAAGGCGTTCACGACTTCCTACATAAATACCTACCCAATCCAACCCAAAAACGGACACTCATTCTGGGTGAATCGATTGGGTTTTACCATGCCCACAGAGGACGGAATCACCAACGGTACGATTATGGTATCGACTTCTATCCGCAACACTTTAATTGGTCAGATTACGACCATGTAGTGCTGCTTTCACACGAGGTTAGGCCACAAGATTCCTTGATTGCCATCTATGAAAGTCCCAAAGAACGATTCAAAACTCCTGCTGTAATGAGCGCCTTCGCTAAGGGCGGTACTTATAATGGAATGCGCGTATATTCTTTAAAATAAAGGCCTTTAATGGAAAATGTGGTGCACCTATTTAGCGATTGGGTTGCGAATTATTCAATCCATAACCAATCAATTCGTCGTAAGGGAGAACTGGATTTCTATGATATATCAGCACCATATAATTGTTTTCGCTTACAGAATGGGAAGCTTCAAAAGGTACAAAATTCAACATCGCATCGCTGCGTTCTTCTTGAACCCCATACATGTAATTGTAATAGCCTTGTTTTAGGGGAATAACCGCTTCGTATTGTTTGCGCTCCGAATTGTAATACATTTTATGCGATTCCTTGATACACCAATCGCTAAGTTCCCCATAAACATAAACATCTTTTTCTACAGGATCCGAAAGCAAGGTAAAATGCACAAAACAATAATCGCTTTCTACGGGATAACTGCTTGGCACATCGCGATTATCATAATATACACGGCCGTTATAATCCTTCCAATTTGAATATGCATCGGTGGTCCGAGTTCGGTCGGCCACCAACCAAACATGTTTTTGCCCTCCTATATTTTCCCTGCTTTTTACACCGGCTGCAGCGGTTTGCAAACTGCGTATATCGAAAAATCTAAATTCATTATTCCCCCAGAATTGAGACCCCAGCATTTGATTATACACAAACATTTCATTCTTAATAAACTGCGGTTTCAAACTGCTAATTGCCGTATTCCAATCTGCATTTTGAAGCACAACAGCCGTCATGTCGCGATGCGGATTAGGCATAAAATAATTGGCACTGGTTTTATTAAAAACAAAGTTCACTTGCTGTTGTGATTGTCGAAATTCAACTTGACTGCTCTGAGAAATTTGTAAATCTACCGCCCCCTTAGATTGCAAAACCATG
>JAULUW010000245.1:0-5308 GCA_032111345.1 Bacteroidia bacterium
CGTCCAACTTCCCCCGAAACCCCCAATGCAGGAAATAATCCTGCCGCTGTTTATAATCTGGAAATGGCCAAATCGTACTATTTGAAAAGTGCCTATTTCCAAAATCCCAAACAGTTTGATCCCTTAGTTTTAAGTACGACCGCCGATTATTTGGATATGGCGGTTTATTTGCAGAATGCGTGGAAGCAAATTGGGATACCGGTTAAAATTGAAATTCAAACGGGGGGCATGTTGCGGCAATTGCGAAATGCCGGGAAATTGGGCATGTTTAGAGGATCGTGGATAGCCGATTACCCCGATGCTGAAAATTATTTGGCCTGTTTTTATGGGCCCTATAAAGCACCAAACGGTCCCAATTACACGCAGTACCAATCTGCCGAATTCGATGCGCTCTTTGAACAAATCGCATTTTTGCCGGCACAAGAACCTTTGGCTATCGCCCTTCGCGATGCGGCCGTTAATAAAGCAAATCAACTCACGGTTTCCGATGCCCCAATTGTGGTTCTTTACTACGATAAAAGCGTTAGACTGATTCAAAAAAACGTTAAAGGATTGGGGAATGACCCTATCAATCGTTTGGATTTAAGGCGGGTTCGTAAGGATTGATTCTCGAAGTATTAATCGGCAAAGGCTTCGAGTTTAATCGAAGCAAGGTCTCAACTCTAGTACCTTAAATTCAGAGTCCTGAAAACTTTTATTATGGTAAATCCTTAGGCTTGACGCTTTTCATGCAAGGGCATGCGCGGTTTCTTAAAAACTGGCTTTAAAGAAGGCGGAAAGGGCGGGGTTTTCAGAATATCCATGGGTTAAATTCGCGTTGCTGCCAATCCAACTCACTTCCCCTTTATAAATGAAGATGATTTTGTGGCCAATATCCGCTACGGTTTTCATGTCGTGGCTGTTGATTACAGTGGTAATGTTTAAATCTTGGGTGATTTGAACGAGTAAATCATCGATTACACGACTGGTTAAAGGATCGAGTCCAGAGTTGGGCTCGTCGCAAAACAAATATTTTATGGGCAGTGCGATGGCGCGGGCAATGCCCACCCGTTTTTTCATTCCTCCAGAAATTTCAGAGGGGTATTTGTGATTGGAATTTTCTAAGTTCACCTTTTTAAGGCATTCGTTCACCCGATCTAATCGGTCGGAAGGACTCAATTCGGAGAACATTTTCAGAGGAAATTCAATATTTTCTTCTACGGTGAGGGAATCGAATAAAGCATTGTTTTGAAACAACATACCAATTTCTCGGCGGAGATCTTGGCGGCTTTTATAGTCCATATGCCCTAAATACCGTGAATCGTAAATGATATTGCCTTCATCGGGTTGCAATAAACCCACCAAACATTTCAGCAGGACACTTTTACCACTTCCGCTGGCTCCAATTACCAAGTTGGGTTTGCCCGGTTCAAAGGTGATATTGATATCATTAAGTACTTTTCGATCTGCAAAAGATTTATGTAGGCCTTGAACTTCAATCATAATCCTAAAAATATCTGTGCGATTACCAGGTCAAAAAATAAAATGGCAATACAAATTTTGGTAACGGCTTTGGTACCTGCTTCTCCTACTTCAAGAGCTCCGCCTTCGGTATAATAGCCTTGAAACGAACTTAAACTGGTAATGAGAAACGCAAAAATGAACCCTTTAATCATCATGATTTTTACATAATCGTAATGAAAAACCATACGGGCCCCTTCTACCAAGTCATCAAAAGTTAAGGCCGTGGTAAATTGAGTGGCAAGAACACCTCCATAGATAAGTAAAAAATTGGCTACGATGATCAAACTGGGGATCATTACCAAACCGGCAATGATTTTAGGTAAAGCCACAAAGGAAGCCGAATTGATGCCCATAACTTCGTAGGCATCAATTTGTTCGGATATTTTTTTGTTTCCAATTTCGGAAGCAATATTAGCCCCAATTTTACCTGCCAATACCAAGCAGGTTACGGTGGGAGCGAGTTCTAATATACTAGAGGTACTTACTACGGCACCCACTACAAATTTGGGGATTAATTGCGTAGGAAATAAATCACTTGGAGTAAGTAATTGATTGGCAGTTTGTATGGTGGTAACCGCGCCGGTAAAGGTAGCAATGAGCATTACCACGAGCAGTGATTCAATGCCAATATTGTGCATTTCTCGGAACGTAATTTTCCAAAAAACCGACCATTTTTGAGGCCGTTTCAACACGAACCTCATGAAGATGGCAAAGCGACCCAATTCCGTGAAAAAACTCATTTTATGGCGTGAAATTACATTAAAATTATAGGGTGCCCAAATACCTGCTCATTAAATTATCTTAACTGATTTTACTCCAAATAGTTCTATGTGGAATTTTTTGCAATTCCCTGCGAATGGGTTCGCTTTCAGCAGATACTAAAAGTTCATCAAAATCTAACCAATGTTGCGCCTCTGAACGGGCTGCAATCAATATGGATTCGTCTCTGCGGATATCGCTTAATTTCAAATCTAAAATACCACTTTGTTTGGTACCGTCTAATTCTCCGGGTCCTCTTAATTCCAAATCCACCTTGGCAATTTCAAATCCGTCGGTCGTGCGCACCATGGTTTGAATTCGTTTTTTGCCGTTTGTCGATAATTGATGTCCAGACATTAGGATGCAATAACTTTGTTCGGCCCCTCGACCTACGCGGCCGCGCAATTGGTGCAATTGCGAAAGTCCAAATCGTTCCGTATTCTCGATCACCATAACACTGGCATTGGGAACATTCACGCCCACTTCAATGACCGTGGTGGCAATCATGATTTGGGTTTTCCCCAATTTGAATTTCTGCATTTCCAGCTCCTTATCTGCCGGTTTCATTTTTCCATGCAGCAAACTGTAGGTATAATCGGGAGGTGACAGATATTGACAAACCATATCGTAGCCCGACATAAGACTTTGTAAGGCCAATTTGGGTGAATCTTCAATCAAGGGAAAAACATAATAGATTTGTCGGCCTTTGGCAATTTCTTCTTTTAAAAATTCCATCACCAAGGGTCTATTCCCCTCACTGCGGTGTACGGTAATAATGGGTTTTCGGCCTTTGGGCAATTGATCGATGACACTTACGTCTAAATCGCCATACAAGGTCATGGCTAAAGTTCTAGGAATAGGAGTGGCCGTCATAACCAAAACATGCGGCAATACGTTGCCTTTTTTCCAAAGTCGGGCTCTTTGTGCTACTCCAAAACGGTGTTGTTCGTCGATTACTACCAAACCCAAACCTTTGAATTGCACGTCGTCTTCCAATAGGGCATGGGTGCCGATAATGATGGATATTTCTCCTTCGGCAAGCGCTTGTAGAATCAACTGACGCTGTTTTTTGGTTGTAGATCCTGTTAATAAAGCTACTTTCAGTCCAAGGGGCTCTAGCGCTTCGCTAATTCCAATGGCATGTTGTTGGGCCAATATTTCGGTAGGCGCAATCAAACAACTTTGATAGCCATTGTCTAAAGCCAAAAGCATGCTAAGCTGCGCCACCATGGTTTTTCCGCTTCCTACATCACCTTGCAGCAAGCGATTCATTTGCTTGCCCGATTTCATATCTGCGCGAATTTCTTTGATAACCCGCTTTTGTGCATCTGTGAGTTCGAAGGGTAAATATTCTTGGTAGTAGCGCATGAAATGGGTGCCAACCTGTTCAAAAACCAATCCTTTATAGGTGCGATTGCGAGATCCTTTAAGTAAAAGGTGTCGCAATTGTAAATAAAACAACTCTTCAAACTTGAGTCGTTGGTTGGCACGTTCTAATTCTTGTGGATTTTTGGGTGCATGCAACATGCGCAAGGCATCGGTTCTATTGGGAAAAGCGAAACGTTGAATCATAGATTCGGGTAAATTTTCATGAATTTGAAAATCCCGATGTTCTACAATTTGCTTGCTAAGTTTCGCCAATAATTTGTTCTCCACCCGTTTCCGTTTCAGTCCTTCGGTAAGCGGATATACAGGAGTTAAACCCAATTGCGAAAGTTGAATATCCTCCCCAATTATTTGAAGTTCGGGGTGCGCAATATTGAAATATCCCCGAAAAGACTGCACTTTCCCATAGGCCAAATATGGGGTTTGGGTTTTTAGTGATTGGGCAATCCATTTAGCACCTTGAAACCAAACCAGTTCTATTTGGCCGGTTTCATCTTTGAGTTTGGCCGTATAGCGTTGCGCAGCGCCTACTCCTTGAAATTCGCCTGGAATTATAACCCCGCGCAATTGCACGTATATATCGGTGTACTCCGGTGTTTGAATGATAGGTACAATCTTTGAACGGTCTTCATGTCGGAAAGGATAATGACTCAATAAATCTGCAACCGTAAATATGCCGAGTTCGGTGTTCAATGCTTGGGCTTTTGCAGGACCTACGCCTTTTAAAAACTCAATTTTTGTGTCCAACGCAACCGACATGCAACAAAAATACATGTTTTATACAGCTTAACACGCCTTAAAGTTTTGCATTTTTCATAACTTGCATTTTTGTAATTACACCTTAAATCATTCGTATGAAAGTCTTTGGATATCTGTTTGCATTTTTTCCTGCCTTATTATTTTGGATTTCATTACATAGCGAAGGAATATGGGCATGGCTTTGTGTATTAGTGGTATTTGGATTTATTCCGCTTTTAGAGTGGATCATCGGGCCCGAAAACAATCAAATGAGCACCGCTCAACTGCAATTACGGGCAACAGACAAGCGTTTCGATTGGGTATTGTACGCCATTGTGCCTACCCAGTGGTTCCTGATTTTGTATTTTGGGGATGCGCTTTCTCACATTTCCTTTGAGCATTGGGGGACTGGAGAGTGGGGCAAGATTTTTGGCATGGGAATTTTATGTGGCAGTTATGGCATCAATGTAGCTCACGAATTGGGTCACCGCAACAACAAAAAGGAACAGTTTATGGCAAAATCGTTGTTGTTGACCTCCTTGTATATGCACTTTTTTATTGAACACAATCGCGGGCATCATAAGCATGTAGCCACACCGGAAGATCCGTCTACCGCTCGCATAAACGAACCCGTACAATTTTTTTGGGTCCGTTCGATGTTTCAAACATGGAAAAAAGCATGGCAGCTGGAGTTTGAACGTTTGCAACGCCTGCAACTACCCCGTTTTCACCCTTCCAATGAAATGTTGCAATTTCAAGGCATTCAACTCCTATATATAGGTATCCTTTATTTCCTTTTCGGGGGATATGGATTAACGGCTTTGCTGCTTGCGGGGTTTATCGGTGCCTTATTATTGGAGACCATCAATTATATAGAGCATTATGGATTGCTCCGCAAACGCGGCAGCGATGGTTTTTACGA
>JAULUW010000246.1:0-5407 GCA_032111345.1 Bacteroidia bacterium
TCGGTTGAGTACGAATTGGAAGAAGGCCGCAAAGGATTAAATGCTATAAACGTAAAAGTTATTAAGTAAGAGTTTAAAATCCAAAATCTTTAAAATGCCCCGTTTACGGGGCATTTTCTTTTTAATACCTACCTTTGCAGGCATGCAATCAGAAACCCGTTTACATGAATCGTTTTAATTCGATTTACGTAAAAATACAGGAATACTTCGAGCGGCTTCCCAACGACAAGTGGAAATTGAGTGTGTTGAGTGCCCTCCCCTTTTGGATAGGTTCTATTGTAGTGGGTTTGGTGGCGGTATTTTATGCCAAATTATTCGAATGGGCAGAACATTCCTTTATCTGGTTGTTGCAGCATTGGGGATTATGGATGTTCATCGTTTCTCCTATTCTATTCATCGGATCTTGGTGGGCCGTAACGCGCTATGCCCCTTATGCCTCTGGCAGCGGAATTCCTCAAGTTACCGCATCCTTGGAACTTCTGGAAGAACGTCAGTCGCGCAAAGTCATACGCTTATTGAGTTTCCCCATCATATTCGTAAAGCTCATTTCGAGCTTTTTAATGGCATTAGGCGGCGGAATTATTGGTAGAGAAGGTCCAACCATCCAAATTGCAGCATCTGTATTTAAAAAAACCTACGATTTATTGCCCAAAGGATGGCCCCGTATTTCTCCCAAAAACATGATTATGACGGGTGCGGCAGCAGGACTTGCAGCGGCCTTTAATACCCCTTTAGGAGGATTGGTTTTCGCCATCGAAGAGCTTACGAAAACCCATTTTAATAATTTCAAGAACTCCCTTTTTATTGGTGTGGTTATAGCCGGTATTACCGCACAAAGTTTCGTGGGGAGTTATTTGTATTTGGGCTATCCGCTGGCGGTGAATATCAATTATTCTATGGTTTTTGCCGTTATTTTGGCCTCCGCTTTTACGGGCTGGTTTGCCGGATTGTATAGCCGCTTGGTTCGGAAATTATCGGCATGGCGCAAAGCTTTGAAGCGCCGCGAAACCCTAATTTATCTCATCTTCATTTCAACTGCCATAACGGCGATGGCCTATTTTTTAGATCACCGCATTGCGGGTCCCGGAAGAGACCTCATTATAAATTCTCTATTTACCAGTGAAAAGTACTTGGAATGGTATGTACCCTTAGGAAAATGGTTGGGATCGGCATTCTGTTTCAGCTCTGGCGCATCCGGAGGCGTTTTTGCTCCGAGTTTAAGCATTGGTGCCTCAATTTCCGCAGCCTTTTCCGGTTGGTTGGGATTGAGTCCAGACAATACCAATTTGTTGATCATGACGGGCATGGTAGCCTTTTTAACCGGTATAACACGGAGCCCTTTTACCTCTGCAATCTTGGTATTAGAAATGACCGACAGACATAATCTGATTTTCTTCTTTATGTTGGCGGCGCTTTTCGGTCAAATAGCGGCCCGTGCCGTATGCCGTAAATCCCTCTACGAAACCATTAAAGAAAACATACTTGCGGAAATGTCCATGCGCAATGTACACAAGAGAAATTCGTAATGGCAAGACTTGCTTAAAACCAACAAAGCACCTCTCGCCTATCCGATTGAAATCTGCTACTGAAAAGAATCGAATTGTGTAAAAATTCGAGTATCGTATTCCTTATATCTTGGCTCCACGATATAAGGAATACGAAATATTTCTCGATTATCCGGACGGGTGTTATTGCCCCTGTCCTAAAGAATACGCTTCCACCCCATCGAAAGCATAGAGATTCTCTGTTTTGATGGTGTCAATTTGAGAGGCTTCCGCCTTGCTAAGAAGGGCTATAATATCTGATTTGGTCATCGAATGACCGGCAATAGGCTTATACCTGCAGCGCCAATGATCCGTACAAAAAGTTTCTGGAAATCCGTTCGGCCATACCTTCAATCCCCGATTGGTTATCATCGACAAAGCCACTTTTTCAGATTCTAAGGGACTCAATAAAGCCGCAAGTTCATTGGCGTCGGTGCCGTTCCAATGCACGAACAGGTCCACCCCTTTCAATTCTTTGTGCTTTTGCGGTTTTTTAACATATTCCGGCAAATTCAATACCGCGTCTTTACGATATTCAACCCCTTTAAGTTGTGCCGGCTTCTTGCCCAAACGCGCAATCACCGCAGCCGTAAATTCCTTGGTATTTACCAATTGCTTACTGGTACCTTCTTTAAAAATGTCACCCGTGTGAATTCCATCTTCAATGGTTGCCAACCAGGCATTTTGAATGGTTTCAGCCGTTTCGTTTAATCCGATATGTGTTAACATCATAACCGCACCTTGAATCAATCCCGATGGATTGGCAATGCCTTGTCCGGCAATCATAGGTGCAGAACCGTGAATGGCTTCAAACATAGAACACACAGGTCCAATATTTGATGAACCACCCATTCCCACGGAGCCGGTAATTTGTGCGGCGATATCGGAAATCACATCCCCATACAAATTGGGCATTACAATTACATCGAAATATTCCGGCGTATCGGCAACCTTCGCTGCACCGATATCCACGATCCAATGTTCATTTTCGATATCCGGATATTCCGCAGCAATTTCATTGAATACTTGATGAAACAATCCATCGGTTTGTTTCATAATATTGTCCTTAGAAAAGCAGGTAACCTTTTTGCGGCCGTACACCTTGGCGTATTCAAACGCATAACGGATGATTTTTTCACTACCGGGGCGTGAAATTAATTTCAAGCACTGAATTACCTCGTCGGTTTGTTGATGTTCAATACCCGCATATAAATCTTCCTCATTTTCACGGATAATCACAATATCCATTTCGGGGTGCTTGGTCTTAACATAAGGATGCAAACTGATACAAGGTCTCACATTGGCATAAAGGCCTAATGATTTGCGCATGCTAACGTTCAAACTCTTATATCCCCCTCCAGATGGAGTGGTTATAGGGGCTTTGAGAAGCACTTTATTCTCCCGAATGGTGTTCCAGGCTTCGGCAGTTATTCCAGAGGAGTTTCCTGACAAATAGACTTTTTCGCCTACTTGTATTTCATCAATTTCAATATCAGCGCCTGCTGCTTTTAGAATTTCAAGGGTGGCATCCATGATTTCTGGACCTATTCCATCACCTTTGGCTACGGTTATTCGTTTTTTTGTCATCCTTTTTTATCTCTCCGCAAAGATTCACTTTAAACAGAAGTTTGACAAATTGATGGCCGCCGAATGCGGCCATCTAAGGTAAATAGGCCGTCATATTCGATTAAAAAACACTATTTCGATATGCATGAACCTACTTTTGTGATATAAATCGCAAAAAAATTCCCTGTAATCATTTATACAAAATGCAAATTCACGACTCCAAAACCCCAATTCCCGATTTTGGATTCCCCAATTTAATCCGTTGCCCCAATCTCTTTTCCAAGGGTGTTTGTGTGTTCTTGCTCCTTTTTTTCGGGGGAAATACGATGCCGGGATACGGCCAAAACGACACCCAAGACCGCCTGAACGACGTGGTTATTACGGCCACTTTAAAGAGCGTAAAATTATCAGAAAGTCCGGTTCATGTTGACATTTATCAAAAGCGCTTTTTCACTCAAAACCCCAGCCCCAGTCTCTTCGATGCCCTACAACTTGCGAGTGGCGTAAGGCCCCAAGTAAATTGCAATATTTGCGCCACCGGCGATATCCACATCAACGGCATGGAAGGTCCTTATACCATGATCTTGATTGATGGTATGCCCATCGTGAGTTCTTTGGCCTCTGTTTACGGTTTGATGGGTATTCCCACTTCCATTATCGAACGCATTGAAGTGGTAAAAGGACCTGCATCTACGCTTTATGGCAGCGAGGCCATTGGGGGCTTGATCAATGTAATTTTAAAACAATCTCAAAAAGAACGCGGACAAATAGAACTCTGGGGAAATACCTGGGGGGAAAGCAATTTAGATGCCAGCTTCCGTTCGGGAAACTCGGGTTCTTGGCGCCTACTCACCGGGATTAATGCCTTTTTAAACGATTCTCGAAGGGATGCAAATCGTGATGGCTTTACCGATGTAGCCCTTCAAAAAAGGGCATCCTTGTTTCAGCAATTGAGCTATAATAGGAAAGGAAATAAACAATTGCGATTTGCATGGAGAGGCTTTGTGGAAGACCGTTGGGGTGGGCAAACGCATTGGAGGCCAGAATTTAGAGGGGGCGATTCCGTGTACGGCGAAAGCATCCAAACCCAGCGCTTAGAGTTTTTGAACACCTACGATTTGCCCACGGCCAGCCCCATAAAATTTCAAAGTTCTTTCGTCATGCACCGCCAACAAAGCGCGTATGGGAATACCCTTTTTAATGCCGAAGAATCGCGGATTTTTGCCCAATTACTCTGGCAACCGAACCTAAAACACCATGATTTCTTACTGGGAACGGCATACCGTTATACCTATTACGACGACAATACGGTGGCTACCGAGGCTATTTCCCTAGATTCTAACCGGATTCCCAAGCCCCAAATTACCCCGCTTCCTGGTATTTTCGTGCAGGATGCCCTTACTTGGAAAAA
Source organism: Bacteroidia bacterium (assembly GCA_032111345.1). Classification (GTDB taxonomy): domain Bacteria; phylum Bacteroidota; class Bacteroidia; order NS11-12g; family UBA955; genus VMCP01. The sequence continues at coordinate 4,522 of JAULUW010000246.1, forward strand.
ACACACTTTTTTATTGGGATTTCGGGGCGATTTTCATTCCGAACATCGCTGGATTCACAGTATGAGAGGCGCATGGAAATGGGATTTGGGACTTGCAGGCCAGTGGAGGCTGAACGCGGGCACGGGATTCCGAACTGTAAATATCTTTACGGAAGAACATGCCGCATTAACAGGCGCCCGCCGCATTGTAATCGAAGAAAAAATACGTCCGGAAGAAAGTCATAATTGGAATATTTCTTGGTCCAAAACCTTTCCCTTGGGCATCCGTGGTTTTATACAATCGGATCTTCATGCGTTCCATACCCGTTTTTCGAATCGCATCGTACCCGATTACGAAAAAAACACCAATGCCATTTACTACTCCAACTCGAGTGAGGGCGCATGGAATCGCGGTATTTCTTGGAACCTGTTTTGGCAAAATCGCCAAGGATTTTCGGTGCGTTTAGGCGCTACCTATATCGATGCCCGCGTTATTCGTTTACCGGGAGAAGCTGCAGAACGCCCCTTCCTCACCGAACGCATGAATGCCAGTTTTAGCGTTCAATGGACTTCCCCAAATAAAAATTGGGAATGCAATTACAACGGCAATTTGGTTTCTCCGATGCGGTTACCTAAAGCCTCAGAATGGGACCCAAGACCGGATTATTCACCGTGGTGGAGCTTGCAAAACATCAATGTTCGCTACCGATTTTCCGAAAATTGGTCGGCCTTTGTGGGCATACAGAATCTCTGGGATTGGACGCCCGGGCGGGATCTGGCATTCTTGTTAGCGCGTTCTCAGGATCCGTTCGACAAAGCCGTTGTTTTCGACCAGGGTGAGGCGCAAGTTAGGCCGGACAATCCTTATGGCCTAACCTTCGACGCGGCTTATGTATACGCCCCGAAT
>JAULUW010000247.1:0-4214 GCA_032111345.1 Bacteroidia bacterium
AGAAGTAACATTGACCGCAGCACAAGGTACTTCTATTAAAGATTATGATGGAAATACGGCTGCTGATTTAGTAAATCCAAATGCCGATGGAACATATACCGTACGCGGAAAAATTGAAAACTTTGGTAAGGGAGATGTATTGTTAAACCAAGGTTGGTACACTACCAATGGAGGTGGTTTCGGACCTGTAGGTGAGCAATTTATATACGATGCGTCTTGGTTTAGATTGCGCGAAGTAAGTATCCGCTATGATTTGCCTCAGAGTGTATTGCGTGCTTTACACGTACCTGGTGCGAGTATCGGGTTTACCGGTCGTAACTTAGCCCTTTGGACCAATGTTGAAGGTTTGGACCCAGAAACCAATCTTACTGGAGTTAGTAACGGTCGCGGTTTGGATTATTTCAACAATCCTGGAACCAAATCATTCATGTTCAATTTGAGTATCAAAATTTAATTCCTAAAAAAATGAAAAAATTCAGTTTATTAATGACAACGGCCTTGTCGGTAAGCCTATTATTCAATGCGTGCCAAAAGGATATGTCTGAAATCAATGCCCAAAATCCAAATCAATTTAGCGGATCTGAGGGTAGATTGATGATAACAGGTGCACAATTGGCTAATGTTATGGTCAATAGTGGAGAACCCGCTCGTATGGCAGGTATTTTCTCCGGTTACTTTACCGGTGCCGACCGCCAATATTTATCCTTGCAACAGTATAGTTTTACCGCTGGCGATTTTGATAATATTTGGGGTACTCTGTATGCAGAAGGTATTGCACAATGTCGACTTGTTAAAGGGAAAGCCGTGGAGTCTAACGACTTGGTATTGCATTCGGTTGCAGCAATTACCGAAGCAAACCTTTTACTTACTGCTTCGGGACTTTGGGGAGATATTCCACAATCAGAGGCGTGTAACGACGCTATTTCCGAACCTAAATACGATGATATGGATGCCGTACATCAGTATTGTATCGGACTTTTAGATGAGGCTATCAAGCATACAGCGGGTTCAAATGCGTATAGCGGCGCTTATCAAAATAATCACGACTGGTCACAAGTGGCCAATACCTTAAAAGCGCGTGCGCTTTTGAGAAAAGGGGATTATGCAGGTGCAGCTGCTGCGGCAGCAAATGGAGTAGAAGCTGGGAAAGACTTGGTTTCTAATCACTCTGCAGACGTACCTGGTGCGTGGAATCTGTATTTTGATTTTTGCTATTGGAATCGCGGTGGCTATATGACTTGTGAGGGCTCCTATTTGTCGACCCTCCTAGATAGCGCTTCAGGAAATACGGCAAAAAGACACAACGCCAAAACCAATGAAGATGCACGTTTCGCATATTACTATTCTTCTGGTACACCCGATAACTATTCTTCTAGAGATCCAAACTTTTTAGATGGAATTTTCGCCAGCTATTCAGGGGCAACTTTGGTAGGTTATGAAGAAAATCAGTTGATTTTAGCAGAATGCGCTTCACGTTTAAATGATGACGATAAAGCCTTGGAACATTTGAATAACGTTAGGGTAAATCTTGCAGGTATGTTTGCAGATGGCCAATACGATGCGTATGATCTTGCCGATTTTGGTCCTGGAAAAATGATTGAAGGTTCGGATGTAAGCAGTGCATTAAGAATGGAAATCTTAAAGGAGAAGTATGCCTGTTTATTCGGTCAACTTGAAACCTATTGCGATTTGAGAAGAACGAATAACGCAATTGGAGTTCCTTCTAATAAGGCTGGAGCCAAAATGCCGAAGCGTTTCTTGTACCCCCAATCGGAAATTAATGCCAATGGGAATGTGCCTAAAGATCAATTAGATAAAGAACTGGCTTTAGACTATTTTAAATAATTGCAGATTGCCACATAAAAGGCCTAATCCGAGAGGATTAGGCCTTTTGCGTTTTATGGGGGAACTCGTTATTTATATTGTGTAAAAATCCGACCGAAATACCGAAATATGCGTTGAGCCGCTTTCCGAATTTAAAGGTTTATTTTAGGTCTTTCCAGGGAACAAATACTTCGATGATTCCTTCGCTATAAGGCGCAATTTCATACAAACCGAAAGACGTATATAATCCCAAATCCGTAAAATACGTATCTCCCCCTAAACCTTCAAATTGGGAAATCCAAAAGCCATGTTGATCTAAGGGTTCTTTAGCTGGAATGTTTCGTGCAATTTTGAATTGGGTATTCATGGCTTTAGGGATTTTAGACAATTGTTTCTTGTTGAGTAGGTCGCTTGCTTCTACCCACTTGTTTTGGGTTTTATCCCATGTTTTATGTGAAACGCCGTAAATGCCATGTGCGCCACCGCTGTACTCATAATAGGCTTCTTCGATAACTTGGAATTTTTCGGAATCGTAGATAATACGATTGGTAATGGAAAGCGAAATATGGGTAATATAGGGTTCTTCGGATTTTAATTCGTTGCGCACATTGCGGGTGTATTGTGCGAAAAAGCTGTCTTGGTAGCGATTCATTTGAGCGATCAGTTGATTGGGCATTCCCCTCACCGTTCTGGGGTCCACGGCTACTTTAAAATGGACGGAACTTTCGTTTTCGGCCACTAACTGACTTTCGTTGATGCTCTCAAATTGCATTTCTCTGATTTTCGTAGACATGGTTTCCGCATCGTCGGGCCACAAAAATTTAAATGTAATTTCGGCCTTATAGTCTGAATCTTGCAATTTGGGGTGTTTAGGGTCCACTGTTTGAGCCTCTAAGGCTGCATTGAGTTGATAAAAAGGAGCGGGGTTGGTATTTCGATAAAGGTTTACATTCAAGGTTTTATTTCCTTTTTGCCAAGTGCCTATCAATTCTTCATGAAAAATACGCAATACGAAAGTTTCGATTTCAGCGTCGGTTCCATAGGGACTCTTCAGGGTGTATCCAGAGTCGTTGGCGCTACCCACTAGTTCGATATTAGAGCCGAATTTGGTGTAATAATAACGCGCGTCAATGTCCTTATTGAGGATATCCATTATTAAAGTAATCGGATATTTATCAATGCTTCCATGAAAGATAAAGGTATGACCTTTCTCAACTTTAGATTGCGAAAAAGCACTTAAAACGGATCCGAATAACAGCGCTATTAAAAAGAAATGTTTCACGAAGTAAAGATAAAGAAAGTAGTCAAATCCCAACGTGATAAATTCGTACCTTTGCAGTCATTTATGTTAACGGTTGCTAATGTGTCTTTGCGTTTTGGGAAACGCGTTCTGTTTGAAGATGTCAATTTGAAATTTACCCGTGGCAATTGCTACGGTATCATCGGTGCCAATGGTGCTGGTAAATCCACATTCTTAAAAATACTTTCGGGGGAAATCGAACCCAATACCGGTTCAGTGGATATGGATCCCGGAAAGCGTATGGCCGTATTGAATCAAAATCACTTTGCTTTCGATGAATTTCCAGTTTTGCAAACGGTGATTAAAGGCCACCAACAATTGTGGGCCATCATGGAAGAAAAGGATGCCCTTTATGCAAAAGAAGATTTTACCGAAGACGATGGCATGCGTGCTTCCGAATTGGAAGCCGATTTTGCTGAGATGGACGGCTGGAACGCCGAAAGCGATGCCGCAAGTTTATTGAGCAGTTTAGGGATTGAAGAAGAACACCACGATAAATTATTGAAAGAATTAAACGGTAACCAAAAAGTACGGGTATTGATTGCACAAGCCCTTTTTGGAAATCCAGATGTGTTGCTCATGGACGAGCCTACCAACGATTTGGACGTAGAAACCATTCGTTGGCTGGAAGACTTTTTGGCGCAATTTGAAAATACCGTTTTGGTGGTATCGCATGACCGACATTTCCTAGACAACGTGTGTACGCATGTTTGCGATATCGACTACAGCAAAATCAATATCTATTCCGGTAACTATACGTTTTGGTACGAAAGTTCGCAATTGGCCTTGCGTCAGCGTTCCGATCAGAATAAAAAAGCCGAAGACAAGAAGAAAGAATTGCAAGAGTTTATTGCCCGCTTCTCGGCCAACGTGGCTAAAAGCCGACAAGCTACTGCCCGTAAAAAGATGTTGGAGAAATTGGATATTGAAGAAATACAACCGAGCACACGTAAATATCCAGGAATTTTCTTTAGGCAAAATCGCGAAGTAGGCGATCAAGTATTGTCGGTAGAAAATGCCTCATTTAAAGCTGCGAATGGCGAATACCTATATAAGGATGTAAATTTCACGGTTAATAAAGGAGATAAAA
>JAULUW010000248.1:0-11332 GCA_032111345.1 Bacteroidia bacterium
CTTTTAAATAAGGATGATTTTTAGCAATATACTGTGCATAATCCTCACTTTCATAGGTAAATTCTTTTTCCCAAGCTTCATCGATGTCATCTGTAACAAAAGTAATGCGACTGCGCCAAGATCCTAGGGTTTGCGACTGGTTGTAATTTTTCCGTTTTTCAAAAAAATCTAAAATTTCTTGGGTATTTCGTGCGGGAATTCGCCCTATAATCACGTTTAATTTACTTTGATCCAATCTGGGATTGCCTTCTCCAACTTCCAAATACCCTATATAATCATCCAAGCTAAAATTCGATGTTTTCTGTTCACCAAAAGACTGATAGATGGGTATATAATTGGTATTGGATGGCAATCGATCAAAAAAGTCATAAGAAGCGGAACCTACTAGGGTCACAAATTTCAATATTGGATTACCATTGCCATCCCTATAATTCGAATGCAAAAAACGCAAATAGGCCCTTATTGCACCAAGATCCGGTTCGCCTCCGCTATATTGATTGTAAATTTCTTGAGTAGTTACAATGCGGCTATTCGGATTAATTGTATTCCAATCTAACTTTTTTAAAGTGGGTTCAAAAACAGTGTGTGTAATATATAAGGTAGCAACATTGTAAGTATTGATTTCATTTGGACTTATAGTACTAATGAAAATTGGCGTATTCATCTTTGAAATTTCCTGAATACATAAGGAAGTGGTTTTATCTGGTTTTTCAAGAAAGTAAAGTTGACTTCCATTTGCAGTATGAGAGTGCAAAGCAACAGGATTTAATGGATCGTGAACATCCCATGCAAACCGTTCGGATATTTCCCCTGGAAATTCAAATAGCAACCCGTTGGATAAGGTCAAATTCTGCAATTGAGGATAAAACCATCGCGGTGATTGTACTTTTTGATGCTGGCAAAACGACTGAAACTGCAGATAATCTAGATAGGCGGCAGATTGACCGTTATTCCTATTTAACTTTAGTGAAAAAGGAAAAAAACCCGTCTCCTGTGTCTTCAACATAAATTCTTGGGTATATACGGGTTCGTCTCCGGAAATATTTCTTCTCAAGAAAAGATTTAAAAACTGAGATCCATAATTAATATCAAGCGAACCTGTTTCATCTACCATAGATGCGCCAATTCGAAATTGTAAAAAACTTGAATCTGAACCCTCTGGGATTTCGATTGAATAATTGCGCTTTAGCGTTTCATTTCCTAATTTCTCTCCTAACCAAACACGACCCATACCCAGTGGATTTTGAATATCGGTTTCATAAAGTCCCAAAACACAGCCCGACTTTAAGGTTGGTGTATTTTGATTGGAAACTCCCTGGGTCATTTCCACGCGTTTCCCTAATGTTCCTGAACTCACTCCAAAATAGGCAGTAATTGTATTTGAATATTGGTGTTTTTCTCTTCGAAACCTCAAATTGTCGGAAACAAAGGTTAAAGTAGGCTCTATGTAAAAAACAATAAAATCTGAAGGGTCAACTGTATTGTCTGCTTCACCGGAAATATATAGGGGCACTTCAGGCATAGCCGAAACCACTTCACCGTTAATATCTGGATATCCTGTTCCTTGAGAAGCGAATAACTGAAAATGTTTAGGGTTAATTTGATTAGGATTGAAACCAAATCTTTCCAAATCCGAATAGGTTATTCTAAAAAAGCCCCCATTTTGAACAGACAAGGATACCCATTTCCCAGATTTAAATGGCTGAATATCACCAACAAATTGAGATAATACGTTCGTTACAGATCCGAGTGTAACCAAGATCAACAAAAGCGTTTTTTGAATAAATGAATGCATATCAGACCAAAATTTACATTTAATATGTAAAGGTAACGTTTTTTTGATGTTTATCTTTCGAGCGACTCAGGTCTGCCCACAAAATTGACTTACTCCTTGCATTAATTCTGTAGCCTTTATCATCAGTAAATTGTCGTTTTTTTGTACATATCCACACACGAAAGCATTTGCTTTCAAAATATTTTTTTATTTGAATCGTTTTATCTCTACATTTGTTACCCAAGTATAGAATCACTATGAAGAAACCACTACGCATTGCTTTAATCGTTATGTTAGCTTTGGTGAGCGGCGAATTGAAAGCTCAGGACCCTGAACTTACCCAATTCTACGCAGCTCCTGTATATACAAATCCAGCTTTAGCTGGGTCTGCAGTATGCCAAACAGGGGCGGCTGGCCGTGTATCCCTTAATTACCGAAACCAGTGGCCAAGTCTTCCTGGTACATTCAGATCTTATGGTCTTTCCTGGGATCAACACATTCCAAGTGTTGGCGGCGGTGTAGGAGCTATGGTTTTTCACGACGTAGCTGGGTCAGGCTTATTACAATCCACCACAATTAGCGGAGTGTATAGTTACATGCTTCCTTTAGGCAGAGGTAGAAATGCTGCTGTTATGCGTTTTGGATTGCAAGGTGCATTAGCTATAAAAAGTTTAGATTGGTCTAGACTGCGTTTTGGCGATGAAATTCTTCCTACCCAAGGATTTGTAAATCCTACGGGCGAACAAAGAGCAGCTGACAGAGTATCGTACCCTAACTTTAACGCAGGTTGGGTTATATACAACACTAAGTTTTATGGTGGATTTGCGGCACACAACATCACACAACCTAATTGGAGTTTCTATCAAAACCCCGATGAAGTTTTACCTATTCGTTACACGGTACACATGGGTGGAAATATTAAATACGGCGGTAATCGCTTTACCGAGGATAACATATCCCCCAATGCCTTATTTATGGTGCAAAGAAATTTCACCCAGTTGAATTTAGGGTTTTACGCTAATAAAGGACCTTTGGTTACAGGTATTTGGTTTAGACAAACATTTGGTAACTATAACACCGCGGATGCATTGATTCTTTTAGTAGGATTTAGAAAAGACCGATTCAAATTTGGATACAGTTATGACTTTACCGTTAGTGATGGCCGAAGCGCTATTCCATCAAGTCATGAAGTGAGTGCGACTATAGACTGGTGTGTACCTCCAGGCTCTAAACCATTCCGTCCTTTGAAGTGTCCAGAGTTCTAAACAGATCTAAAGACCAAAAGAAAATCAAGAATTTCAACCTAAGTTTGCAATAAAAAAGAATAAACGCTCGTTTTAATATACACATGTTGAAGAATTTCAAAATGAAAACAACAAAAGTACTTCTGCTAACTGCCCTTTTTGGTGTAGTTTTTACATCGTGCGATCCCCGTGGTCCGAGAATTAAAAGCAAGAACACGGGTCAGATGCACAACGATCCCAAATGGGGAGGTTACGCTAAATTAAAATACAAAGGACAAGAAACAGGTCCAGGTTTGGTTTTAATTGAAGGCGGAGCTTTCACAATGGGTAACACAGAAACCGATTTAAAATACGAACACGATAATGTGGAACGTACCGTAACCGTTCATTCCTTTTATATGGACGAATGTGAGGTTTCGAACCATGAATACGGTGATTTCGTATTTTGGTATCAACGTGTGTTCAACCCGAACAACAGTGGCTTACAAAGCACACACCAATTTGCTGGGGTTCAGATCGACCCTAATGATCCCGCATCTGAAGGTGGCTTGTACACGAAAATTTTACCCGATACGAATTGCTGGAGAAGCAAATTGGGTTATAATGAACCTTTCGTAGAATATTATTTCCGCCACCCTTCCTATCAGGACTACCCTGTAGTAGGTGTAAATTGGCACCAGGCGAATGAATACGCCAAATGGCGTACAGATCGTGTGAACGAAATGATACTTGACCGCGAACGTTTGATTAATTTTGACGCGGGTAATCAAACCATCAATAGCGATCCATTTAACAATTTCAATACCCGTTCTTATCTAGCAGGACAAGATAATGGTATTTTCAGTGGGGTGGATATCTCTGGTGCCGTAAATACCAAAAGAGGTGCTGGAAATATGTTAGGAACTAAGCCTTTGCGCAATTATACCAAAGCGAAAAAGAAAGATCAAAAGCGCTTTAAAGTTAAAATGGAAGACGGTATATTATTACCAGATTATCGTCTACCAACAGAAGCAGAATGGGAATATGCGTGCAAAGCATCAATTGGAGAAACTCAATTCGATAACATCGATCAAAATAAAATCTATACGTGGTCTGATTACACCATCCGTATTAAAGATGGTAAAGAAGCAGACAGAGGAAAGATTCGATTGAACGTAATGCGCGGAAAAGGTGATTATGCGGGTATTGCAGGTGGTCCCCTTAATGATGGTGGTATGATTACCACTCACGTACATTCATTCTGGCCTAATTCTTATGGCTTGTATAACATGGAAGGAAACGTTTCTGAATGGGTTATGGATGTATACCGTCCTTTATCTCTTGAAGATATGGATGCATTTATGCCATTCCGTGGAAATAAGTTCCAACAAGTAGTTATGGATCCAAATGGCCCAGGCGGATTAAGCGATAAAGATGATTTAGGTCGCATCAAATATCAAGACGTTGTTAAAACATCTATCAAAGAAGGTGGTCGTCGTAACTACAGTCAGTCTGATAACATTGGTTATAAAGACATGCAAGCCGGTATGGAAGAGCCTGATTTGTCTTATGATTACGGAGTGACTACCTTAATTAACGACAAAGCACGAGTTATTAAAGGTGGAAACTGGACTGATCGTGTTTACCAAGCTACCGCTGGTTCACGTCGTTTCCTTGATCAAGACCAGTCTGCATCTTACTTAGGATTCCGATGCGCTATGATCCGTGTAGGTTCTCCCGTTGGAAATTCTAAAAAGAAATATAACAAATTACCCGTTAGCGGAATTGACGCAAAAACAAAACGTCGTTAAAACCTTAAAGACATAAATATAAAAAAAGCCTCGGAAACGAGGCTTTTTTCTTTTGTGATATTCACAAGCCAAAGGCCGTCTAACCGGCCAAAGGCCATCTAACCAGGCCAAAGGCCGTCTAACCAGGCCGAAGGCCGTCTAACCAGGCCAAAGGCCGTCTAACCAGGCCAAAGGCCGTCTAACCAGGCCGAAGGCCGTCCAACCATACGCATTAAAAATGTCCAAAAAAAAAAGCCCCGAATTTCGGGGCTTTTCTGCGGAGCGAGAGACGAGATTCGAACTCGCGACCCCAACCTTGGCAAGGTTGTGCTCTACCAGCTGAGCTACTCTCGCATGCTTCTTTCGAAGAGTGGTGCAAATGTAATACTTTAAACTAATACAATGCAAATGTTTTTTTACTTTTTTTTTTAAAAAAAGGCAGTTCTGTAAGCCGGGTTCTGTGCGCACGGTTTTTGCCGTGGCTTCTATCATTCATCTAGGATATTTCTCACGAAATACCTCAATCGACCTACCCTTCTGGCTCGCAAGCGATTGGGCGGGCCGCCCTTTAATCCAGATTTATTCGGTCTTTCAACTCGCAAGGTTTATCCCAATCCCGATTCACACCGGAACGAGTGAGCTCTTACCTCACTTTTTCACCCTTACCCCAAACCCGTCGGGGCGGTACTTTTCTGTGACACTTTCTGTGAACCTTTCAGTCCCCTTCCCGTTAGGAAGTGCGATGCCCTATGTTGCCCGGACTTTCCTACTTGCTCGCACAAGTCGATAGAACGAACTGCCTGCTGCAAAAATAGACCTTTTTTGGGTAGTAAAACACATTATCCTACGTTATCTTTGTAGAAGCATTATGTCAGCCTACGAAGCCGTTATCGGATTAGAAATTCACATTCAGCTCCTTACTAAGAGCAAAGCGTTCTCCTCAGATTCTACCGAATACGGAGCGCTTCCCAATACACAAGTAAGCCCAATCAGCCTCGGACACCCCGGCACCTTGCCTGTTCACAATGCCCAGGCAATAGAAAAGGCCATGAAAATGGGACTTGCCTTGCAATGTGATATTACCCGTGTGAATCGCTATTCTCGTAAAAACTACTACTATGCTGATTTACCCAAAGGGTATCAAATTACCCAATTTGACACTCCGCTGTGCGTTGGAGGTCGCGTTCCAATCAAAACCAAAGAAGGTATAAAAAAATCAATTAGGCTTACCCGTATCCATATGGAAGAAGATACCGGTAAAAGCATGCACGACCAAGACCTTTACGATACCTTGGTTGATTATAACCGCGCAGGTACTCCACTTATTGAAGTGGTAAGTGAACCTGATATCAAAAACGGAGATGAAGCCTATGCTTTTGTTTCCGAAATTCGCCGACTCGTTCGATACCTCGAAATTTGCGATGGAAATATGGAAGAAGGAAGCCTCCGTTGCGACGCAAACATTTCTGTTATGCCTAAAGGTTCTAAGGTTTTTGGTACAAAAGTCGAGGTGAAAAACATGAACTCTATTTCAAATGTGAAACGCGCCATTGACTTTGAAATAGACCGACAAATTGCACTTATCGAATCAGGTGGAATTGTATCAGGTGAAACCCGCGGATTTAATGGATTAAATGGATCCACTTTTTCCATGCGAAAAAAAGAAGCGATTAACGATTATCGCTACTTCCCTGAACCCGATCTCCCTCCTACCCTTATAACGGACGCCGATATTGATCGCGTTCGTCAAGATATGCCCGAGTTGCCTGAATCCTTGTATGAACGTTTTACAAATTCTTATGGACTCAGCGATTACGATGCCATGGTGCTTATCGATGATAAAGACTCAGCGTTCTTTTTTGAAGAATTAGTGCGGCTTGGTGCGCCTTATAAAACGGCTTCCAATTGGGTAAGTGTAACCATTCGCGGTTTTTTAAATGATCGCGCCTTACATCTTCAAGATTTCCCGTTGGCTGCCTCTCAAATAGCCGAAATAATACAACTTATTCAATCGGGAAGTATCAATCACAGTATTGCAAGTCAAAAATTATTCCCAGCCCTTATCGAATCCCCAAAATCTAGTGCTTCCGAAATGGTGGAAAAACTAAACTTGGTAACTAATACCGATTCTGGATTTATTGAAACCATAATTGATGAAGTGCTTACTCAATTTCCAGACAAAGTAGCTGCCTACAAAGGCGGAAAAACTGGTCTTATGGGAATGTTTGTAGGTGAAGTAATGAAACGTTCCAAAGGCAAAGCCGACCCTAAAACCACCAACGAATTGGTTGCAAAAAAACTCAATGCATAAACCATGCGTTTCTTACAATCTATAGAAACGCAAATACGTTCTCATGCCGAAAAACCTTGGTGTTTTATCCACGGAAAACACCACAGTTATGCGGATTTATCCGTATTTATTGGGGCACACCAATCCGAAATATCCCAAAGTGCCAAACCCATCGGCGTTGTTATAAGGAACGATTTTGAGACCTACGCAGCGCTTATCACTTGTTGGATAAGCGGCAAAGCCTATGTCCCATTAAATCCCGAATATCCAAAAGAAAGATTGAAAGATATAATTGAGGCGAGTAATATTCAACAAATCTTTGATTCAAAAGGAACCGGCTTGATTGCATTTCCTGAATTACTTTTGGTTAAAAAACACCCTACCCCAAACTCAGATTGGAAATTATTCACGCCGCAATCTTCTGATTGGGCCTATATCCTGTTCACATCGGGTACCACTGGAAAGCCCAAGGGAGTACCGATTGGTTTCGGGAATTTAGAAGCATTCTTTGATGGTTTTTTTGCTTTGGGTTATGATTTAAATTCGCAAGATCGTTTTTTGAATATGTTCGAACTGAGTTTCGACCTTTCCGTAATGAGTTTTGGCGTTCCCAGTATTCTCGGTGCAAGTTTTTATGTACCCCAACAAAACTTGGTCAAACCCTTAGCCCTTTATGATGCTTTAGAAAGTAATGATATCACTTTTGCACTCATGGTGCCTTCTGTTGTAGAAATGTTAGCGCCTTATGCAGATGAACTGGATTTGCCACATTTAAAAGTAAGTCAATTCTGTGGGGAAGCCCTTAAACTTTCACAACTAAAAGTTTGGAAACAAGCATGTCCCCAAACCCAAATAGATAATGTTTATGGTCCTACAGAAGCTACGATTTATTGCACCCGATATACCGTTCCTAAAGATTTGGACGAATGTCTTCACAAGAACGGAATTGTTTGTATCGGTACCGCTATGAAACACGTGTCCCTATGGATGGATCCTAATTTTGAATTGTGTCTCGGCGGATTGCAAACCACTGAGGGCTATTTGCAAGCTACAGCAGATCAAAAGTCTAAGTTTTTTGAAATGAACCAAACTTGGTTTTACAAAAGCGGGGATATTGCCAGTTATAGCGAAGGTTATTTTTATTGCCACGGCCGCAGCGATGATCAAATTAAAATACAAGGTTACCGGGTGGAACTTTCTGAAATAGAATTCGCAGGAAACAAAGCCTTTCCCGATGTTTTAAACAAATGTTTAGCCCTTCAAACGGAAATGGGTTGGGAATTGCATTTGGTTTTTGATACCGATCAAACGCTACCCCCAATTCAGCAAATAAATGCTTTTTTGCCCGATTACATGCATATTAAACAGGTTCATGCATCTCACCCATTTCCCTTAAATGATAATGGAAAAATAGACAAGAAGCAATTAACCATGAACGTATTAGGCGCAAGTACTTGATTATTTAGTGCTTATTGGAATCGGCTACATCTGGATATAATTCCTATATAGAAAACGTGTTTCATTTAATCGAAAATTGTATACGGGAATATAAAACCAAGAGAACCTTTACCCTAGTTTATGGATATTTAATTTAATTTAATCCAAGTAAATATTTAAGAAAGTGTCACGAATTTATCTAGCCATTTCCTTGACTAAATAATTTAATATCAAATATTTCAATCTAAAACATCAAGCCCCCACTCCCAATGAATATTCGACACGCCACCCAAACTGATTTACCCTTCATACTCGAAAGTATCATTGAAAGTGAAAAGTCCGGAGATGTTATTTTCCCATATTCGGCAGCATTTAACCTATCGATTCCTGAATTTTCACAAATCATTTTGAATATTTTCGATGAAGAAATCTCTGAACAAGCATGGTATTTGGGACATTGGTATATTTTAGAGGATTCCGAAGGACATACTGCGGCAGCTTTATCGGCATGGGTGGAAGCCCAAAATGGTCAAAAATCTGATTTTCTTAAGGCCCAGATCCTGAATTATTTCCTTCCCAAAGAATGGGAATTAGCCCAAGAAAGACTACAAATATTATCTTCTGTGAGTATCCCCCGAAAAACTGGATTTTTGCAATTGGAACATTTATATACGCAACCTCAATTTCGGGGAAAAGGATATATGAAAAAACTCATTCAACACGTTATGGATGCCTTTCCTAAAAACGCTTATGAAATACAGGTGTTAAAAAGCAATGTAAACGCGGTGTCTTTATATGAGTACATAGGATTTTCTGTTAACGATACACAATGTAACGATGATCTTCAACGTTTATCTTTGTTGAGTGGCAATTGCAAATTACAACTTCTAAAACACCATGGATAAATCACAAATAATTCAAGAATTGCAACCCATATTTGGGACTGCTTTTCGCAATCCCAATATCGAAATAACCGAAACTTTAAATGCCGAACAAGTAGACGGATGGGATTCACTGACCCACTTGAGTATGATTGCCGATGTAGAGGCTTTTTATGGTATAAAATTCAAACTAAAAGAACTTATAGGCATGAAAAACGTTGGTGATATGATTTCCTTGATTTTGGCGAAAAAAGCGGGTGTCTAATTTCAAACCCATATTATTTACCCTTTCCTTAGGCACTTTATTGGGTCTGGGGTTCATCTTATTTTCAATTCCAGAAGCAAAACGTTTTTTGGAAAATGCAGGTATTTATTATCCTTCAATTAGCTGGATAGACACGAGTACTGAAACGGATGCTCTAGCAGCTGGAACTCTTTACAAAAAGACGAAAGTTAATTCAAAAGTTAAGGATACCCCCGCTCTTAGACTTAGTAACGATATTAAGTTACAACAGCGAATTCAATATACCCCTGTAGATTTAAGCGATTCAGCCGTGAAAAGGATCGACAGTCTCCATGCAAAAATTAAATATTTGTATTTTTCGCCAAAATCCGACCAATTTGAATCATTTTTCGCTCGATTGAACAATGCATCGAAACAATCGGTACGCATTTGGTATTACGGAGACTCTCAGGTCGAAGGAGACCGTATAACAAGAGAAGTCCGCACGGTATTTCAAAAGCGTTTTGGTGGTTATGGAATGGGCTTTGTGCCTCTCAGTAATCCGGCCAGTTATATCGACTTGGAATTGGGGAAACAAGGCGATTGGAAGAAATATAATTGCTTTCAGCACCGCAAAAAAACAAGCGATTTTGGACCTTCAGGATTGGTTTTTATCCCAGCAAATAATGCGGGACAAAAATGGAATTATATCCAATTTAAGGTATTAAAATCACTGAAATACAAGCAACTTTCCTTACAGTGTAATGCCGATACCTTGCACCAAGTAGAATGGAAATTAAACAAAGACAGTGCTTGGAAAAAAGTAAGTCGGGTTAAAGCGCAACGTAAAATTCACGCTTATCTTATCGGCGATTCTGCCTTATATGGTTCCTTGCAGATCCGCTGTAAAGGCAGTCAATTAAAGGTTTATGGTCTTAATTTTGAGGGAAGTCCCTCGGGCATTTATCTGGATAATTTCGGAATTCGCGGTCATTCTGGAGATGGGTTGAAGGCCATTTCCAATGAACTGTTGCGCAATGTTTCCATTGACCAACAGGCAGGTTTGGTTATTTTTCACTACGGGAATAACATGGTACCCTATTTGAAATTAGACCCTAAAAGCGAAAAATGGGCTAAGGATATATTTAGAAGTGTTTTCAGGAAATACCGCAAAAATTGCCCTGATTTATCATTTCTGGTAATAGGACCCGGAGATATGGGCTTCCAAAAAGGAGAAAATGCAGAATCTTATGTGTCATGTTCCCATTTAAATTCATGGATGAAAGATGTTGCCATGGAAGAAGGCATGGCGTATTTTGATTTCTACCAAATGATCCGCGATGCAGGTGGGATATTGAGCTGGAGAAGTAAACATATAGCAAGTTTAGACGGGCATTTAGCGCCACAAGGGCAACGAATCTTTGCAAAGGAATTAACAACTGAAATATTGAGTGCCTTTGAGGCTTTCAAAATAAGAACGGGAGAATGAGAATACAAAAATTACATTTATTAAGTACACTATTTATTGGAATGCTCTTTCAAGGCCTTCAAGCTCAACCTTTGTATTGGAACCCATTTGAATACCCCAAATACCCATGGATCGACTCTAATGTTAACGTTATCCAAACACATCGTAAAACGATAATTGCCCCTTTCATGAACAAGTTGAAAAAAACCAATAAAAAGCGGGTCCATGTTTTGCATATTGGAGATT
>JAULUW010000249.1:0-5371 GCA_032111345.1 Bacteroidia bacterium
AAAAAGTCCACAAAAAGTTTTACACATCTTTAGTCGAGCGTTGGAAAATTTTAGCTCTTTTGGTTTTGTGAAGGGTCGGCTTGTGTGTTGGGCAAAACCAAATGTGCTAAAATGTGCGGCTGGTAAGAAAATTTAAAAATGCGGGTCGGCTGAGTGTTGGCTCTTTGTTATTGTTAGTTTGTTAATGAACGCTTTTAAGTCAGTCCGCTTAAATTGTCGAGTTGCAAAATCTCCGTTTTTCAGTCGTCACTTTCAGAGTTGCACTATCTTTTTGCGCTTGGGCATAACACGCGTTTGGCGAAAGGTCTTCAATATCCATAGATAAAGGGCTAACCAGAGCGTACCTAAAGGAAATAACCATACAAGAAAAGCCACCGTAACCTGCTTCTGATTCAAATAGGTAATTCCCCAACGACGTAAAAGGGTCAAAAGCTTGTTTTTCACGCTGCAAAATTACAAAACCCAAGAGGCTCTGTATCTTAAATTCCGATGAACAAAGCGTTAAATTCGCTGTGTATTTTACCCTTTTTTAAGCGTTCCCTTTTTTTGAGAACCATAATCATTTCCACAATATCCATAAAGTTAAGGGTTGTTTGCGCAGGCAGATAGGTTTTATACCCTTTGGAGGAAGTACGCGCAACATTTTAAGGATCCGGCAACCCAAACCTGCTGTATAATAGGAGCGTATAAATCTTTAAATTTGCGAGCCATTTATGAGATTGATCAACAGAACCATTAGTTTACTACTGCTATTAACAGGAGTCCAAACTACCACTTTAGCCCAAAGCATAGTGTGTTCAGATTTCACCATCGATTCTCTCTTTCGAGATCCTCAGGATACCCAGATACTTCAAGTGCGCTTGCGTTTTCAAAACACCCCGCAGACCTTCATCAATTATCCGCATATTACCGCTTTAATGGATTGCAATGGAGATACTTTCGCTAAGGGAACCATGAATTTTTTCGGTCAATTTGGTGGAACCCAACAAAACTATCCCCTTAACCTTATTAAAGAAACTTTTTGCGAACCCTTTACCGCCGTTTTTGTCTACAGCACGAACATCGAACCCGATACGTGTTTATTGGGAATTTCCGCTCCGCTTTGGACTTCCCCAAAGACAAAAGTATGCTTTCGATTATATCCCAACCCGAGTACGGGCCAAATTTACATTGACGGCATTCAAACTGCCGATAATCTAAGTTTTATAAAATTGTATGATGCGAGGGGGCGCTTGCTTCGCAATGTGCTTTTAGGTGAACGGCTCCATGAATTCGATATTTCGGAACTTCATAAAGGATTTTATTATATACAAATAAACGGGCATACCGAACGTCTGCATTTGGAATAGGCAACCTCTTAAAATTCTACCCGGTAGGCCACATAATAGCCCAAACTGCGGTAGCGGATGTTATTGGTGAATACGACGCCCTCGTATTCAAAATCGTTCACGGGGCTTCCAATCGAAACTTGATAATTCAAACCGCCTTCCAAATGTTTGAAGCGCAATCCAAAACCAATGGTGCTCATGGGCACGATAGATTTCAGGGCCTTATGCGTGGCCGCGGTGGCAAAGGGATAGAATTCGGGACTTGCATTTTTATACCAACTGTAATCTTTGGTATAGGCATTATCAGGGTCTGAAAATTGGGCATACGCTCCAAATCCCAAAAAACCGAAGATTTCTATCAACTTAAAATCCACCGCTTTGGAATAATGGATATTGCCCCCCACCATGGTGCTGTTAAGCGCAATGGACGGACCCGTAAAACCGAAATCTTTATCGAAAAAGCTGGGCTTTAGATACAAGGGATTGCGATTGCCCATAATGTCGATTCCGAATCGATTGCCATGGTCCATCCGATATTGGTACCGCAGGGAAACGGGTATGGCGATGGCATCGCCATTGAGATATTCAATCTTCAAACGGGGATCCGGCGATTGCGTAAAAGGGGTGGTCATGTTATTCGCAAGGCCCATAATGGCCGTGATGCTATGTCGATTTTTCTTGAAAAGTTGCGCGTTCAATTCGGTTTGTACGCCTAATAATGAAGCAAATAGGGCGATGAGAATGGGAGTTTGAACTTTCATGAATTTCTTTTGGGAATTAAAAAACAAAGAACGAGAAAATTTGCATGGACATCACATATATTTGAAGCCTTTTATAAAAAACATGTACGCCATCCTTCAACCTTTGGTGCATTATACCTTACATCTCATCGTGCCGGGATTTATTGCTTGGTATGGGTATCGAGATCGTTGGAAAAAGGCGTATGTGATTATGTTGGCTACGATGCTGGTGGATTTGGACCACCTGCTTGCAGATCCCATTTTTGACCCGAATCGCTGTGGTATTGGATTTCATCCGCTTCACTCCTATTATGCGATTGCAGGGTATTTCGTTCTATTGATTTCCCCCAGAACACGCATTGCGGGCATCGGATTGGTATTGCACATGTTTACCGATTTTCAAGATTGCCAATGGATGCGGGTGATGCCGCATTAAGCACAAATAAACTTAAAAACTATATAAAGCCCCCCATAAAACGATGAAAACCCTATTTAGCCTCCTATTGATGGTGTGTACAACCACTGCTTTTGGACAAATTAATCTGGAAGATTCCAGCGCACAAGTTGTTACGTATTGGAGCTTGGGAGAAAAACAAAGTTATTTTATTTCCCAACAAAAGATCAAATTGGAAGGCCCAGATACGACTGAAAATGTGTTGGTTACCTATAATGTGGATTTGACCGTTTTGGACTCGACTGCCAATTCATTTTTAGTAGAATGGCAGTATCGAAATTTCAGCTCCAATGCTTCCAATGAATTTTTCAACAAGCTTACCTTTTTAAATGAGGGATTGAAAATTCAAGTGGAATTAGACGAAGTGGGCATTTTTCAAGGTGTGAAAAACTGGCAGGAAGTGGGCTCAAAAATGAAAAAATCCTTTGAAATCCTGCGAAAAGAGTTTGAAAAAAACGAAGATATCGCTATACTCATGAATCAATTTGAAGCGAAGTTCAGCTCCAAAGAGGGCATCGAAAATGCTGCGATTCAAGACATTCAACAATTCCATACCTTTCATGGGGGCAAATACAATTTGGGGGAAGTATTAGAATTTCAAGTTCAAACGCCGAATTTGTATAACATAAAAAAGCCCTTTGATTCCAAGCTCACGCTTTCCCTCGAAGAAATAAATACCGAAGAGAACAACTACCTAATCCGTTCTACTCAAGAAGTAGATTCCAAGCAATTAACCGATGTAACTTTCGAATATTTGAAGTCCCTGTCAAAGAGTATGAAGGGTCCCAAAATAAAAAAGGAAGATCTTGGAGAACTCCAAAATATTACGAACACGGCTTCTCTCATACACGATTCTGGATGGGTTGTTTACAGCGTTCTCACAAAAACGGTTGAAGCTCCGGGCAATACCGTAATTGAGGAGCGCACGATAGAAATCCAATAGCCTTGCGGAAGAAGGCACGGAACTAAGGATTGTAAAATCCCGAGACTTTTGTCAAATTCCTTAACCCCAAAGCAACACAATCGAAAGGCCTGTAATTCAATAAATTGCAGGCCTTAACCAATAGAAGTCTTTTAAATATTTTTGAGATACTAGGTTGATTTCTCACAAAAAGAAATTTGGAAATTCCAAAACGCCGGCATAATTTTGCGACAGTATCACGAGACCCTTGGAGGTCACCAACCGAGCACTAACCCTGCTACGGTGGTAAAATGATGCGGACACAACGTCAAAAACAAAGGGAAATGAAAACCACCATCCGTCGCAACTGTTTTTTGTTACCAGGTATCGCCTTGCCATACTGTAGTTTGTTTTGTGCTGCTGTGATTGTAACCGTGAATTTTTCATCGGTTTTGATCTGTTTGCCCCCATCACTCTGGGGGTCTCGTGTTCTTATTCTGAAACACCTAAACAATCATACAGATGAAAAAACACCGCTATCAATTTACCAGTGAATCGGTTTCCGCCGGTCATCCCGACAAAATCGCAGATCAGATTTCTGATGCCATTCTCGACCGTTACTTGGCTCAAGATCCCCATGCAAAAGTGGCAATAGAATGCCTCATTACCACTCAAAAACTGCTCATCGCTGGAGAAGTCACTTCCCACGCAAGCGTGGACGCCGTTGCCATCGCCCAACAAGTTCTGGATGCTATCGGCTATAATAACGATGAAGTGGGCTTTAATTGGCATACGGCAGACATTCAGCAGGTTATCCACGAGCAAAGTCCACAAATTTTTCAGAGTGTGGTCGACGGCGGTGCCGGCGACCAAGGTTTGATGTTTGGATATGCCTGCAGCGACACCCCTGAATTCATGCCGCTTGCCCTTACCCTATCCCACCAAATTGTTAAAAAACTCCACGAGTTGCGCGACCGTTCCGTACTGCCCTGGCTCAGACCCGATGCCAAGGCGCAAGTAACCATAACCTATGAAGCGGATATCCCCGTTTCGGTCGATACCGTAATCGTATCTACTCAGCACACTCCCGAGGTCAGCCAAGAAGAGATAAAAGCCGCGATCATCCTGCATGTATTGGAGCCCATTCTAAAGGATTGGATTGCCATTAAACAACCGGAATACCTCATCAATCCGTCGGGAAATTTCACCATTGGAGGTCCTAACGGAGATACCGGACTTACCGGTCGAAAAATCATTGTAGACACTTACGGGGGAAGCTGTCCGCACGGCGGTGGCGCGTTTTCGGGTAAAGACCCTAGCAAAGTAGATCGCAGCGCGGCCTACGCAGCCCGCTATATCGCCAAGCACTTGGTTGCCGCTGGTTTAGTCACCAAATGCAATGTGCAACTTTCGTATGCAATTGGCATTAGCGAACCCACCTCTGTGTACATCGAATCCTTTGGCACACACCGTTGCGATTTACGAAATTTAGAGCGCTTGGTACGCGATGTATTTCCCTTAAAACCCAATGATATTATAGTAGAATTGGGACTCAAACGAGCTATTTATTTGCCTACCGCGACTTACGGACATTTTGGAAATTCTCAATATCCTTGGGAACAATTGGATCCAAAACGCTTAGCAGCCCTGCAAATTTCAGGACCTATTACGCCCCTACCTGCAACTGAAGTCGCCGATTGATGCCACGCTATTGATTTTTATGAATCCCCCTGTTTACAGTCCCCAATTGTGTTTTTTACTTTTTCTCGTAGACCCAAATTGGGGACATTATAAAATGAAATGGCCTTTAGGCAATTGTCCCAATACACCCCTACCCTTTGCACATCCGCAAGCCTTAATTGAAAAGGTTCCGATAGCCGAATTTAGGTCGTACGAACCGCTGCGCTTGCCCCTATTTTTGGGGGCTTCGCATGCGGGTATCTATCCG
>JAULUW010000250.1:0-2861 GCA_032111345.1 Bacteroidia bacterium
AATCTGTGACCGAAGAGGCGAAGCTATATAATTATTACAGTAAAAAAAAGATATGTTTAAGTGTATACCCAAAGCTTTTTTAGGCGTCTTATTGCTAGTAGGTAGTTTTTTAAGCGTTCATGCACAAGTGCCTGGCGGTAAAAACAAGGCTAGCGATTATTCAGACCAAGAGATTCTTCAAATGATTAATAAAGCAGAATCTGCAGGTCTATCGGAAGCACAAGTAGTGGAAATAGCACGTGCCAGAGGGATGTCGGAAGTAGAGATTGAAGCCTTTAGGGAGCGGGTAACAAAGGTGAAAAACAACACAAGAACGCCTGTAAGCAATCCTGCCGCTGCTGCCAATGGGCGTTCTTTGAACGACCAAACCAAACCGTCAATCGAAAATACAAAACCGGCAGAGCCACCAAAAGGAGACCTTACAAACCCGACTCAGCAAAAAGCAAATCCATCCAATAACAGCGTAGTTCCCAAAGCAGGCGACGAAATTCCCGAAGTTCCCCAAAACATAGGAAAAACAGCCAATACCGCTCCTTCAGATATTATTGTAACATCATGGGATATTTCTAAATTGTTCGATGAAAGTCGGTTTCCCTCTTATTCTAATGGCCGCTCTTTAAAAGCACCAGACCAATATATCATTGGGGTGGGAGATGAAATCAGCGTAACGGTTTTTGGAAACAGTTATTTCAACAAGGTGAGTCGGGTAGACGACCGCGGCCGCATCGATTTAGGAACCGCTATTGGCAAAGTATATGTGAAAGGGTTGGCATTTGCCAAGTTGGAGCCGGTGATTCGAGCGGCGGTTTCCCAAAAAATTAATATCAGCGGCAATGAAATGGAGATTGATTTGTCCTTTTCAAGACAGGTGTCCATCAATGTAACAGGTGAGGTTCAACGTCCGGGTACGTATCAAATTCCGGCGGCCAATACCGTATTTAATTTATTGGTATTGTCCGGTGGTCCAACCGGAAATGGAAGTGTTCGCGATATTGAGATTTTAAGAGCGGGCAAAGTAGCCTATCGTTTCGATGTTTATGCGTTTTTGGTAAATCCACAAAACAACCTGTTCCTGGAAGATGGCGATTTTGTTTTGGTGAAGCCCGCGCGCAAACGCGTTCGCTTGAATGGTGGAGTTTTAAGACCGGGAACCGTAGAGCTGCTTCCCAATGAAGGCTTGAAAGAGGCGCTGATGTACGCAGGCGGCTTTTCAACCTTGGCAGATGCTTCGCGTTTGACTTTATCGCGATTGAATGGTAAAAGCAGAACCTTATATCCTTTGAATTTTTCGGGGGAAACCAAAGAGCCACTACCTGTATTGCAGAACGGTGATGAAATCTATGTATTTCAGCAATCGGAAGAGGCGCAAAACCAAGTCGAAGTGAAGGGAGAGGTTTATTTTCCGGGCAGGTATGCGCTAACAGAAGGCGTGGGCTTAAAAAACATCTTGGAACAAGCGGGAGGGATTACCCTGGAAGCGAATACGGAAAAAGCATTTTTAATACGCAGATTTACCGATGGAGAGGTCGAATATATGCCCTTTTCTTTAGATTCTGTGGGCTTAAGCAATACGATTTTACAAGATCGAGATCAAATTGTAATTTTCAAAAAAGAATATTTTAAAGATAATTTTAAGATACAAATTAGTGGGGAAGTAAGAAACCCTCAAAACATACCCTATAAAGAAGGTATAAATATTCAAACGTTGATTGATTATGCGGGAGGGTTGACCTCTGAGGCCAATTTGGAAAAAGCGTTTTTAATTCGAAGTTATACGAATGGAGAAATTGAATATCTTCCATTTTCACTAGATTCATTAGGAAAAGCAGCGATTAAGTTACAGGCACGGGATAAAATTGTAATTTTTAAAAAGGAATATTTTAAAGATAATTTTAGTGTAGAGATACGAGGAGAGGTTCGCAATCCCCTTAGTCTTCCTTATACAGAGGGCTTGAGCATACAAACCCTAATTGATTATGCGGGTGGATTTAATTTCAAAGCCGATCTTACAGAAATTGAAATTCTCAGAAGTCATGTATTCACGAAGGATTTTAAATCCGGAGAACGCAATAAAACCATCAAAATAGCGGTACCGTTTAACAAAGAAACGAACAAACTCGAAGATGTTGTTTTGCAACCTGAGGATATCGTGGTGGTTCGGCAAATTTCTAATTTGAACGACCGTATAGTGGTTCGCGTTGAAGGGGAGTGGATTCATCCGGGCACGTACGTTTTAATTAAAGGAACGTCTAAAGTGTCTGATTTGATTAAACTGAGCGGTGGATTAACCACCTTTGCAGATGCCAATTCGGCTCAATTGTATCGCAAAGAAGGGGCGCAAGTAGTGTTTGATTTGCGTTCTGTATTGCGAAGTAAACGCAGTGCGTTCAACTATAACTTAGTCGATGGTGACCGTTTGGTGGTTCGCGTTAAACCCGATGTTGTTTATGTGCCGAATACAGATACTTTGGTGAGTAAAAACCTGATTATTGCCCCTTTTATAGCTGGGAAGAGAGCCGGTTATTACATGCGCAATTATACAATGTCGTACGATAAAGACCATTTAAAACGCCGATTGTATGTAGAGCATCCGGGTGGCCAAATAAAGCGAGCGCGACATTATGGCTTGTTTGTTTTAACCCCAAAAGTGAAACCGGGTTCAATAATAAAATTCCAACCCTCTCCACCGGAGAAAGAAGAAAAGCCTGATTTAGAGCCTAAGAAGGAAACCGATTGGAACAGAATCATTGAAAATTTCACGGTTAAACTTACCGGAGTCGCTACTTTGTGGATTTTATTGAGTCGCATTTAAGGATATGGAGATGAATCAGAATAACCGAGTCCCAATGGTATATCAGGAC
>JAULUW010000251.1:0-8221 GCA_032111345.1 Bacteroidia bacterium
AAATAATCATAAAATTCTCGATATCCCAATGTCCGCATAACCGACAAATTTTGGTGTTCTTCCAAGGATTTTACCTCTTGTTCAAGTCCCATATCAATCATAAGGTCAACGCGGTTATCAATGCGCCCATATAACTCTTTACGGTCCATGTCGATTCCGAAAATCTGAGACGGGTATTCAAAAGGTTTGCCCTGATTTTTGCGCCACTCAGACACTTTTAAGCCGCTTGCTTTGCAAATTTCTAATGCTCGCATAACACGCGCCGGATTTTGCTCCTGTACCCATGTAAACGCATTTGGGTCTAGGGATCTTAATGCGTTCACTATCCCTTCTAGGCCTTGCAAATCATAAGTTTCCTGGACCCAAGTTCTGATTTCAGGGGATACTTCTGGAAATTCGTCTAAACCATTTAAAAATGCGTCGAGATACAAACCGGTACCACCCACTA
Source organism: Bacteroidia bacterium (assembly GCA_032111345.1). GTDB lineage: Bacteria > Bacteroidota > Bacteroidia > NS11-12g > UBA955 > VMCP01. The sequence goes on from JAULUW010000251.1 coordinate 449, forward strand.
AAACCACACTGCCTCGAGATTGAATCAATTCAGTGGCCTTTTCACGAGCCAAATTGCTAAATTTAGATGCATTCAAAGGTTCCAAAATGGAATGCGATGCAATACAATGATGCGGCACCGAATCCAGTTCTTCCAAGCTCGGCCTCGCTACCCCAATATTTAACTCTTGATACACTTGTCGACTGTCAAAATTGATAATCTCCGTGTCTAATTCTTTAGCCCATTTTAGGGCTAAAGCTGTTTTACCCGATGCGGTAGGACCGACAATCGCGTATACTTTGGGGGTGTTTTGCATGTATATTAATAGTCGCTATCGTCACTTCCTGTGCCAAAAGCGGGAAAATCGGAATCTTCACCTTCTTCATCGCTAATTTCAGAATCCGTTTCGTCTTCTTCATCAAGGCCAAATTGCTCAAATTCATCAATAAGCTCGTTTTTGATACCTTTCGAGGCCAAAATTTTGGCTGCCAGAACATCAAATTCATTGTCATCAAGCATTTTAAACTTGCTATCTTCCCTCTGACGCGGTGCTTTTCCCTCACTGCGGTGCACAAGCGGGTACGCCACTGAGGTTTTAGATTCCTCAATCGAAACCAATTCACACAATAAAGTCCAATTCGCCAAATAATCACTTACGTAAATAAAACGCTGATGCGGATCATTCACATAATCGCGCAAGCGGCCTTGCGCCATGGTAACAACGGGTAATGCATCTTCTGCATTTTCATCTCCATCTGTCATGTCTTCGAGCATGATTTCAAATAACCGCTTCCATTTGCTATCGCTCACATAAAAGCTGGCTAATTCTTTTTTGTCGAATCCAATCGATTCTTGAATAATGTCATGAAATTCTTTGAAAGTGCTGCTGGGTTTGATATCAATCCAACGGATAACTTCATCGAAGTTCTCAAACCATACTTTAAAACGGTAAACCATTGCTGCAAAATTAGAGAATCTATTGCACTTTCCGTATTTTCGCTCAATTAATGAAAATCGCAGGGAAATTGGTCTTTTTCTTTCTTCTTTTCTGGGGGAAATTAGGCACAGCGCAGCAAACCGAAACGGGAGATATTAGAGGGTTTGTTTACAACAATCAAAACGGGGATCGTGTATCTGGTGCCCAAATTCTAATCGTTGAAGAAGCCGCTGTTACCCAGTCTGAAACGGATGGATTTTATGCCATTCCCAAGCTTAAACCGGCGGAATATTTTTTAGTGGCCATTAAACCCGGTTTTGATACGCTGGTGGTTCAAATTAATGTGCGGTCAGGGGGGAATACAAAAAAAGACCTTTTTATGACGCCCATATTGGCCATGCAGGAAATCGAAATTTCTGCAAAAGCCCAACGCAAAGATGCGCAAGTGGCAGTACAAAGTTTCGACGCCAAAATATTAGCCAAATTACCTTCAGTAGGTGCCGAGCCCGATTTAATTCAATACCTGCAAGTATTGCCCGGTGTGGTTTTCTCTGGCGACCAAGGAGGACAGTTATATATAAGAGGGGGTTCACCCGTAATGAATAAAGTTATGTTAGATGGGATGACGATTTACAACCCGTTCCACTCTATAGGACTTTTTTCGGTTTTTGATCCCGATCTCATGCAAAGCACCGATGTATATACGGCCGGCTTCGGCGCCGAGTATGGTGGACGCGTTTCTGCGGTTGTGGATGTAAAAACCCGCGATGGAGATCGCAATAAATGGCGCTCCAGACTTGGACTCAATACCTTCACATCCAAAGTGATCCTTGAGGGCCCTATCAAAAAGTTCAAAGCCGGAGAAAGCAATTCAAGTTTGGCTTTTTCCTTCCGAAATTCCTTCTTGAAACAATCGTCGAAACTCCTATATAACTATGCCAATCCTGACAGATTGCCCTATAATTTCGCCGATTTTTTTCTGAAGTTCAGCGCAAATTCCGCCAATGGAGGATACAGCCGATTGTATGGGTTTTATTTCAGTGATATGGTCGATTTCCCCAATACTACCAGTTATGGTTGGAAATCCTACGGTATCGGGGGGAAGTTTTTGGTGGTTCCCGAACAAGCCAAAACACGGGTTGACGGATATTTCCTATATAGCAACTATGCCATAGAGCAACTAGAAACCGACAATAAACCTCGAAGCAGTGAAATCGGAGGGTTCAACTTGGGAATGAACTTTAATTATAATTTCAGAAAAGACGCTTTAAAATGGGGTCTCGAAATCAATGGTTTTGAAACGAATTTTCAAATTTACAACAGCAACAACCGCCGAATTAGTCAGTTAGAAAGCACCACCGAGCTCAATGCCTTTGTAAATTATCGTTTTGTTCGCAAAAACTTCGTAGCGGATTTTGGTTTGCGTACCCAGTATTATGCCTCGCTGGCAAACGGAAGTTTCGAACCGCGATTGCAAATGCGCTATACGCCATTTAGAGGTTGGGGCTTGAAAATGGCCTTGGGTCGTTACTCCCAAAATTTACTCTCCGCCATAAGCGATCGCGACGTTGTGAATCTCTTTTATGGTTTCTTATCTGGACCAGATAACTTACCCGAAAATTTCAATGGCAAACCCGTAACCCACAAATTGCAAAAAGCGGAACATGCAGTAATTGGTACGGATTTCAGATTGAGTAAAAACATGACCCTTAACATAGAAGGGTTTGTTAAAATTTTTAACCAAATTACCAATATCAACCGCGATAAATTGTTCGATGACGACCAATTCAATCAAGACAAACCCGAGCGCATTAGACAGGACTTTGTAATTGAAACAGGGGATGCTTATGGTGGGGATATTTCCCTTAAGTACCAAGATAAACGGTGGTATATATGGAGTGTGTATTCCTTGACCTATGTAAACCGTTTTGATGGATATCAAACCTATCAGCCCATATTCGACCGCCGCCATAACGCCAACTTTGTGGTGAGTTATAGCATCAGCAAGAAAAATCCATTAGATGTTTCGGTGCGGTGGAATTTAGGAAGCGGTTTTCCTTTTACTCAAACACAAGGCTATTACGAAAAATACGATTTTAAAGAGGGTATTTCCACCGATTATAGCAGTCAAAACGGATCCTTAGGAATCCTTTATGGAAACATCAATCAAGGCCGATTACCTTATTACCACCGTTTGGATGTATCGCTTACCAAAATTTGGAATTTACCCCAAGATAGAGAATTTAAAGCCATCATAAGCATTGTAAATGTGTACGATCGCGCCAATATTTTCTATTTCGATCGGGTTCGTAATACGCGAGTTAATCAATTGCCCTTCATGCCATCGGTAGGGGTTACCTACGCATTTTAAGCCTTAAGAATATTTTTAAGTTCTTGTAATTTCAACAAGGCTTCAATTGGCGAAAGCGTATTGACATCTACTTTTTCTAACTTGCGTTTCAGCTCTTCTACTTGAGGATCAGCGGTTTGAAACATGTTCATTTGATACACCGGTTTGGTTTCCGTTTGCTTCAAGGTTTGGCGGTTTTGATTCTTTAGTCTAGAATCCTCTAGGGACTTTAATATTTCCGCGCTGCGAATCAATACTTGATTTGGAATTCCTGCCAACTGCGCAACTTGTATACCAAAGCTGTGTTCGCTACCTCCTGGTTCTAATGTGCGCAAGAAAACAATATTTTGTCCACTTTCGCGAACCGCTATATGGTAATTTTTAACCCCACTTAGTTTTTCTTCCAACTCATTCAATTCGTGATAATGGGTAGCAAACAAGGTTTTGGGCTTGCCCGGATGGCTTTGGATGTATTCGGCAATGCTCCAAGCCAAACTTACTCCGTCGTAGGTGGAGGTGCCTCGACCAATTTCATCCAATAATACCAAACTGCGATCGCTTAAATTATTGAGGATACTTGCGGTTTCGGTCATTTCAACCATAAAGGTACTTTCTCCCAAACTGATATTATCGGAAGCGCCCACTCGGGTATATACTTTGTCAATCAGACCAATTTCCGCCGATTCGCAAGGTACGAAACAACCCATTTGTGCCATCAAAACAGCAAGAGCGGTTTGACGGAGCACGGCACTTTTACCGCTCATATTCGGACCGGTTAAAATGATCATGTGTTGGCTTTCCGTATCTAAATAAATATCGTTCGGCACATAACTTTGATCTGGGGGCAATTGGGCTTCAATAACGGGGTGTCGGCATTGTTTTAAGTGCAAAACCTTGCTTTCACTAACCGTAGGTTTGTGGTATTTGCGTTTCTGCGATACTGCAGCAAAACCGGCCAATACATCCCATTCGGCGACGCGTTGTGCATCTTGCTGAACGCTTAAAATGGCCTCCGCCAATACGTTCAAATAATCTTCCCAAAGTTGCAATTCTATCTGATGGATCCGATCTTCGGCATTCAGGATCTTTTCCTCGTACTCTTTAAGTTCAGGAGTAATATACCGTTCGGCATTGGTAAGGGTTTGTTTGCGTATCCACTGTGGGGGAACTTTGTCTTTATGGGCATGCGTTACTTCTAAAAAATACCCAAAAACATTGTTAAACCCAATTTTCAGGGAACTGATGCCCGTAACTTCGATTTCTCGGTGTTGGATTTCGATCAGTCGGTCTTTCCCATTAACCGATAAAGTGCGCAATTCCCGCAATTCATCGTTTACGGATGCATTGAAAATGCCTCCTTTGCTAATATTTACGGGTGCATCGGAAGCAATATGTTCGTCGATACTGTGAAAAATAGAATGCGTATCTCGGATTTGTTTGGCTTGTTGTTGCAAACGTATGGAGGTAGATTTTCCCAGGAGTATTTTTAAGGATTCTAAGGCTTTTAAACTCCTTGAAACTTGAAGTAATTCTTTGGGATTGATGCGGCGCAGGGCTACTTTGGAACACAATCTTTGCAGATCGCCAATCTCTTTCAGTTCGCGTTGTACTCCAGTCAATAATTCAGAATCAGACACAAAAACACCCACGGTTTCCAATCGTTCTTGGATACCGGCTAGGTCCTTTAAAGGCATTAACATCCATTGTTGCAGGAGGCGACTGCCCATAGGAGTCGTGCTTTGATCGATAATCTCCAATAAACTGCGACCTTCAGGATATATCGGACGCACCAATTCCAAATTTCGAATGGTAAATCCATCGAGCCAAACGAATTGACTGTCGTCGATGCGTTGAATCTCTTGTATATGCGCGGTTTGGTGGTGGTGGGTTTGTTCCAAATAATGCAATGCGCCTGCCGCAGCTATAACCGCAATACTGAGGTTTTGGATCCCAAATCCTTTTAAATTTTGCGTCTTAAACTGTTTTTGCAGACAGTTTTCTGCATGGGCCAGTTGGTATACCCAGTCTTCAATCAATTGTTGGGATTTAAAATGTCCGAAATGTTCGGATATCCGCTTCGATTGCCCCTTAGAAAAAACATATTCTTTGGGCCTGAAGCTGGCAATCATTTTTTGAATAAGGGTCAAATCGCCCTCGGTGCACTTAAAATCACCCGTTGAAATATCTAAAAAAGCGATTCCCCAATTTCCCTCAGCGTAATGGAGCGAAGCCAAATAATTGCTCTCATTCGATTCTAGTATTTTATCATTATAACTTACGCCGGGGGTAACCAATTCGGTTACACCGCGTTTTACAATGGTTTTGGTTAATTTGGGATCCTCTAATTGATCGCAAATGGCCACTCGGTATCCTGCGCGGACTAATTTTGGCAAATACGTATCCAAAGAATGGTGAGGAAATCCGGCTAAATCCATTTCTGAAGCCGCTCCATTAGATCTTTTTGTGAGTACAATACCCAAGACTTTACTTGCCACTCGGGCGTCTTCATCGAAGGTTTCATAAAAATCGCCCACCCGAAATAACAAAATTGCCCCAGGGTATTGCGATTTAATTTGATTGTATTGTTTCATCAAAGGCGTTTCCTTCTTTGATGCGGTCGATGAACTCATCCTACGAAAATAAGTCCCACAAACCGCTAAATCCACATCAGTTTTCCCCCTTTATTCAACAAAAGCATCCGTATCTTTGCCTTATGAGGAAATTGCGGAACGCCGAGCTGCACCGAAAAACAATCGAACAGTTTCAAAACCACCCGAAATTGCCCATTGTAGTGGTGCTCGATAACGTAAGAAGTATGAACAATGTAGGTTCTATTTTTAGAACTGCTGATGCATTTCTTGTTCAGAAAATCTTGCTTTGCGGCATTACCGGAACCCCTCCACATCGCGAAATTACCAAAACGGCTATTGGTGCCGAAAAATCGCTGGAATGGGAGTACCATGAATCTACCCTCGAAGCCATATTGCAACTGAAAAACCAAGGCTATACCTGTATTGCACTGGAACAAGCAGAAGGCGCGCTAGATTTAATGCACAACAAGTTGGATTTTAGCCCCGTGGCCTTTATCTTGGGTAACGAAATCGATGGGGTATCGCAGGAGGTTATCGATGCCGCAAATTATTGTGTCGAAATTCCGCAATTGGGAACCAAACACTCCTTCAATGTCGCCGTATCTTTTGGTATGTTATTATGGGATTATGCTAAAACAAACCGCTTATTCACTGCTCTGTAGCTTCCTGGCGCTGACGATAACGGCTTGCCGGCAAAGTCGTGAATCCGTTTCCCCCGAAATACAAAAACAACTTGGAACCGCCGATTATCATCTATGGGTTACCTATTCCAATGAATGCCCGTTTTGCATCCGTTACACCCAAACCTTACGCGAAATACACGATTCTTTGCCCGAAAATTGGAGTTTCAAATTCCTAAAATTGCTGCCCAATGAAACTTGGAACTTTGATTGGTCTCAAAGCCTTTCGGGGGAAATTATTCACGATTCTACGCATTTATGGGTAAGGCATTTCGGATTGAAGGTGTATCCGGAAGCCCTGATTTTAGATGCAAATGGGACCGTTTTATACAAAGGCGCTATCGACGATCGTGCGCATGAAACTGGACTTTCAAGAACCGTGGTGCAACAGGCATTTTTAGCCCATGCGATTGCACAAATCCAACTAAATAAAAACGCAAAGGTTAAATTTCAAACGGCAAAAGGCTGTTTTATAGAAGATTATGAAGTGCAATAAACTTTTTACAGGTCTTGTATTGATGCTGTTCCTCGTTATTGGAAGTTGCACTACAACGGGGGATTCTGCGGGCATAGAAAATCCCGTATTTGATTTGCACATCGAACCCATCATTATGGATAATTGCGTGCCCTGTCACAGAGAAAACGGGGGAGCCCCATTTACCTTGACTTCGTATGAAAAAGTACGAAAAAAGGCTAAAACGATTGCAAAAGTTACGGCTTTGAAATACATGCCCCCCTGGCCCGCAGATCCAAATTATCAGCATTTTTTAGGAGAAAGAACCTTAACCGAAGCGCAAATTCAAACCTTACAAAATTGGGTCAAAAATGGCTGTCCGTCTGGTGAAAATCCCAATACCTTATTGTCGCAAGTGAAACCCTTTCAAAGTGCTTTAGGAACACCGGATTATGTGCTTTATTTGGATTCTGTTTCCCTTAAGCAGGGCGATCAAGATCGCTTTTTCTTGATGAAAGCATCAGCGGAGCTTCCCAAGAAAACCTATATCCGCGCTTTGGAATTGGTGCCGGGTCAACCAAAGTTGATGCATCATTTTAACGGTCATTTGATCAATTATTCGCCCGGATCAAAATCGAATTTTTCTACCCAATCACGGACTGTTGAAATCACACCAAATCAGGAGGGCGCAAGCCAAGGAGATTTGGATTTGATGACCGATAACGGCATCATTCCAGAGCGCGTACATTCCGTTTTAAATTACCTCCCTGGGGTAAGCGGGG
>JAULUW010000252.1:0-11864 GCA_032111345.1 Bacteroidia bacterium
CCATCCGAGAATTATCGAATACGAAATCCTGATAATTATTGATATTGCCCCCTGGCGAAACCTCTGTTTCCAAATCGTACTCCAAGAGTTGCGGTAGCACTTCCAAGAAATTTTTAATATTTGAATTTGCGGTTCCCAATGAAAAACGGGTTTCTGTATAGGCATCTCTTTTAAATTCGGGCTTACCAACCAAAACAAAATCTTTCAGAGGATCGGCATCCAAAACTTCCGAGCGATTGTTAAAGATATTGAATCCCTTTAGATGATGCAATTTCAATCGGCCTTCAGCACCAATACTGTTGCGGAAGGCAAAGTCCATCTTTACGTCCTTAAAACCCAAATCGCCGTCTAAACCTTTAAATAAATCAAAAGCTACCGTATCCATTCCAGTGCGGGTAAGCGTATTGCCTAAGTATCCTATTGCATATTCCGGCTTCAAACCCTCCAATCGGTATTCCAAACGTATACTGTCGTTCAAACCAACCGCCAATTTGCGTCCGCTGCTATCAAGTGTTACCCTTAAAATTTGATGAAAGGTATTAACGGTATCCGTAATTTCGGGGTTTTTCCCTCTGAAATCCAATAAATATCCACTCATGTCATAAATCTGCTCGGTAGTGGCTACTCCCACGCCTGCAGGTCCAGGAAGCGATAATTCTTGATAAAAAGCCTTTCCGTCTTTCGTAGTTCCCGGTAGAGACAAAACCATGCTCATGTTCTCCTGAATGGTACTCACTACTTTAATACGCAAGCGACCGCTTTTCACTTTAAAATACTTAATCTCGGCTCCGTTCATGTCTAAAATCAAGCCCTCGTCCTGATCAATTACATCTTGGGTTGGGAATGCCGCAACGGCATAACTTGGACGTAAGTTGCGAACTCCAAGACTCAACGTCAAACCTTTATTGGCTTCAATGAGCACAGGTCCTCCGCTTGCATCTGTTTCCAAACGCCTGATAGATCCTTTTAAATTTTTTGTTACGGTTTTACCCGCTAGGTCAATCGTTTTAACCGATTTTCCGCCTTTGGGTGCAATTTGTTTGAAGGAATCTGAAGCAACCAAAGAATTATCAGAACTATTGCGCAATTCAAAAACGATTAATTTAATGTTAACGGGTAAATCATTGGTAATACTGATATCCAAAAAACCCGTATCCAAAGTCGCCGTTTCAAAAAATTCAGAGGCATCGATATCTGTGGGTTCTAGATTCGATTGTTCTTGAGCCGGAATATCGGTAGTTTGCCCATTCAGTAAATTGAATAAGGGGTTAATTTGACCTAAGGTAACCGTGTTATTGATCACTTGATCGTTCAAGCGTAATTTTCTTAAATTAAAGGATGCATCAATACCCGTATCAGAAACTTGCAGATCGTTAATTCGATAAGAATACAAGGTGTTCTCATATTCCAAACGATATCCCGAATCTGAAACACCATATTTTAAATATTTAGTATCGATGTCGTTCAATGAAAAACTCGTGTGAAATAAAGGCACAGTTTGATCTACATCCCAAGAAACAGCCGAACGCTTGCAAGCAGGATTCAGCAAAAGAAACATAAACAAAACTACAGGCGTTGCAATTCTTTTTAAATAGGTACCCATATTGAGCGGAAAAATACAACAATTTTTACGTCAAACCGAAAAACGCGTGTTATTTGACACTCCGCACTCCAATCAAGATTGCATCCAAATTTTAAATGCTTTGGATCCAAAAATCAATACCGACCAAAATAATACCGACAAAGATTGAATGCGTAACACCTTATACGGATTTCCCTCAATACTTGTAGAGAACAAACAACCGGCAGGAATACTCAAAATGAGCGGAGTCAATAATGCCACTAAAAACAATCCTCCCCTTAATCGAAGCTTCACAAGAAAACGATTCTTTTTAGAAAAAACTTTCGACTTTTTTCCTTTACTCACATAAGTCGACCATAATTCCAAAAGTTTTTTACCTCCAAAAATCCAAATAAAACATCCGCTTATACCTCCTAATAAACTCCAAATAAATCCTTCAATCGGCGATAAAAAAGCCAAGGCCATGCCCGTTCCCACTAGGAATTTAGAAGAACACCAGAGAAAAATAGAAATGCGCAAGAGCCAAGATGACATTTTCCAAAGATAATTCTACATCCCTGAGTTTAAAATTATTTTCATCAAAAATTCCCTGCGGCTGTCGTTTTTTATACGCATTTTTGCATAAAGTGTCTCAGAACCCTTCGAATACATCCTTATTCCGGTGGATTTTTATCTGCTTACTATGTGCGTGGCGCCCTATCAACGCGCAATTTGTGCCAACGGGAAACCCTTTTTCGCCCACAAATACGAATACGATGAACAGCGATTCAACCGCTCGTGATTCTTCCGAAAAAAGACCTGATAAACCCCGTTATTACCCAAAACAGATTTCTGCTAAATATGCTTGGTTCCATACCGATACACTGCGTTTCACGGACAGTCAATTGCTTTTGAACCATCGATACACTCCCTTTCAAAATAGCATTCAACCTATAATGGATCTTGGAGCTCCGGGTACTCCGCAACAATTTTTGAGTCATCAAAAGTATAAAGGTGGTTTTTCAATGGCCTTACCGTTAGCTCCCGCCTTTAATATCAGCCCCCTGAATTTTCAATTTCACCAAGTCGGACAACCCTACACACGATTTCAATACTCCCAAGGTGCTGGCTCGTATACGGGCTTAGAGGCACTGCATACACAGAATTTCGCACCTTCTTGGAACGTCACAATAAACTACCGATCCGTTCTCAACCAAGATCTCTACACGGGATCTACTCAAGACAATTTATTGCGAAATTTAGCCTTAGGAAGTCAATTTATATCCCAAAACAAACGCTATGAACAACAAGTTGTTTTCAGTTGGAATCGCAATCGACGCCTTGAAAATGGGGGCTTTAGTAACGATACCCTCTTTTACGGTACCGACGAAAATATTTCCGAAACACCAATAATGCGAAGCTTCGGCATTTATGTACCTAAACTCAACGGAGCGTCTGCATTTCTTTCCAATACCCACCACCGATTCTTACAGCGTTATTTCTTAAGCCCCAAAATAAAACACTATCTCTGGCAAAATATAGACTACCAAAACGACCGTTTTACCTTTACCGATAATAGCCGAGATACCGGCTATTACGGGGCCCATTATCAATATTCAAAAAACAAGATCAACGACAGCACAGGTTTGAGATATGGAGCCCATTCTTTGGGTTGGGGACTTCGAGATACCATTGGAAATCAAACTTTCAGTATTGAAGCCGCACACCGATATCAGCATGCACATTGGCGCTCCTTGCTCAACGATACCTTGCGGCAATCTGTTTGGAACACTTCGCATGGTTATGAGGTGAACGCACAATGGAAACGCTACCATCAGTCCGTATTGCTTGAATTCCAACATCAGCTAAGCGGGTACCTCAGCAATAATTACTCCTTAAATTTAATGGCCCAACATCGCCTTAGCGACTCTGCCAACTTAGAAATAACTGTTTACCAATCGCAACAATCCCCAAACTTGTTTCAAACCTTGTTTCTAAGCAATCATTTTGATTTTCGGGGGAAATTAGACGCCAATCACCGCGTTGCTCAAACTCAAATATCGGGCCGCTATGCCCAACGCAGCACCCAATTTCAATTTTCTACTGAGATCACCATAGGTCAAATCAATGGAGAAATTCGATCTCTCTTCACTCCAACCCCAGTTATCTTAGACCCTTATTCATATATTCAAGCAAGTATCGATTTTAGATACAAGCTACCCAAACATTGGATGTTTGTGGGTTCTATGTACCTTCAAGGTAATAATGCCAAAGAATTACAAAATCTAGGTCTCCCCACCTTCTTTTCTCGCCTGGGAGTCAGTTATCAAAACGAAGCCTTTTCCAAAGCGCTTATTTACCGATTGGGTTTTGATGCAAGCTATACCTCTGAATACAATGGTTTTAACTACCGCGCAGATAACCGACAGTTCTATGCAAATACTTCCGGAATTAACCTAGGTAATTATCCGATTCTTGATGTGTATTTCAGCGGCCGTATTCAAACTGTTGACTTTTTTCTGAAATACGAACACTTGAACCACTGGTGGGTACTGCCTTTTGCCAATAACCGCTATGAAAGTGTGTTAAATTATCCCATTCAACCCGATCGATTCCGTTTTGGATTCATCTGGCATTTTTGGAACTAATTAATCAAGCAGTCAGAAGTCTTAATGCGCCTCGAGCCAATTCAAACCCGTACCCGATTCTACTAAAACGGGAACGTCCAATACCATTGCAGATTCCATGATTTCTTTCACCTTTTCTTGAACCATTGAAATTTCCGCTTTTGGCACATCGAATAATAATTCGTCATGAACCTGCAAGATCATACGTGTATCTAAATCGCTATTATTCAACCACTCTTGGACACGTATCATGGCAATTTTTATCATATCCGCGGCACTTCCTTGAATAGGTGCATTGATTGCATTTCGCTCAGCAAAACCCCTAACATTGGCATTTCTGCTGTTTATATCTCTAAGATTACGGCGCCTTCCAGAAATGGTTTCCACATAACCGTACTCTCTTGCAAAAGCAATCGTATCATCCATAAACCTTTTAATACCCGGAAATTGCTCAAAATAGTTATCGATAATTTCTTTAGCCTCGAATCTTGGAATTTGCACACGTTGACTTAATCCAAAGGCAGAAATGCCATATATAATGCCGAAGTTGACGGTTTTGGCCTTACGACGCATTTCTTTATCAACTTCTTCAATAGGAACGCCCCATACTTTTGAAGCGGTAGCTGTATGAATATCGATGCCCATTTTAAAGGCTTCAATCATGCCCGGATCTTTTGAAATATGGGCAATAATGCGCAATTCAATTTGAGAATAATCGGAACTCATCAACACCCGGTCTGGTCCTGATGGCACAAAAGCTTTGCGTATTTCTCTACCTAAATCAGTACGAATTGGAATGTTTTGCAAATTGGGATTTTGCGAGCTCAATCTTCCTGTAGCGGCAACGGCTTGATTAAAACTGGTATGCACCCTTCCCGTTTGGGCATTCACCATTTCAGGCAAGGCATCTACATACGTACTTTTCAATTTTTGCAGGGTCCGGAATTGTAAAATATTATCGATGATCGGATGCTTTCCTTGCAAGGACATAAGAGTTTCTTCGTCTGTTTGATATTGCCCTGTTTTCGTTTTCTTTGGCTTATCGCTCAACTTCAAATGTTCAAATAAAATTTTTCCCACTTGTTGCGGCGATGCGATGTTAAACTCCAATCCGGCTGATTCAAAAATACGATTCTGCGCTGCCAAAGATTGTTCTTGTAGTTCCAAACTATAAGCATGTAAAAAATCTGCATCAATACAAACCCCTTCTTGCTCCATTTGACTTAAAACGGGAACCAACGGTACTTCAATATCATTAAACACCCCGTTTAACGCCTTTGCTTCTAGTTCTTTTTTTAGAATATGATACAGCTGAAAAGTAACATCGGTATCCTCAGCGGCATAAACTCCAACTTCCTCAATCGCTACATCCCTCATAGATCCTTGTTTCTTGCCTTTTTCACCAATTAAACGTTCAATAGGAATTGGTGAATAATTCAAATACTGTTCACACAATACTTTCATGTTGTGACGTTGATCCGGCTCTAATAAATAATGAGCCAACATCGTATCAAAAAAAGGCCCCTCCAACTTCAAGCCATATTTCTGCAAAATTCCCAAATCGAATTTTAGATTTTGCGCAATTTTTAATTGCGGAGTTTGAAATAATGGTCCTAAGAGAGCTACTTGTTCGCAGGCCTTTTCGAATTGTGCATCGATAGGAATATATACGCCTTGATGGGCCTTCCAAGTAAGCGAAACGCCTACCAACTCGGCTTCGAAAAAATCCAAAGCGGATGTTTCCGTATCAAAACAAAAAGCTTCGGCCTTTGCCGCCTCTTGCACCGCATCTTGAATGGATTCACTGGTAATCAGAACTTTGTAATCATGGGCAACTTCATCGATGGTTTTAAAAATAGGGACAGGTGTTTCGGAGTCTTCTGAATTGGTGGTGAAAGTTCCGAATAAATCGGTTTGTCCGGAAGCAGAAACCACAGGTACTTGAGGTGCTGTGGTGCTCGTGCCAAATACCCGATTGCTAAGCGTTCTAAATTCCAATTCTTGGAAAATTGCCTTCAATCGATCTGCATCGGGTTCTTTCCGTATCAAGGAAGCAATTTCGGTATCAATGGGCACCTGTGTATCGATGGTTGCCAATCTTCGACTCACACGGGCCTGCTCCGAAAACGCTTCAAAACGTTCCTTCATTTTTCCCTTCAGCTCGTGAACATGGGCCAATACGCCTTCGATATTATCGTATTCTTGTATAAGTTTCTTCGCTGTTTTTTCACCGACACCTGGCACTCCGGGAATATTATCTACGGCATCACCCCATAATCCTAAAATATCAATTACCTGATCTACCCGCTTGATCTCCCATTTGCGTAAAATATCATCCACACCCAGAATTTCATCTGGATTGCCCATTCGACCCGGCTTATAAATATAAATATGGTCTTTAACCAATTGACCAAAGTCTTTATCGGGAGTCATCATAAAAACCTCCATATCTTGAGCTTGCCAAGCCAAGGTTCCTATGATATCATCGGCTTCATAGCCGTCCATCGTTAAGACAGGTATTTGGAAACCCGCCAAAATTTCAAAAATATAGGGAATGCTTTTTCGCAAATCCTCCGGCATCGGCTCTCGCTGGGCTTTGTAGGCTTCAAATTCGATATGTCTTTGTGTAGGCTTGTCGGTATCAAAAACCACGGCTATATGACTGGGTTTTTGCTTGTTCAAGATATCCAGCAGCGTATTTGTAAAACCAAACATGGCACTGGCATTCAAGCCTTTACTCGTAATTCTAGGATTCTTTGCAAAAGCAAAATAAGCCCGATAAATCAAGGCCATTCCATCCAATAAATATAATTTATTACCGCTCATTTCAACAAACGGCAAGTTACTAAAAAAGGAGGGGGGATTCTAAAGCTTAATCCTCTTTTTTCTTGAACCCTAAGGAAACGCCATTGATGCAATAACGCAACCCCGTTGGTTGATCGTAACCATCATTAAAAACATGACCGAGATGCCCACCACAAGCGGCACAAACCACCTCCGTGCGAATCATTCCGTGACTTCTGTCGATAATTTCTTTAACCGCTGATTTATCAATAGATTGATAAAAACTGGGCCAACCACATCCGGCATCGAATTTGGTTTTAGATTCAAAAAGTTCCGCGCCACAGCCTTTACAGACGTATATCCCCGCATCCCAAGTGGTTTCAAATTCACTCGTAAAGGGGCGTTCCGTTCCTTTTTCACGCAATACTCTATAAGCCTCAGGACCTAAAACTTTGCGCCATTCCTCTTCGGTTTTAACAACTGAAAATGTTTCTTGATTCATGGATGTACTTTTTATCTGCTCTTTGGACTTTCCCGAAACCGCAATTTCATTGGAAACGGCTTGGGAACAAGCCATTCCCCAAATACATACACCTGCAATCAGAAATAACAATTGGGCTTTTGCGGGTAACCATTTATTCATATTGCGCACGGGCATTATTTTACATAACTCGTAATTGGGGGATTTTGTTTTGGGAAAAACACAAATCACCTTACCAAAATTCATAACCAACCACCACTATGAAGTAACTGTAAAAAAGCAGTCGTGCTAAAATAGAGGGCCGCTCCATTTGAAACAGGTAAGCCGTGTATACCGATAATGGAACGCTCAACACCACAAAAAATTCCTTATAAAGTGCAAATTTGAACACATAAATCAATAGAATGAAGAGGCCGATAAATCCCATTGCCAATCGACTTCTTCTTGAGTCGACATTAAATCGGTAATAACTGCCAAAAACTTTGAAAACCCCAAAAAGGGCTATTAAAACCATATTTGCCAATAGAATCCAATCAAAATTTACAAAATCAACCTTGGTTTTGGTAAAGCTATTGGTATTCCACAAAATTAAAATTTTCTTGAAATTCAAACCAAACTCGCCAATATACGATATGCTTGAAATTAAATAATAGGGCATTAACATACCAAAAACTATCACAAAAACTTCACCCGCTTCGGCTGATTTAAACATTAAAACCAAAACTACTAAAAAAACCATGGACCAAAAAAACTCAGGCACACTTAGAGCAGCAAAGCCCATAAAGAGGGCAGAAACGAATAAATCTGTTCTCTTGTATTGGCCTTTTAAATATCGGTAGAAATAGGAAAATCCAAACAATAAAAAAAAAGCACCCAAAACTGCATAATTCAGCATCAAGGTAGCACCGAAAAGCACACTTAGAATTCCATAAAAAAACAAGATACTATATCCCGGTTTTTCTATAACATTATATTCTGCAACCATTTGCCCCAGTAACAAACTGTTGAGTATAATTATACCGGTCGAAATCCAGAATGACAACCATGGATATACATTCAATCCCATGATTATTTCCCTGAACAATCCGCGTTGCAAAACTTCCGTTGGAACCGAATCCGTAAAGGAAAAAACGGCCAATCGGAACAAAACTACTCCAAGAATTAGAGTAACTAAGGGTAAAAATCGATTATCGTAAATAAATTTAATCACGGTTTTTCACTTGCATCCAAAACCATTGTTTATCGCGCAACAATGGAAGTGTAAAAGTACAATATTCCGATTCCATCCCGTCAACCGGAACCACAACATTGTAAAAATTATCTGAATTTAACAAGGGATGTTCTTCAATGGCGTAATCGGGCCTGATAATGACTTCCTTTATTTCGTTGTTTTTAGAAATATCATCGTTATACACCAAGTGCAGCCCGGTTTCACAAACAAAAGATCCAAATCCCAACAAATAGGCGGTAGCCGGTGCCGCTGTTTGCTCTTTATTTACCCGCAAAACCGTATCCAATTGACCCAATGAATCAAAAAAGGCTACACCAATTTCATTGTAATTATACAAGACCTTGGTAGCCGTTTGCGGTATACCATTAATATAGAAAGTTTCCAATTGCTTCAATTCAATATAACGTTCTAACAATAAAACGCCCCCGCCACCTTGCTGAGAAATAATGCGTCTAAGCACATAATTCATGGGATTTCTCCGTTTTTTAGCTCGGATCTCACCGTCTAAAATTTTGGCTTCCATATCGCTAAATTCGTGTTCCACATTGAAAAACCCCGGCACGCCATCTGTGATCCACAAAATTGCATAGCCCGAACTTTCTCGTACACCCTCACCCACCAATCCCGCGATAAACCATCGCTTTAATTTGCGATCATACATAAGTTCTGTAGATTGCAATTGTTTGGAAATGGGCCATTCTAAAAATCCGTTTTCAACCGAACTGCCTCGAAAAATAAAAACCTGTTGCTCCCTTTTGTTATTTGAAAAAACCGAACGTGGATGCATTACCCTTACCAGTGCCATCAGTTCCCCGGAATGGCCTACATTAAATTGAGATAAAGCCGTATGTGCCAAACGCTCGTTCAACGTATCTGCATATCCTTTCAATCGGAGTCCTTGAATATCTCGGATTTCCGTCCAAATCGCTGTTTTATCTTCACCAACGGCAGACAAGAGTGCCAGCGCCCATTCTCCAGTTTCATTCGAAAAAGAGAATTTTAAATCTTCGGGATTCCAAGTTTTAGAAGGTAAATTTCCCAAAAAGACCGTTTCGACCTCTCCTTCTAAACTCACTGAAATTTTATTCAAGTACAAACGCAAATTTTCCCTTCGTTTACGAACTACACTTACCCAATAAATCTGTGAATCTGCCAAAAAAATATCTAATATAAACGCGCGTTTTGGGCTGTTGAATACACGGTCTTCTTGAAAACCCAATTCCCGATCATAGCGCTCTACACTAAAACCGCCGGCGTAATAATCGTTTGTATAATTAACCGTAAATACGCCAAATTCATTTTCGCCGATTATTGAATGATAAAAATGCTTTTTTTGTGTTAATTGTGGCTTGTTCGACAAACTGTAATATTGACCGCGAATAGGGCCCAAAAGGAAAAGCAGATTAAGACAAAACAAGAGAAATTCCTTTTTCACGGTATTCAAAATTCACACTTCAATCGCACAACGCCAAATAAGTGCTAATTTTGAAAACAAAAACATTGCATTCCAATCATAAAAAAACAGAAAAAGCCATCACCGTTGCCGTTCAAATACAAGGTCAGGCTTCCCATATCGATGAATATTTAGATGAACTCGAACAACTAGCCCGCACTGCAGGTGCAGAGCCCAAGAAAAGGTTCATTCAAAATCTCGAGCATCCCCATCCCAAAACATATGTAGGAAAAGGCAAAATCGAGGAACTTGCTGAATACTGTAAAGCCAATGAAATCGATATGGCCCTTTTTGATGATGAATTGAGCCCAGCGCAAATTCGCAACATTGAAAATGCCCTACCCGATACCAAAGTACTCTCAAGAACGCACCTCATTTTAGATATATTTGCTAAAAACGCCCGTACCGCACAATCAAAAACCCAAGTAGAATTGGCGCAAAGTATTTTTATGTTACCCCGGTTAACCGGTTTATGGACGCACTTAAGCAAACAAAAGGGAGGAATTGGAATGAAAGGTCCAGGTGAGACAGAAATAGAAACCGACCGTCGTATTTTAAGAAATCGCATTTCCTTACTTCGCGATAAATTGATGCATATCGAAAAGATTGGCCATACTCAAAGAGCGAGCAGAAAAGGGGCTTATCGAGCGGCATTAGTGGGATATACCAACGTAGGAAAAAGCACTATCATGAATTTATTGTCGCGCTCAGATGTACTGGTGGAAAACAAATTGTTCGCCACACTCGATTCTACGGTTAGGAAAATCGCGCTTCCCCACCCCGATGAAATGAAAGCACCCGTGATGGTTTTGCTTAGTGATACGGTGGGGTTCATTCGGAAACTGCCCACATTGTTGGTGGAAAGTTTTAAAAGTACCCTTTCAGAAGCCATAGAAGCCGATTTACTTATTCATGTAGTCGATATTTCTAACCCAAATTTCGAAGCTCAAATGTATGCGGTAAAAGAAACTTTGTATGCCATTGGTTGTGGACATAAACCTGAAATCATCATATTTAACAAAATCGATGCTTATCGGAATTCGGATGATTTTTTTGTAGGACAAACAGGACTTACCCTTGATCAATTCGAACAAAGTTGGGTAGCCAAAGAAAACGCACCCGCTGTTTTTATCTCTGCGAGTGAAAAGAATAACATCGACGCCTTGCGCCGAATCGTAGTAGAACAACTTCTGCACATCAAAGGAACCCCCTTTAATTCCTAAGTGGGATTCCTTTTTTTATGTGCTTAAAGTTCGTCTTCGTTAAAGAAATAATCGTCGTCCGTAGGGTAATCAGACCAAATTTCTTCAATGCTTTCGTAAGGTTCGCCGTCATCCTCAAGTTCTTGAAGATTTTCAATCACCTCTAAAGGCGCGCCAGAACGAATTCCGTAATCAATCAACTCGTCTTTGGTGGCTGGCCATGGCGCATCATCCAAATAACTTACCAATTCTAGTGTCCAATACATAATTTTCAGTCTTATTTCTCGCGAAAATATGTTTTTATTTCAATAAAACAAGTCCACTTTTGTGAAAGAATTGTTATGCATCCCGATTGGCAGAACCAAACCCACCAGTATTGCGAAAATTACAGCTCATCAGAACCAGAAGTTTTGCAAAAATTAACGCAATTTACATGGCTTCGAACCGTAAATCCCAGACAGCTTAGCGGACACCTGCAAGGCCGGTTCTTGGCCCAATTGGTGCAGATATTTCAACCTAAAAAAA
>JAULUW010000253.1:0-4402 GCA_032111345.1 Bacteroidia bacterium
GTTTATTATCCTTTCGGGGGATAAAATTGGGGTTTCTTAACGTAAAGATTCCTAACAAAAAAGACTTGAGTTTAGTCTCTTTGGGGAAGTTTATAACAGAATTTAATCGGATTTAATATTGGATTACTCGGGAATGTTGAACCGTTCCTTTTTGAGTTTAAATATCCATATTTCCCCGGTTTGGAAAACGGGTTTGCTTTCGATAAGCTGGTGGATATAATGTTCTGGGGGAAGTTCAAAGTATTTATTGATTATAATAAACGGTTGGGCCAGGCTTTTTTCATCGAGTTTGGTTTGGATGATTCCCACGCTTAAGATTTCCTCGAAATCAGGGGCCAAACGAATGCCTTGTCGGCCCAAATAATACAAAAGCGTATTGGGGCTTGGGTCGAATGCAACGATTAATTCCCCCGTTCCCATTTCTCGATTGATGAAGGCACGCGTAACTTCCATATCTTCTATGTTAGGGAGTATGTTCTGGCAGAAGTAATCTCCTTTTGTGTAGGTTGCCATAACTTGTTTTTTAGTATGTCGGGCATTTAATATGGGTGAAATAAACAATCCAACTAAAGTGATGATACCTACGACGCCGCTAAAGATCATGCGTTGCTCCAAATGCTGTTTGTAGATATAAAGCATCATAAAGTACAAAAAAGGAATGGCGGATATGAAATAATAGTCGTGGTAACGGAATTGGCGATTGAATAATATAAATATGGAGAGAAATCCCAAAAATAAGCTTATCGAAATCCAAGCCAAGAGATCCAGATTTTTAATCTGCCTTTGAATGGTAAAGCCCCAAACGAGAAGCAACAAAATAATAAATTGTCTGGGGTAAACACCGTCGATCCATGTGTTTAAGGCATACCGCGAGTTTTCTAAGAATTCAGAAACACTTTCTGGCGGATTTATCTTTTGCAAAAAGTGCAAGTTGTAGGTTATCTCAGTCAAGAAACGGGCATATCCATACCAAATTGGAACGATTAACACCGGAATGAGTAAAAATAAAAGAAATCGCTTTTTTTGCGGAAATTCAGTGATTTTTAATCGTTTTTGCATCAAAATGAGGCCAAAAAGAGCAATAATGGGTATTAAATAGGTGATTTTGATAAGTGCGGCTAAACTGCTGAAAACAGCAAATCCCAACATGGATTTGCGGGGTTCAATTCCGAAATAATATCGGAAAAATTGATACCAAGCCAGGAGGGAAAGGGATAGCGCAGGTACTTCAGGAAGAAAATTATTACTGTAAAAAATCAGAATTGGGGAAGAAATCCATAGAACATGAAATAGAATGCGGTGGCTAAACTTGGTGATGAAAAAACGGGCAATTTTCCATGCCGCATATTGTCCGGCTAAAAATAGCAGTGCTTCGATCAAGCGATAGAAAAAATTATTAAAGCCAAAGATTTTATACAATAAGGCTGAAGCATACGCCACGATTGGAAATTCCATACCTGTAATGCCGTGCATGTTGCGGTTTTCCATGACGCGGGGTTGGAAAAAATTCATGGATTCCATTGCGTAATTCAACGCTATGCTCGCTCGGTCGGCTTGTGCGCCTTGGTGCATGCCGAAGGGTCCATATTCCAAATAAGGCAACAATCCAAAATACAGGAATAAGCAAACGGCCAAACCGAAGAAAATCAGATTTTCCTTACGCTTCGTCATCTAGGTTTGTATTTCGAATGATGTAATGCGGACGGTTTTTAACGTTATCGCTTACCCGGCCTAGGTATTCGCCTAAGATTCCGATTCCAATAAGTTGAATACCCCCAAGGAAGAGTATACTGATTTGCATAGAGGTCCAGCCGCGTTCGGTATAGCCAAAAAACTTTTGGTAGAGGGAATAAATAATAAGTAGAAAGGAGGCACCGGAAACCAAAAATCCGGTTATGGTAGCCACTTTTAAGGGCCACGTAGAAAAACTGCTAATCCCGTCTAAGGCAAATCGCATCATCTTTTTATAAGTGAATTTGGTTTCGCCATGCATACGTTCGTCGCGGTCGTATTCTATAAAAGTTTGATTGAATCCAATCCAAGAAATTTGTCCGCGTATGTATTTATGCTGTTCCGGCATCGATACTAAAATTTTCCGAATTTTGCTATGAATAATTCGAAAATCACCGGTATCTACAGGAATTTCTATTTGCGTTATTTGCGCCAAAATTCGGTAAAACATTTTAGCGGTGAATTTTTTCATGAAGTTTTCGCCTTTTCGCTTGCGGCGTTTGGCGTAAACCACTTCGTATCCTTCTCTTGCTTTTTTATACAATTCGGGGATGCATTCCGGCGGGTCTTGTCCGTCGCCATCCATGATAACAATATGTTCGCCTTTGGCTCCTTCGATTCCCGCAAATATGGCTAATTGGTGTCCGAAATTCCTGGAGAAATCAATGTATTTCACCCACTTGTGATCGTGGGCAATTAGCATCACCTTATGCAAGGTATGGTCTTTGCTTCCATCATTGATAAAGATAAGTTCGCTATTGAGATTCATTTCCCCCAAAACCGTTTTAATGCGTGAAAAAAGGGCATTGACGTTTTCTTCCTCATTGAAAAGGGGTACAACTACCGATAGTTGGATGTTTTTGTCCGACACACGACAAAGGTATTTAATTTTGGATTAAGTAGATTTGCAATATGAAACGCAGTTTTTTACCCCAAATTCAGAAATTAACGTGGATGTTTATTGGAGCGGCATTATTTTTTGGCGCTTGCAACGGTTCAACAACAGAAGAATCGGCCGCTGAAAATTCGGGCTCTAACCCTACAAATACGGCAATCAGTGAAAATGAGCCGGTAGAATCAATGGTACAATTCTTTGATAAAACCATTTCAGGAAGCACCCTAACAGTGGTTGATTTTTATGCCGAGTGGTGCGGTCCTTGCAAACGGATGGCTCCATTTGTAAAAGAATTGAAAGAGGAGAATTCGAACATTAATGTAATGCAAATTGATGCAGAAGCAAATGCGGACATCGCGGGTCGTTATAATATTGAAGGATATCCAACCATTATTTTCTTCAAAGACGGTCAAATTGTAGATCGTGTTTTGGGTTTTATGGATAAAACGGCGCTTGAAGAATATGTAAACAGGCTGAAATAGTCGGTTTTTGTGGTTAACTTTTGGAAAAGTTAGACCACTAGGATTTTAATAAATGAAATGGATTTGTAATTTTGGTATATGCGGTTTTTTCCTTCAGACTACGACGATGACGACTTTGATGAGTCGTTCGATGGCTTCCAAGGAGATGTGGATGCATTGGCGAGTGATTTTGAATCCAAAAAGCGCGAACAGTTTTCCGCTCGCGAGCTCATTGAATTATTTAAATATTATACCAACCCGAATGGCGATGTGAATCCTTTTAAATTGGATAAATATGCCAAGCTGGTCATTGAAATTGGCATTCAGTCTTTTCCTTATATTTCGGTATTTACCCTCCACATGGTGGAATGGTTGATGCACGAGCACAAATATAAAAAGGCTCACAAGTATTTAGATCAGGCATTGGAGTACAATCCAATGGACCCTAGTTTGGTGCTAATGCGCGGCGTTTTACACGGTCACGAGGGAGCACGGAAATTGGCATTTGATTTTATATATCAGGCCTTAGATTTGGCGGGTGAAGACGAAAGTTTGTACGAGGATTTCTTAGATATGGTTTTGCATTTTGAACAGTATGATTTGGCTGACCCTATCGCAAAAAAAGCGCTCCTCTATGATGCAGAAATTATTCCGATTTTAGAGAAATACATCAATCGAACCGAAGAAACCCATATTATAAAAATGTTGATTCCGGCTGTTGAGGCCCAGATCGACAAGGACCCTTACATGGCGGAAGCTTGGTATTTGTTGGGTTTGGCATATCACGGGTTAGATGATTTTGATGAAGCTGTTAAGGCTTTTGATTATGCGGTTACCATCAATGATAATTTCGCGGATGCTTGGTTTGGTTTAATTGAGGCGCGTTATGAAAAGGAAGACTACGAAAATGTAGTGAGTCATTATGAGGAATTGTTGAGCAAATTTCCCCAGAAATCAATGGAAGCGATAGAAGGTTTATATGCCTGGAGTTTACATGAAGTGGGGATGTCTGCAAAATCGAGAGAGATTTACAAGAAAATCCTGAAGCGATTTCCTCAAGATGCGGAATGCTGGTACAGTTTGGGACTCACCTACCACCACGATGAACAATATCAAGTGGCATTGCCTTATTTAGAGAAGGCCTACCAATTAGATCCAAGTGAGTCGGATTACGGTGTGGTTTTGGCTAGTACCTATTTTGGTCTCAATCTCACTGAAAAATGGAAGCGTTTGTATGAGGAATTGAGCGAAACCTTCCCTTTTGAGCCGGAATTATGGTTAGATTGGGGTGTAGCTTTGCATGAGAACGGAGAGA
>JAULUW010000254.1:0-6836 GCA_032111345.1 Bacteroidia bacterium
ATCTCCTTCTTTTACGGCATATCGCAACAAACGACCGTTTACTTCTGCATGGTGGGCATATTGATTTAAGGCCTCAATTTTTGAGCTTGCATAAATGGATTCTACCCAAACACGGCGTTCCGGCTTGATTTTCACCTGTGTATCCTTACAGGAAAATACCGTTAAGAGCAAGAAGATCGTAAAACTAAAACGCAGATTCATGGAACAAAGATGCCGCTAAAAAACTACAAAAAACATGATACATCTCATTATCGCACACGGGTGCCGCCGATATAGGTTTTTTTGGTTTTTACGCGTTTTAATTCCGATTCTTCCGCCGTGATAAGGTCTTTGTTCAAAACTATAAAATCGGCCAATTTGCCGGGTTCCAAAGAACCCTTATAGCTGTCTTCACGGTTGGCATAAGCGGCCCACAAGGTCATTCCCAAAAGCGCTTCTTTGCGGGTTAGGGCTTGTTCCGGAATAAAAGGTTCCGTAAGGGTGCCTGCCAAATCTTTTCTAAATACAGCGGAGTAAAAAGTCGCAAATGGATTCATGTGTTCTACAGGGAAATCCGTGCCAAGTGCAATAATCCCATTTTGGATCAATAAATCTTTATACGCATAAGCCCCTTTTCGGGGTTTGTATTTAGAAAGTCCGCGTTTTTGAGTTGAGGTTTCACAAAGCCGATCGAAGGCCCACGGTGCATCGGAGGTGGCATGAGTAGGCTGAACACTGGGTATAATGCTCAATCCATGCAATCGGGCACGGTCTTTGGGGTCCATGATTTGGGCGTGTTCAATGCGCCATCGGGCATCGAAACCCGGTTGCAAATAACGAGCGAATTCTTCCGCAACTATGGCATTCGCACTATCACCAATGGCATGAACACAAGCCTGATAATGGTACTGATACAATAGGGCAAGGGTGCCGCTGAATTCACTTCGTTTCATAAGTTGCAACCCGTGATGTCCGTGCCGATCGCAATACCCATCCTTTAATAGGGCCCCGCGAGACCCCAATGCGCCATCGAGGAATAATTTTACGGCAGGAACGTTGAGGGACCAAGATCTGGGAATGTCGCGTTTCATTACATGAACCAAATTGTCGGGATTTGCGAGCAACATCCCATAAATGCGCATTTTCAAGGCGCCAGAATTCTGTAAACGCTCGTAAAACTGAACTTCATCAAAATGCAATCCTGCTTCAGAAAGCGTGGTAAGTCCGTATTTATAGCACTTTTTTGATTCACAAGCAATGGCTTTCTCAAGGGTAGGGAGATCGAGTTTGGGAATATGCGAACTCACCCAATCTGCTGCCAAGTCAACAAAAATACCGCTGGGAGTGCCATCGGCTAGTTTTACAATTTCTCCACCATCTATTAAGGTATCGTAATTCAAATTCAAACGATCCAATGCCGCTTTATTCAACCATATTGCGTGTCCGTCAATTCTACTTAAACATACCGGTTTTTTAGTGTAGCCATTCAAATCCTTCCAAGTAGGAAATTCTTTGTTCTCAAATTCATTTTGATCCCAACCACGACCCACTATCCAAGCTCTTTTTTTGTTTTTTCGGGAGAATTTTTTCAGCGCTTTGCCGATGGCTTTTTTATCTTTCAACCCCCAAACATTGAGTTCTTTGGTTCCCCTACAATGTGCCAAAAAATGGCAATGTGCATCAATAAAACCTGGATATATATAACCGCGATGCGAGACGGTCTTGGCGGTAGGAAATTGAAATTTAAGCGTATCTAAAGTTCCGTATGCAATAATTTTATCGGCTTTAACGGCCATAGCTTCTGCGGTATGCCATGCGGTATCTGCCACGTAAATTCGTTTGGCTTTATGAATGATAACGGCATCATTTTGTGCCAAAAGCAAGCTATTTGCAAATATCGCAAATAAAATTGCTCCAATTTTTTGGGGGATACATCTAATTTTCGTGTCAGCCATAAAATTACCTTTATACTTGTAGTCAAAAGCAAAACTAATACAAATCATGAGTTTCAAACGCATTGCAATCATTCTTATTGCCTTATTATTACTTGGAGTTGCCATTGGATATTTCCTATATCAAAATCCTACAGAACTCGTAAGCAGTGGTAAGCCAGATTTTAACTTTACAACGGCAGAACTTGAAAAGAAAGGAACAACCGAGGCCGATACCCAATTTAACCTTCAATTGGTTGATAAGAGGGTTCAGATTAAAGGCGTATTAGGTTCAAAAACGATTCAAGATGCAAGCAATTCGATATTCTTTAAGACCGATAACGAGAATATAGTGATTTCTGCGGCTTTCGATAAAAGCCTTTCAGAATCCGTAGCCGCATTAACGATTGGTTCTGAAATAGAAGTTTTGTGCGTATGTAACGGCATTGCAAAACCGGAAGATCCGGATGATTTATTATCGGAAACCACCATCACATTTAACCGCTGCGATTTGGTTTCTCAAAAATAAACCCTGCTTGATTTTATCCAAAATCCACCCTTTTATATATCTTATATATCACAACAAACCATTCAAATAAAATTAAATACGAATAATATGAAAAAATACAGCATCCTTTTTGTAATGGCGATGATTTTCGCCATAGGCCAAACGTTCGCGCAAGTGTACAAAACTTCAACAGCAGTTGTTAGTTTTATCAGTAAAACCGAATATGAAACCTTTGAAGCAACGAACAATCAAGTTACGGCAGCCTATTCGGCAAGTTCCCCCGCAAAAGTGCAATTCCGTGTTCCTGTGAATGCATTTATCTTCGAGAAGAAATTGATGCAAACACATTTTCAGGAGAATTACATGGAATCTGCAAAATACCCCAATGCCAGCTTTAAAGGTGAAATCATTGCTCCAGAGAATTTTAGAATTAATGGCAAAGAACAAAAAGAACAAGCGGTAACCGTTAAAGGTGTATTTAATATACATGGAGTTGATAAAGAAACCGAGATTAAAGGTAGCCTCCAGTATACGCCCAATGGAATTGTTTTAAAAGCGAATTTTAGCATTTTATTAAGCGATTATAACATTGCCGTACCGTCGAATTTGATGGCCAAAATATCTCAAAATATAGATATCAAAGTAAATGCGCTGCTTGAAGCAAAATAAATTGCGTTTGCCGAGCAACTTTTAGAGACCTGTGCAAGTATAGTGCAATATGGAACATTCTAGAACAGCCAATATATTTATAATTGGGGCATCCCTTTCTCTGTTACTATTTACGCAAACGTCTTGCAAACATGAAGTTTTACCATCAGTTGATGCGAACGAATTGTGTTTTGAAAGGGATGTATTACCCATTTTTGTATCGAATTGTGCCATGAGTGGGTGTCACGATGCTGCTACGGGCGCAGATGATTACATTTTAACGAATTACGGAGCTATTATGGCGAGCGATGACGGTAAAGGCATCCGTGCCGGACAATCTTCTCGCTCAGAAATATGGGAAGTAATTGAAAGCGGGGAAATGCCACCCAAAAAGAAATTAACCGCTATGGAAAAATCGATTATTAAAACATGGATCGATGATGGCGCCAAGAATGGAATGAATTGTGTGAGTGCTTGCGATACCAGCGTTTATAGCTTTAGCGGTGCAATTTCGCCGATTATTGCCAAACAATGTTTAGGCTGTCATCAAAACCCAGGGGCAAGCGGAGGCTTAGATTTAAGCTCATACAACAACGTTAAAAATGTAGGATTAAACGGAAAGTTAATGAACTCTTTACGCGGTACCAACGGATTATCAAAAATGCCCCCTTCAGGCGCGGGCTTGAGCGATTGTGAGTTGAAACAAGTACAAAAATGGATCGATAATGGAGCACCGCAAAATTAAATTAGGTTTTATTTTAGCACCGATATTCTTGGTATTAATTACCCTCACTTTTCAATCCTGTTATTACGACAAAGCAGATGAATTATACGGTGAGCAAGTTTGTGATACCGCGCAAGTGAATTATTCGGGCATCCAATCAAAATTGGAACAGCAATGTTACGGCTGTCATACCGCTTCTGCACCCAGTGGAAATGTGGCCATCTACGATTATAATAGCTTGAAAATATTCGTAAACGCCTCCAAATCAACCCTTTTAGGTTCAGTTAAGCATACTACTGCAAGTCCCATGCCTAAAGGCGGTCAAAAATGGGATGCCTGCACCATTAATAAACTAGAAGCCTGGATTAATCAGGGCATGAAACCATGATAGCACTAGGACCTATAACAAGTTTCTTATATGGAGTAATGTCCTTCTTTACTCCAAATAAAACCGAGTTACCAAGCTCAGTAAATAATCAAGCTGATTCAACGAATAGGGTGGAAATTGCTGCGGATATTCCAAAATCAAATATTGAAACTGACAAACCTTTAACCCAAACAGCGGCTCAAGCACAATCTTTGCGCTTGATTACCGGACATACAGCAGCTACTTTACCAAAAGGATCGCTGGAATTAGCGATTCAACATCGTTTTGGTGAAATTGGGTCTGGCGCTTATAATTTGTATGGCTTAGATAATTTTAACAGTATGCGTATTGGGGTCGATTATGGACTTGGGAAACGCATTACGGTCGGAGCTGGTCGCAGTTCCTATCGCAAAACCTACAACAGTTATTTAAAATGGAGGTTTATTGGCAAGTCAGAAAGCAAGTTCAATTTAACGTATGTTGCAGATGCTGCTATAGATACCCGATTGCAAACGGATTGGGCCAATTTAGATCCCTTTTTTCAATCGCATCGAATGTTTTACACCCATCAATTGATCGCATCCTTGCAGTTAACCGAGGGATTGGTCGTATCGGTATCTCCTACAGTGGTACATGCCAATTTAGTAAGTAAAGCAGCCTTTTCAAATGATATTCCCATTATATCGTGGTATGTGCGGCAACGCGTAATTCCCAAATTTGCACTAACCGCCGAAGGCAGTTCGGTGATATCCTCTATTGTTCCTGTTCAAGCCAAAAACAATGCGACTTTAGGCATTGGTTTTGAATATTTTACCCCACAACATGTATTTCAAATAAATTTAACCAATTCGAGAGCTTTGAACGAAGCCTATTTCTTGGTAGATAATCCGGGTTCTGTGCTGTTGAATAATTTTTGTTTGGGCTTTAATTTGATACGCAGATGGTGAAAAATAAGGTTTTGACAATGCCATTTGGAATTTCTTTTGCGTCTCTAAAGGAGACCGTCTTAAATGGTTTTACCCTTACCCACAAGGGTTTTATAGAATGGTTTAAAAGAGCTGAGATGATGTCGCATTTACCTTTGAATTTGCCGCTGCAAACCGTGGTGAATAAAATGAAAATACTAAGTATAGCGGCATTTTTCTTTTCTATACCCAGAGTTCAAGCTCAAGACGGTGAATTTGATATATTAGGCGATGAACCGGTAAAAGTCGAAAAAGTGAATTATGCCTTTAAAACTACCAAAGTCATCAATTTGCAGAGTTTAGAAATGACCGATTTTGGAGTTTTAGATTTCAAAATGATGCATCGCTTTGGAGCCTTAAATGCCGGTCCAGTAAATGCTTTTGGCTTGGATCAAGCAAGCGTCCGATTTGGTCTGGAATATGGAATTACGCAAAATCTGATGGTTTCTCTGGGTAGGAGCAATGTGAACGGATTGAAAAATGCCGATGCATTTTTGAAATACCGTTTGATGCACCAAAATTCTGATAATTCGTATCCTTTGAGTATTTTATTACTTGCAGGAACGCAATATGGATTGGTAGATCCCGAATCTGCCATAAAACCGAGTACAGAACAGCGCAGTTCTTATGTGTTTCAAGCAATTTTGGGCAGGAAATTTTCCGAGGATTTTAGTTTACTTCTAAGCCCAACTTATATAGTAAATGCATCCAATTCTTCATGGACAATTCCCGGTTCTAATGCGGTGAATTCTTTTGCCTTGGGAATTGGAATGAGACAAAAACTATCTGCGAGAACAACCTTGAATGTTGAATATATTCCCATTTTAACACAAAAGGGAAATGTGTTTAACAGCTTTTCGATAGGGATGGATGTTGAAACGGGAGGTCATGTATTCCAGTTTCATTTGACCAACAGCGCGGGTTTGAACGAAACCCAATTTATCCGTAATACCACAACTGTATGGGATAATGCCGGGATTCGATTGGGATTCAATCTTTCTCGTGTTTTCACGATCGTAAAATAGCCATACGCTATTTTTCTACTTGAATTCCTTTCAGCGACTGATCAGGAATATTTATGAGCCAAAAGTTTGGTGGGTTTTTCGGACATAAAGCATGGGATTTCCGGGAACTTTTCGAATGTGAAATCGAACAAGTTTATTTGATTTTAACCTTGCATGATTGGAATTTCGACGTTCGTAACTGATACGCAATCTTGCTTTTTCATCCCAATTTGGGATATCCGATAGCTTAATGGGATGTAACAACCATTGTATACCCGAAGAATCTGTAAAATGACTCCCTATTTTGGTATTCGCTGTATACCGATAGTCAATTTGATTTAAAGCACGGTTAAAACCTTCTTGAAATAATGCACTTACCAAATCAAAACGTTCAATGGTGTCTTTTTGAGCATCCCCATCAATTGCCACAGAAATAATCAAAACATCGTTTGGGTTTATTTTACCTAATTGCGATTCTAATTGCTTGAAATCCAAAAACAAGAATGAATCCCTATTACCCTTAAGTTCCATAAATTTGAGGGTGTTAAAATAACTGTTTTGAGATACTTTTGCGTTGAACCATTCGCCACCCTGAAAAAAATTGCGATCCCAACCTTGTCGATTTGAACTCTTAATTTCGAAGTGTGACCAAATATATGCTTGTAAATGCATGTCGCTTCCCGAATTCAAAACAAAGTTAAAAGCATCTG
>JAULUW010000254.1:6846-15584 GCA_032111345.1 Bacteroidia bacterium
GAAATACCGGCTTTTTGGGTAACAGAATCCAATAAGATCAGAGGGTTTTGCGATTTTTGTAATAATAAGGGTTTTGAAATAGGATACGCGTTTAAATGAAATTCCATTACATCTTGGGGACCGTCGATAATGGTTGTAGATTTAGGATATTCATTAAACTCCCATTTAGAAATTGCTTGAATTGGACTTGCATAACGATCCTGAAGGCCCTCTGTAAAATGTTCTTTTTCAACGGATAAACTAAAAATCAATAGGGCAATCCAAATGTAATTGAAAAAACGCGCCGCCATAGATGGGAGTCGCTGAAATAAAACCGAAATCCCCGCGAGTAAAAAGGGAAGGGCGAAATACAAGGCATTGTTTTGAAGTACGGGTTTGCGAAAAACCGAGTAGATAAAGGCGATTGCAAACACGCCAAACCATAATCCAAGAAATCCAATCGCATCCTGTTTGCTTTTGGAATTCAATCCCTTGATATACGTAAAAACAGCACCGGATAAAAGCATCAGGCCTAAATAGGAGAGAACTAAATTAGAACCATTGAAAATAAAATACACGTGTTCTTTGAAAAAGGAAAGATCAGGCTTGGATAACCAAGAAAGTCCCCCTTCTTTCAATTGCTCGATAAAAACCGATCCATGTGGAGCGTATAACAAAAGTGCCAAGCCGGCAATTATAAGACTCTGTTTCCAAGAGATTTTTCGGATGGCAATTTGGGAAATCAGGAAAACAACCGCCGTTAATGCGGCCATATAATGGGAGTACGCGATAAGTGCAAAAGAAATTCCCGAAAGGATAATCCACAGATGTTTGAGTTGGAGACTCCGGCGCATTTTTTCAACGCTAAAAATAAAAACCCCCAGCCACAGAAATGCAATGGTATAGGGGCGTACCCAAATAGACAAAACTACCGGCCAACTTAATAAGGCCATCGCCGTCGTTGTGAAAAAGGCCGTCTTTCGGCCCATTCTTAGCCAGAAGTAGGCGTAGTAAAAAGCCAAACCAACAAGACTGAAAATTCCCCATAAATACTTCAGCTCTAAAGGGCTGCTCTTCCAAACTTGTTCGTTATACCACAAAAAAGTTTGAACCAATGCAGGGTGTCCATCGATTTTCACCCCTTGATCAAGATGGCTGTTGAAATCTGTTGCTGCCTGTGCTCGAAACAATGCGCCCAATTCATCAGAATCCCATGGCCGATCGCTTATATCCCAAAAACGGACAAAGGCAGCAAGTACCAGAAGCAAAAGAAAAGGTCCATGTCGGTACCAAGAACGCCGACGCAGTTGGGGTGTCATCAGGTTTTTTGTTTGTTTTTTTGTGCGGAGGGAAATAAAATATTATTCAATATCAACCGAAAGCCTGGGCTATTAGGATGTAAATTTAAATCGGTAGCGGGTTCTCCAACATGGTGTTGGTAATCTTCAGGATCGTGTCCCCCATAAAAAGTAAACGTGCCTTTACCCATTTCCCCGTGAATATATCTGGCCTCATTAAGCAAAGCGTTTTCCCCCATAACCAGCACATCACTTTTAATTAGACTTTTATTAAAAGCAGTGGTTTGTCCCATAAATCCCCGAATGGTTCGGGTATGATTTTGACATAAAATAGCCGGTATCAAGTCCCACTTGGCAGAATAATCAAACAAAGTGAATAAATCGTTTTCCTCCGTAACGTTGCGCTTGTTGGGGTCTACATCTATGTCACTGAATTCATAGACATACGGACTGCGTTCTATTTTGAAATTTTTAAACGCAAAACATTGCTCGTATTCCAGATCTTGTTGCGCGGTAGGACTTATGCCATCGCCATCGAACATGCGTTCGCAAACATCGGTATTTTGAGCAGCCAAAGCGATGTCGTAGGTATCGGTAGCACTGCACATGGCGAAGAGAAATCCACCTCCCATACAGAAATCACGTATTTTCAAGGTTACGGCTCTTTTTAATTCTCGGGCAGATTTGAAGCCATGCTTTCGGGCCATTGATTCGGTTTCATTTACTTGATCTTGGTACCACGGAGCGGTTGCAAAAGAAGCCCAGAATTTACCGTATTGCCCTGTAAAATCTTCATGATGCAGGTGCAGCCAATCGTATTCCGGCAGTTTTCCATTGAGTACCTCGTCGTCGAAAATTACGGTATATGGGATTTCAGCATAACTCAAAACCATCGTTACCGCATCGTCCCAAGGTTGTTTGCTTTTAGGAGAATACACCGCAATTTTTGGGGCATTGAGCAATTTAACCATGTTCATATTTACCGATGGATCGGCAATTTCGCTTTCTATTTGTTGGGCTTGAGATTCCGAAATGACCTTGAAACTTACCCCCCGCGTTTTACATTCGGTTTCTAATTTCGAGGAGTATTCGGCCATAAAACTGCCCCCTTGATAATTGAGTAGCCATAACACTTCTGCTTGCTGTCTCTCTAATAACCAAAATGCGACACCATAAGCTTTCAAATGATTTTTCTGGTCTTCACCCATGGGAATTAAAACCCGATTGCCCCAAGACTTCCCCCAGAAGGAAAAGGCAATTATAAGTAAGAAGCCAATTTTTGTCCGAACCATACCCAAATAATACCCAAAATTACGGAGGAAATGCCATATAAAACGGCGAGGGGATAGTTTTTATCGCTAAGATACCGCATGATTTCAATCCCAAAGCCTGAAAATGTAGTTAATCCGCCTAAAACGCCTGTTATCCAGAAGGCTTTTTGAAATTCGGTATCTAATTTTAGCCATAAAAATCCGATTAGAAAACAGCCCATTAAATTGACACCAAAAGTTCCCCAAGAAAAAACATGACTTTTGAAGGGGATATAGGTGTTGATGCCACCACGAATCACCGCTCCGAGCGCGCCACCTAATGCGGTAAATACATAAAAACTAAACGACATTATGGGCGAAGTTAAACAAAATCAACAAAAGAAGAGGCCATCAAATTGTATCTTTGCGGCATGGAGTTTCGCATCGGTCAAATCATCAATGAATCGCCTTCGGTGCGCCGTTTTATTCTCCATGCGGAGCATCCTTTTGACACTCCATTCATCCCCGGACAGTTTATAGTTTTGCAAACGCATTTACCCGATCATGGAATTGTGCAACGCAGTTATTCGATTTCGAGTAAAGAACCCGATAATCAAACTTTTGAATTGTGTATTGCCTTGAATAAAGAAGGGGTGTTCTCACCGTGGCTTTTTGAGCAGCAGGAAGGTTTTTGGATACAAGGTAGTGAGCCGAAGGGCAATTTTATTTTCGAAACCGGGCATGTGGGCGTGCCTCACGTATTTATATGTACGGGTACCGGCATTGCTCCCTTTCGAAGTATGATTTTTGAAGCCCTGAAAGATACCCAAACCCCCGTTTTTTTGATTTTTGGGAATCGCAAGTCAGAAGATATTCTTTACCACGAAGAATGGAAACAACTGGCACAAGAAACCGAGCAGTTTCAATATCACCCGGTTTTGAGCAGGGAGCATGCGTCCTTTGCACATCACGGATATGTACATCCCGTTTATTCTAAAATTTTGGATCATGTGAGCGACGCCCAAATTTATGTTTGTGGATGGCGCAATATGCTGGTAGAAGCCCGCAGAAATTTAAAATCTTTGGGTTTTAATAGAAATCAATATCACTTTGAGCAATACGACTGATTTTCTTTGGGAAATTTAACCTGTATTAAATCCTCCCTAAATAATGTCGCAAAGGTTTTTCTTTCTTGGGAATTTGCCCTTTCCTTTCCCTATAAATTAAAGTATTACCGATCTATTTAAGACTTTAGGATTGTATCAGTTGAAATAATTTCAGCTTATTTGCTTTGTGTAGTATTTGTTCGTATTATTGCAACAACAGAAAAGCGTATTCATTTTCTGACTGATTTCACCAAAACGTTTTAGATTGAACTTAATCCCCTTTACACTGTAGTATTTGTATGACAAAATCGACCGATTTTGCAAAGATGAGCGTAGCTGAGCTACGTACCTTAGCGGAGACATTGGCCATTGAGGGTGCCAATAAATTAAAAAAAGCAGAAATTATTCAGGCTTTGAACGCCATTGCCGAAAATCAACCTGCTGCACCTGAAATGCAAACGCGTGCGTTTGAATCTAAAACCAATGCGGACGCACCCAGTTCCAGCGCAGACGATTCCAGTACTAGCGAGGATATAATGGAATCCGAGGATGCGTCGAATGATGCTTCCAAGCGCAAACGAAAACGGGTTGTTAAGGAATTAGTAACTACTGCAAAAGAACCAGAGCCCAATATCCCACAAGATAAACGACCTGATTCGGCAGCAGTAATTACGCCCGGCGAAGCCGACTTGTCTCAACAAATGAAAGCTACAAACGAAGACGTGCTTTCTATGAACCCTGAAAATACAAGAGAAAGGCGTAATTTCAGAGACAGGCAGCCCGTGTCAAAGCAGGCCTCCAACAGAAACAGAGAATCGGAAGAAAATAGAGCCGCACGTGCAGAAGGAATCAAAGAAGCGCGTAAAGAAAATACCCCTAATTCTAAAGTAAACGAAAAAACCAATCCCCAGGAAGGCAATACCAAAGAGCCTAGTGAAGCTGCGCCTAAAGCCCCAAGAGAGCCAAGGCCAGAAACCGAAGAGGAAAAGCGCCGCCGCGAATTGCTGCATGTGCTCACTGAAATGGAAGGGGTGGTAACTACACAGGGAGTTTTGGAAACCGTTCCGGATGGATACGGGTTTTTGCGATCTCCCGATTATAACTACCAAGCTTCTCCCGACGACGTTTACGTGCCCGGGTATATGATCAAACAAAACGGATTGAAAGTAGGGGATACTATAAAAGGGACCATCCGACCTCCGAAAGACAATGAGAAGTATTTTTGCTTGGTAAAAATCGAATCGGTAAATGGAAAATCTCCCGAAGCCGTTCGCGACAGAGTGGCCTTTGAACACTTAACGCCTTTGTTTCCAACCGAAAAATTGAATTTATGCGACGATCCGCGGCAATATTCCAACCGAATCATTGACTTGGTTTCCCCAATAGGGAAAGGACAGCGGGGATTAATCGTTGCACAACCCAAAACGGGTAAAACATGGATTTTACAAGGCATTGCAAATGCCATCGCTAAAAACCATCCGGAGGTTTATATGATGATTTTGCTTATCGATGAACGTCCGGAAGAAGTTACCGATATGGCCCGTCACGTTAGAGCGGAGGTTGTTGCCAGTACCTTCGATGAACCTGCCGATAAACACGTTAAGCTAACCAATATGGTCTTAGAAAAGGCCAAAAGATTGGTGGAATGCGGTCATGATGTGGTCATACTTTTGGATTCGATTACCCGTCTGGCCCGTGCCTACAATACCGTTCAACCCGCTTCCGGTAAAATATTATCGGGTGGGGTGGATGCAAACGCATTGCATAAACCAAAACGTTTCTTTGGTGCCGCTCGGAACATTGAAAATGGAGGTTCCCTTACCATTATTGCTACGGCACTTACCGATACGGGGTCTAAAATGGATGAGGTTATTTTTGAAGAATTTAAAGGTACCGGTAATATGGAATTGCAATTGGATCGCAAATTGTCGAACCGACGCATTTTCCCAGCCATTGATATCACCGCATCGAGTACACGCCGTGAAGATTTGTTGGTAGATAAAATTACCTTACAACGTATGTGGGTGTTGCGCAATTATTTGGCAGATATGAATTCAGAAGAAGCCATGAATACCTTTATGAAAAACATGCAACACACGCAAGACAATACCGAGTTTTTGGTCTCAATGAATGGATAAAAATAGACGTATAGCGGTTATAACTGGAGCAAGCCGTGGCATCGGCAAGGCCATCGCCGAAGCTTTTGCTGCAGCTGAATTCGATTTGATTTTAAGTGCAAGAAATGAAAGTCTTTTGGGGGAAGTCGGGCAACAGCTCCGTCAAGAGTACGGCATTTCGGTAAACACCTTTGCCGCCGATCTATCTCAAGAAGTAGCCTGTTTGAAATTGGTTGAATACATCAAGGGAATGCAGATTTCCGTGGATGTTTTGGTCAATAATGCAGGCGTATTTTTGCCGGGTACGCTAATGGATGAACCCGACGGGCAGATGTTAATGCAAATGCAAACCAATTTTTTCTCTGCGTATTTTGTAACAAGAGGCTTGATATCCCTAATGAAACAAGGGGAACGGTCACATATATTTAATATGTGCAGCATAGCCAGTATTGCGGCTTATGAAGCAGGAGGGGGCTATGCCGTTACCAAACATGCATTGCTCGGATTTTCAAAAAGCCTCCGCAAAGAGTTAATACCCAAAGGAATTCGCGTAAGTGCCGTTTTGCCAGGAGCTACCTTAACAGATTCTTGGGCTGGCGTGGATTTGCCCGAAAGTCGGTTTATGAGAACGTCTGAGGTTGCAGAAACCTTGGTGCTCGCATGGAAAATTAACGAAAGAACGGTAATGGAGGAAATCGTTTTAAGACCGATCGAAGGAGATATTTGAAATTTGTAATTTTTGCAACACAAAAGCACGATTTTTTTCTTTGAAGAAGCCCGAAATTATTCTATATCCGTGTTCAAACACTATATTTGAAACAATTTAAAACTTAACATTATCGGAATGAAGAAATTACTTTTAACTGGATTGGTGTTGGTAAGTGCGATAAGCGCTTTTGCACAAGCACCTAAACTTGAGCGAATTCATCCTCAAGACATGAAGATCGGTCCAATTTCATCTCAACAGCGTATTCATACGTCAAAGGGTGATTTTGTTACCTCAAGAAGAGCGGAGACCCTTTCCGGTCAGTACAACTACGTTTCTTCTTATGGAGAAACTCAAATGATTGGTGAAGCTACTACCTATGTACGTTGGCTCACTGAAGATACCAATGCATTAACTATTTATAACGATGGTACATCAGGCCGTGGTTTTATTCATACTATGGGTTCTGTGTTTGATCCTAAAGATTCTAGTTTTCAAATTACCGGACAGCCTGTATTGACTCGTTTCAATCCTTACACGGTAGACACCATTCGTTGGGTGCAATTTTATGTGAGAAATGCAGATTCTATGCAACGCATTCAATTTCGCGACTCTGTAATGCAGGATACTGTTAAAGTGGCCACTTTTGATACATTTAACATAGAAATCGTAGATACTTTGTACGTGCAATATTTCAATTTCCAAGGTTTGGGATTTGCAAGTATAGTAGGAGGTACCAATTTGTTTGGTTATCCAAATCCTACCACTTACAGAGCAAATACTTTGTTAAACACTTCGGCAATCGCAACCGATACGATTCTTTTCCGCACCGGTGATGGAGATTCAGTAGACCGCAATGCAGGTTCATTGTACAGCCGTTTAACGGGTGTGGTGCCTTCGAATTTCAGGTCATTGAGCACGAGTGCCGCACAAGTCAACGCCAACGTAGTCGGATTTTGCTTGGTGTTCAAAAACATGAAAAAGCCTGCTCTTAACGATACCTTTATGAACTGGGGCGATCCCAACCACAGAAGCCAAATCAATGGCTATGGTGTGCGCGCACATTATTGGGAAAACATTGCAGTAGTAAGCGAAACTCCTTACCGATATAACAATACGTTCTGGACTCCTTCTGTTTTGAGAAACGGAGTAAGAACATCTAACGGTTGGCAGTCTTACTACCCAACAAGTATTTACACTACTAGTACGATGTTAGGTTACTGGATTGATATTACTACTGAAAATGCATCTGTGGAAGCCTTGAAAAACGGTGTTGCCGCTTTGAAAGTATTCCCAAATCCAAGCAACCAAGGTCAAGAAGTTGCTGTTAACTTTGAATTGAATAACAATGCAAAAGTGAACGTTGAACTTACCGATATTAATGGTCGCGTATTAAACGTACAATCTTTTGAAAACATGAACCGCGGCATTAACGAAGTTCGTTTTGCAACTTCTGAATTAGCAGCAGGTATGTATGTAGTTAGTGTGAAGTCAAACATCGGAACACAAACATCGAAATTTATCATTCGTTAAACAACGTAATTGAATGTATATAAAGGCCGCCTTAATGGGCGGCCTTTTTTTTTGCAATTTGTACAATATCCAGGATTTTATACAGGATAGTGAGATTGTAAAAAATTAATATATATTTGTTTATGTGCAACTTTGTTTCTTTACTTCTTCGATCTTTTGGTTTTTTTCTTTTGCCAATTGCCTTCTCACAGTCGTTTTCGGCCTTGCAAAATAGCAACTATGCCGGCGTGAATGGAATTTACACCAACCCCGCATCCGTTACGATGCTTACACATAAAAGGAGTGCAAATATGGGTACATTGGGTTTCGAAGTTTCCAATGATTATTTCAATTTAGAGGCCCCTTTTTCTCTTTGGAAGTTAATCAGTGGAGGGGTTGGAGATGAATATCGAAATGCTGATGGCAAAATCGATTGGCAGGAGAATTGGCTAAAAACCGATCCAAACTTAAGCACAATCAATATCAATATGAATTCCGAGTTTAGAGGGCCCGCATACGTAAATCAATACGGTCGGTTTGTATGGGGGACTGCTACACGAACGCGTTCGCAGGTAGTAATAAATGGACTTTCCAATCAAATGTGGACGTGGGCTTCGCAATGGGTTGATTCACAAACTATTATGAATCCTTTAGAAATTGCATCGCATTCCTTTTCAATGTCGGCTAATTCCTATCAGGAAATTTCGGCAGTTTTGGGATATCGGATGGTAAATAGTTCTAATTTGAAAATTGGATTGGGTACTACCTTA
>JAULUW010000255.1:0-9591 GCA_032111345.1 Bacteroidia bacterium
CGCCGGAAAAGATGCCAATCCCAGGAAGGTAAACCATAAGGCAGTTGCTGACTGCTTACATCGCAAAAAATTGGGATATGGGCTTGTAGCCGCAAAAGTACATCTGATAAAATAGGACTTTCGGTATGTTGCCCTATGAGTAATGCGATTTTTTTGCCCGCTAAATTTGGAAAAATATCGGCATCCAGAACTGGAGGGAAGGAGTGTCCCTTGAAAACAAAAGGAGGTACGTGTGGAGGTTCGGATAAGGGTCTGTCGATGCCTTCGTAAATAGGCTCGGATAAGGCCATATTAATATGCACCGGTCCGGGAATTCCTTGTACACTGGCCGCAAGCGTATCGTAAACACCCTTGCTCAAAAGGGGAAGTTCTGTTTCGCGTGCATTGCAATGAAAATGGGCACGGGCATAGGTACCAAACAGGTTTTGCTGCCGGATGGTTTGACCGTCCCACTGGTCTATGCGGTCTTCAGGTCGGTCTGCAGAAACAATCAACAAGGGAACCCTTTGGTAATAGGCTTCTAATACAGCAGGGTAGGCATTGGCCAGTGCCGATCCACTGGTGCATAAAAATGCAGCAGGGTGGCGGTCTTTTAACGCAAAACCCATAGCCGCGAAGGCCGCGCTCCGTTCATCGGGAATGCTGTGCAGTGTAAAATTGCCGTTTCGAATGAGTGCTGCCACGATCGGCGCATTGCGAGAGCCTGGCGAAATAAACCAATGTGAAATACCGGCTTCGTGGAATAATGCGGCGATATAGTCCAAGCGCGCGGCAAGCATCTTTTTAGGAATTAAAGAAAGGATTGTGTGCTATTTCGTGGGCAACAGTGGTAGCGGGACCATGACCGCAATAAAGGGTCAGTGTTGCGGAAAGTGTAAAAATTTCCTCCCTGATTTTTTGCAATAATTGCGCATGATTGCCTCCCGGTAAATCGGTACGACCGATGCTTCCTTGAAAAACGGTATCGCCTACTACGGCAAAATCGGCTTCGTGATTCACGAAAATCACGTGACCCGGGGCATGTCCGGGCACAAAACGGACTTCAAAAGTCGTTTCCCCCAATTGCAAAATATCACCGTGATTCAGAAGAACATCCGGTTGTGGGGAAGGCGTATAATTGAGGTTCCATAAAGCCGCCATGGTTTCACTGCGATCGATCATTTTAAGGTCATCGGCATGCAAATGATAGGCAACATCTGGGAATTCCTGCTTGATCCACCAATTTCCGAAGATATGGTCGATATGGGCATGGGTTCCCCAAAGGGCTTTCAGTTTAAGTTGATGGGCATCTAAAAAAGTACGTATGGTATCGCATTCTTCGCGATTGTACATCCCTGCATCGATAATGGCGGCTTCTTTTGAAGCATCATCCCAAACGATATAGGTGTTTTCTCCTAGGGGATTGAAGGTAAAGGATTGAATCAAAACGAAAGGTTCTTAAAAAATAAAGGGTGAATTATAAGGCCAGACTTCTGATAGGAAATTATGCAAATGCCCTAAGGCTGGCTGCACAAAGATTCAGATGCCTGAGTTATAATTCACCCAGTACGAAATTTTTAATTATAAGTGGATACACTCATCGTAAGCCTGAGCTACGGCTTCCATTACCGCTTCGCTCATGGTTGGATGTGGGTGTACCGATTTCAATACTTCCATACCCGTAGTTTCGAGATTTCTGGCTACTACGGCTTCGGCAATCATATCGGTAACACCTTCGCCCATCATGTGACAGCCGAGCCATTCTCCGTATTTTTTGTCGAAAATTACTTTTACGAAACCGTCTTTATGTCCGCTTGCGCTCGCTTTACCAGACGCTGCGAATGGGAATTTCCCAACGCGGATTTCGTAACCTTTTTCCTTGGCTTGCGCCTCGGTAAGTCCAACCGATGCAATTTCAGGATGCGTATAGGTACAACCTGGGATATTGCCATAATTGAGGGCTTGCGGGTGGTGGCCACAGATGGCTTCAACGCAAATAATGCCTTCGGCAGATGCAACGTGAGCCAATGCAGGACCTGAAACGATATCACCGATGGCGTAAACACCTGGGATGCTGGTGCGGTAGAACTCGTCAACGGTAACTTTACCTTTATCGTGTTTTACGCCCATTTCGTCTAAACCTAGATTCTCCAAATTGGTTTGAACCCCAGCAGCACTCAATACGATATCACATTCTTTGGTTTCAACCCCTTTAGCGGTTTTGATATGAACGGTGCAGCGATCGCCTTTAACTTCTACTTTTTCAACACTGGATTGGGTAAGGATATCGATGCCTTTTTTCTTGTAGTTCATCTGCATCGCTTTAGAAATTTCCTCGTCTTCAACGGGAAGAATGCGATCCATGAATTCCACGATGGTTACTTTCGTACCAATGGTGTGGTAGAAATAGGCAAATTCCATTCCAATGGCACCGCTTCCAATAATGATCATTTCTTTAGGTTGTTTGGGAAGTACCATGGCTTGGCGGTATCCTACAACATGGGTTCCATCGATAGGAATATTGGGCAATTCGCGGCTGCGTGCACCGGTAGCCAAAATAATATGTTCGGCTTCGATGTTATTGATTTTACCTTCGGCATCGGTAACGGCGATTTTGCCTTTACCGTTTAATTTACCGTATCCGTTAATAACTTCGATTTTATTTTTCTTCATAAGGAAAGCAATACCCTTGCTCATTCCTTCGGCAACACCGCGGCTGCGGCTAATCATACCGTTAAAATCGGTAGTCGCTTCCTTGATGTTGATGCCATAGTCGTTGGCATGCTGTATGTAATCGAATACTTGGGCGCTTTTTAATAACGCTTTCGTGGGAATACAACCCCAGTTAAGGCAAACTCCGCCAAGACTTTCTTTCTCAACGATGGCTACTTTCTTTCCTAATTGTGATGCGCGAATGGCAGCAACATAACCGCCAGGACCGCTTCCAATAACTACAATATCAAATTTCATGGTGTAAACGTTGCTGCGAAGATAAACATTTAAAACGGTTAATGCCTAAAAAGTAGAAGGGCTAAAAGCATCGCTTTTAGCCCTTCTAAAGTGCTGTTCTATATTTAGAAATTCTTATTGACCGGCTTTACTGCCTGCACGTTTGCGCTCATTCTCATCGAGAATGGTTTTACGCAAACGAATGTTTACTGGAGTTACCTCTACGTATTCGTCGGCTTGGATGTATTCCATCGCTTCCTCAAGGGTAAACTCGCGTGGGGGAGCCAATACCGAGTTGTCGTCTTTACCCGCTGCACGGAAGTTGGTCATTTGTTTGGCGGTACACAAATTCAGAACCAAATCTCCGGGCTTAATGTGCTCTCCAACAATCTGACCGGTGTAAATTTCAACGTTCGGGTGGATGAAATAATTACCACGATCTTTTAATTTATCCATACTATAAGGCGTTGAGCTTCCTTTTTCTTTGGATATCAATACGCCATTAATACGGCCTGGCATTTCTCCTTTATAAGGTTCGTATGCCTTGAAACGGTGCGACATAATCGCTTCCCCTTGGGTAGCGGTAAGTAAGTTATTGCGCAATCCCATCAATCCACGAGAAGGAATTTCAAATTCTACCCGAATCATATCTCCTTTAGGATCCATGCTCAGCATTTCTCCTTTTCTTTGGGATACGTATTCGATTACTTTTCCGCTGTGGTGTTCGGGTACGTCTACGGTTAAAACCTCGATTGGTTCGCATTTTTTACCGTCGATTTCCTTCATGATTACACGAGGTTGACCCACTTGCAATTCATAGCCTTCGCGACGCATGGTTTCAACCAATACGCCCAAGTGCATGATACCGCGACCGAAAACCAAGAATTGGTCTGCGGAATTGGTTTCTTGAACTTTAAGTGCCAAGTTTTTCTCAGTTTCTTT
The DNA here is from genome assembly GCA_032111345.1 of Bacteroidia bacterium. Taxonomy (GTDB): domain Bacteria; phylum Bacteroidota; class Bacteroidia; order NS11-12g; family UBA955; genus VMCP01. Next base: position 3,871 of record JAULUW010000255.1, read on the forward strand.
GAACAAACGCTCGCGGATTTTTTGAGAAGTAACGTGCTTGCCTTCTTTACCAAAGAAAGGAGAATTGTTAATCGAGAACAACATGCTCATGGTTGGCTCGTCGATTTTCATTGCAGGAAGCGGTTCTGGATTTTCGATATCCGCCACGCAATCGCCGATTTCGAAATTTTCCAAACCGGTAATGGCACAAATATCTCCGGCTTTTACCTCGCTTACTTTCACACGACCTAAACCGGTGAAGGTGTACAATTCTTTAATACGGTGTTTTTCAATTTTACCATCGCGTTTTACCAAACTAACGGGCATGTTTTCTTTCAAATGACCTCTGGTTAAACGACCGATAGCAATACGACCGGTAAAACTGGAATAATCCAAACTGGTTACCTGTAACTGGTTGGTACCTTCTACTACATTAGGTGCAGGGATGGTTTCCAAAATGGTATCTAATAAGTAGCTTAAATCATCTGTTGGGGTTCTGAAATCAGGACCGAACCAACCGTTTTTACCCGATCCAAAAATAGTTTTAAAGTCTAATTGTTTTTCGTTAGCTCCAAGATTAAAGAACAAATCGAATACATCGTCGTGGGTTTTTTCGGGGTCGCAGTTGGGCTTATCTACTTTATTGATAACTACGATAGGAATTTTACCCAAAGCCAAGGCTTTTTGCAATACAAAACGGGTTTGTGGCATGGGACCTTCAAAAGCATCTACTAAAAGCAATACTCCGTCGGCCATGTTTAAAACACGCTCAACTTCACCACCGAAATCGGCGTGACCAGGAGTGTCAATAATGTTGATTTTGGTTTCTTTCCAAATGATGCTCACATTCTTCGCCAAAATGGTGATTCCACGCTCTTTTTCAAGATCGTTGTTATCAAGAATCAATTCGCCAACCTCTTGGTTGTCGCGGAATAATTTGGCTTGGTGTAGCATTTTGTCAACCAAGGTGGTTTTACCGTGGTCAACGTGAGCGATAATCGCAATGTTGCGCAATGAAGACATATAAATTTTAAAAATTGCGCAAAGTTCGGCATAATAGTCGAGATTGCAGTAAACGTATTGATTATTTAATCTCTGGACGCCTCCTGAGATGCATTTCTTTGGCCTCCCTAGAATTAAGGTTCCCTCATGAGAAATCGCGGGTTTAGATTTACACGTTAAAATTGTATCCCGTTTTAGACCGTATAGTTTACCCCCCAAGTGTGCAAGGAAACAATACTAGGTAATAATTCCATGCCCTTTTCGGTAAGCGTATATTCCACCGTGGGCGGAACCGTGGCAAATACTTCACGCTTTACAATACCATTAGATTCCATGTTTTTTAATTCTTTCACCAGCATGCGTGTATTGATGCCTTCTACGCTGCGCTCTAATTCCTTAAACCGCATTTTCCCTTTTGAAAGTATATAGATAATAGGCATGGCCCATTTTCCTCCAATGATATCCAGTACTTCTCTTAAGGAACACGTTTTTTCAGATACTTTTGTTTTTTTATTTCCCATAATCAATTTATAATCAATATTGCTTTAAAATGTGTCACTACTATACAAAAATGTAACTACTTTCAAAAGTAAAGTAATGCCCGTAGTTTTGCAAGAGATATAAAAATATGAAATTATTAGAATCCCAAAAATTAGGAAACCTTCTCCTGAAAAACAGCATGGTCATGGCACCAATGACACGTTCAAGAGCAAATAATAAAGGAGTTGTCGGAACCTCTACGGAATTGTATTATACCCAAAGATCGGGTGCCGGTTTAATTATAACCGAAGCCATTAATATTTCTGAGCAAGCTTTGGGAAGTCCTTTGACTCCGGGCATTTACACCCTGGAGCAAATTCAAGCTTGGAAAAAAATAACGCAAGCCGTTCATGAAGCAGGAGGACTTATTTATGCCCAACTTTGGCATACGGGTAGGGTTGCACATAGCTTGGTCAAAAACGGGGAGTTACCCCTAGCGCCTTCGGCAATAGCAATCCCAAATCAAAAGCACTTTACGGCCCAAGGACCGCAAGATTATGAAATACCCCGTGCCTTAGAAATCGAGGAGATTAAGTCGATTATCCAAGATTATAAGCAAGCCGCCTTGAATGCAATGGAAGCCGGATTTGATGGGGTGGAATTGCATGCGGCATTTGGGTATTTACCCAACCAGTTTCTGGCCGATAGTAGCAACCATAGAAAGGATAGTTACGGGGGAAGTCACGAGAATAAAAACCGATTTGTGGAAGAAATTATGCAGGCCTTGGTTGAAGCAGTTGGCGCGGAAAAAGCAGCCATTCGAATTTCTCCAACCAATATATATAATGGTATCGCACATACAGATCCCATTACGCAATTTAATTTATTAATGGAAGCGCTTAATGCATTACCGCTTTCCTATGTGCATATCATGAATGTGCCTTTCCCCGTTGATTCTTTTTCCCATTATCCGATGAACTCGGTTGAAACTTTTGGAAAATTATCCAAACATCCAATTATTGCCAATTGTGGATATACCCAAGACAGCGGCGAGGCCGAATTGCAAAAAGGCATTGCCTCCCTAATTGCATTTGGAACGCTCTTTTTAGCAAATCCAGATTTGCCAAAAAGATTTGCACTGAACGCACCTTTGAATGCCGTGGATCCTGCAACCATGTACAGCGGTGGCGACCAAGGTTATATCGATTATCCCTTTTTAGCAGTTTAATTCTGAAAAATATGAAAAATCAAATTTTGGTAGTTTTCACCATACATACGGATACGCTTCCCGAGAATTTCCAAGAAATCATAAAACACGAGCAGGAAGTATTGGCACTTTGGAAAGATGAAAAACGCGTAGAACATTTGTTCTTGCGGCAAACCCGCAACGGAGCGGTTATCGTATTTAATGATATCGAGGAGCAAAATGTAAAAGAGCTCATGCAATCGTTACCCCTATATCATTTCATGAAATCTATAGAATATTATCCTGTTATGAAACAGTATTAAAAATACCAAAGGATTACACCCTCACAAAATTGGTAGTTCAGGGTCTTTTTCGTTTTACGTTCTTGATAAACTGAATATTGCACAATATATTTCGTTGGTATATTGTGCAATAAATAGGTTTATTGAATTGGTTCACAAAACAATAAGCCTGTCTGTTTGGAAAATTTCATTTTTACTATTCTGTGCATGCCCTAACGGATTATTTACTACGAGCGTTACTTCAACGCACGCAATTGCAACAATAGGGTTTCAAATCGGACTTTTGACCATTGTTTTATTGGGAAGCCCGTAATGCCGTACCCGGTTTTTCCGATACAACGATTCCAGAAAAATTGATCTCCGATATGCGGAATGATGGCCTGTGGAATTCCACATTCCAATGCGCTGTGTGTGGTTCCTGATCCCCCGTGATGCACAATGCCACCCGTTTTGGGCAATATATAATCGTAGGGAAGGTCTTTCACTACATACATGCTTTCAGGAATTGGTTCCGTGAATTGAATTCCGCCCCATGAGGTATTTACGAGCATTGGAATTTGATGTTTTTGTGAAATTTCGACTAAATCCGATCCTATTTGGTGTGGTTGTGCATTTACCATGCTCCCAAAAGTTACAAAAATAGGCTTGGGGAATTTTTGCAGAAATTGCATCAGTTGCGGATCTTCTTGATAAAACTTGCGTTTATTGCGTTCCTTAAAGCCGATTATTTGTGCCTGCGAAGGCCAATACGCAGGGCGGCTAAAAAGCCGCGTATCGATAGCGTAATGCACCGGCAAACGCTCTCGTATAAGACTTTTAATATCGGCTGCGGCAATACGCAGATTGCGCATTTTTATAAAAGCACGCCCATAACCCAAGATCGATTTATGAATCAGCGCCCATTCCGCTAATATATACGTAAATCGATTCCAAATGCGACTTCTCGGCTTTCCAAAACCAATATGCGGTTCATCCTCTACAGGATGCATGGTGCAAGGCATCGGACTGAGCAATGATATTGAATTGCCGGTATTCAAATGCCATAATATCGGATAAATGCACTTGATGTGAAAAACAATTTGGTCGGGATTAAACGCAGCAACTGCGGCCTCTTGATCTAAAATCAACTGTTCCTGAATCGGTTGTATCTGTTTCGATATTTTTAGGATATTCAAGATTCGGCTCCAAGCATTTCCCACTTGCCCCATTACGTTGCGGACTTCCGGCAGCTCCAATAATTGGAGAAAGGCGGCAGTTTCCGGATAAAAATGGGGAGAAACTTCCTTTGCCAAAGATTCAAATTGTGCCGGAAAACAAAATGCCACTGTATGGCCAGCTTGTGAGGCAACTTCCCCCGAAGCCAAAAAAGGTTCCATATCGCCGCGGCTGCCGATGGAAATGTAAAGGATGCGTTTGGGGTCCATAGAAATGAAATGTATCGGGTTTTCAAACACCCGCGCACTACTTTAAGGCTTTTGGCGCGGTTCCGCAATTTATACCTTAATTTTGCGATTTTAAAATACCCGATGTACGAATTAGAAATTTCCCAACGCAAAACTTTTGCCATCATTTCGCATCCCGATGCCGGTAAAACTACCTTAACAGAGAAATTTTTGTTGTTTGGGGGACAAATTCAAACCGCAGGGGCGGTAAAGTCCAATAAAATTACCAAAAGCGCTGCTTCGGATTTCATGGAAATTGAAAAACAAAGGGGAATTTCGGTGGCCACTTCGGTAATGACATTTCCCTATAAAGGGAAATGGGTCAATATCCTGGATACCCCCGGTCACAAAGATTTTGCCGAAGACACTTATAGAACCTTAACCGCTGTAGACAGCGTAATCTTGGTTATCGATTGCGTGAAAGGCGTTGAGGAACAAACCAAACGATTGATGGAAGTATGCCGCATGCGCAAAACACCCGTAATCGTTTTTATCAATAAATTAGACCGCGACGGTAAAGATCCTTTCGATTTGTTAGATGAAATTGAAGAGAATTTGAATATCGCTGTCCACCCCATGAGTTGGCCCATCAATGGGGGTCGCGATTTTAAAGGGGTTTACCTTATTCCTACACAATCTCTGAACTTATTTGAAAGCAATAAAACCAAAAAAGCCGATGAATTTGTGCAAGTAAATGGCGTAAACGATCCTCAGTTAAGCGGATTAATTGGAGAAAAGAATGCATCAAAATTGCAGGAAGACATCGAATTGATTGATGGGGTTTATGGGAAATTGGATCTTCAGAACTATTTGGATGCCGATGTGGCTCCGGTGTTTTTTGGTTCTGCCTTGAATAATTTCGGAATTCAGGAATTGCTGGATACCTTCGTTGAAATTGCACCCAATCCGCTTGCGCGTAAAACCGCATCCCGTGATGTAGATCCCAATGAAGCCAAGTTTACCGGTTTTATATTTAAAATTCATGCCAACTTGGATCCCCGCCACCGCGATAGAATTGCATTCTTGCGCGTGTGCAGCGGTAAATTCCTTCGAAACAAAGCATATAAACATACCCGAATCGACAAAACGTTCAAGTTTGCCAATCCTTACACATTCCTTGCCGATTCTAAGGAAATTGCAGAAGCCGCATTCCCAGGCGACGTAGTGGGATTGTACGATACCGGAAGTTTCAAAATAGGAGATACCCTTACTGAAGGGGAAGTGTTGCAATTTAAAGGTATTCCTAGCTTTTCGCCGGAAATCTTTAAGGAATTGATCAACTTAGATCCCATGAAATCCAAACAATTGGAAAAAGGTATTCAGCAATTAA
>JAULUW010000256.1:0-6399 GCA_032111345.1 Bacteroidia bacterium
GATATTTTCACACCCAGCAATTTGGGTCAATGTCTATCCACAAACAATTTCATTATTATCGATAAAACAATTTCAAAATCAAAATATGGTTTAAATACGGCACGCACATGGGAATATGACAACGTGAAACAGGCAAGCAATTCAGATACGTTCATAATTAAATTCAAAGAATCTGGCCCCAAAAACTTAAAACTTCGCAGAACTACTTTACTGGGTTGTACTTCTTTGGATAGTTTTCAAATTAATGTTTTCCCCAATCCAGAAACCCAAATTATCATCACCAAGGATTTAATTTGCAATACTTCAAAAAACGCGCAACTTGCGGCATTTTCGGATAAGGGCACCCAACCTTATAAATACAGGTGGAATAATAATCCCAACTTCGGCAGTGTGCTATTAGATAGCTGCAATGAAGGTTATTATAGTGTGATAAGTAGTGATAAAAACAAATGCGAGGATACGGCAGATATTTACATCAAAGCTCCGGATAGTATGACATTGCAAATCACCTTTAAAGATCCTACTTGTTTGGGCCAGAATAATGGCAGTGCTAGGGTAGCGATTAATGGTGGCAACGGGGCTCCATTGAAATATGAATGGTCGGAATATAGACCCAGGTATTCTGATACTATCCAAGGATTGATATCGGGAAATTACACCGTCAAAGTAACCGATAAAAAAGGATGTACATCTCAAAGTGGCTTTACATTAGTTGCACCCAGCCAAATTTCATTGACATTAACAGAAACCAAACCCATTAGCTGTTTTGGATATTCGGATGGGGTCTATAGTGTATTGCCAAATGGCGGTACTCCACCATTTAAATATTCACTCAATTTTGGAAATTATAATTCCAATAATTCTTTTAACAATCTCAGTGTTGGTAGCTACAGCGTTACCTATAAAGATTCACAAGGCTGCACAGGTTTTGACAGCTTTGAAATAAAACAACCCAAACCCATTTCCATACAATTTACTTATGACACCATTGTCTGTTACGGTGATTCAACGGGAAGTATTCACAGTGAAGTAACAGGCGGCAACTCAGGATATTTGTATTCTTGGTATGCATCGCCGACACAAACATTTATTTCTAATAAATCGAAAATAGAAAAAATCAAATCGGGCAACTATACATTAATTGTCCAAGACATCAAAAAATGCAGCGATACAAATGTTATTTATATCCCCGATGGCGATAAATATCTAAACAGCCCCTTATATACTCCAGAACATTGCTGGGGCGCTGTTGTCTCTATCAAAAATAAAAATAATTCGAGTGCCAAATGGCAAACTCCCAATGCTACCATTTACAACGATGAGCTTAAAATTTTAAATTTCTCTACTTCCGATACAGGAAAATACATAGTGTCTTCTTCGAATTACTTGGGATGTTTTTCTACCGATACATTTTATCTACGTCCGTTTAAATACTTACGCAAACAAGCCGACACCCTATTGTGCGAAGGTCAACCCTTATCCATATTTTTGCCGAATATAAAATCCGCAAATTGGGAATTGAACAACGCACCACTGACTTTCTCTAATGAGATGTGGATTCCTAAAGGCAGTAAATCGGACAGCGGTTCGTATAAGGTGGTATTCATTACGAAAAATGATTGCAAAGATTCTTTCGATTTCAACCTGGATATAAAGGAAAAATTGGAAATCACTTTCGAAAATGATCAAAAGCAATTCCAGATTTGCGAAAATCAGAATACCTATATCAATTTAAAGGCAAATGCTTCATTTGACGGTTATTGGAAATACCCCAACGGCACACTTATTCCTGTAGCATCAAATTCTGGAATTTCTTTTTATGATATACAAAAACAGCAGGAAGGTCTATATACCTTATTTGCTGTGGATATTAATGGATGTAAGGACACGAATGCATTTTATTTAAATGTGGGCAAAATCAGCCCTGCTCAACTCTATCAAAGTTCAGATATCAATTGCCATTATCCCTTTGGGAAACCCTATTTTGTGAGTGATATAAGCATTGGAAAAAGAACTTCCTATTTCTATCTAAATGATTCCCTTATAAGTAATAATTCAACTACCGTTCCCCTACGGTTTGATAGAAGTGGTTTTAATAGAATAAAACTCGTTATACGAACAGATGACGGTTGTATGGACTCCACCGAAAAAACATTATTTGTCAATGAAAACCCTATCCTATTTGCCCCAAACGCCTTCACTCCTAATGACGATAGAATAAATCAAACATTTAAACCCATCGTGAATAGCTCTGTAAATAATTACGAACTCATTATTTATAACCGTTGGGGAGAGAAGCTGTTTGAAAAAATCTATCTAAATGACAATAGCAATTTAGACGATGGCTGGGATGGCACGTATAACGGAAACAAATGTCCGAGCGGTGTTTATATCTATCGAATTCGATACAACGATGCATGCACCATTAATCCAAATATAAGAAATCGATATTTGGACGGTAATGTTACTTTATTGCGTTAATCGGGTCCTGCAACAAGCCCTATCCCTCATTGGAATCAGGACGGTAGAGCGGATGTAATTACCAAAATATATCGGTTGGGGGAATTGACTTGGATCGGCCGATTTCAAAGGGATTGAAATTCCATCTGGCAAATAAATACCATGCTCCGCTAGACACGCAGGGCTTGGTATCGGCGCCTTCCCAAAGCAAATCAGAACCGTAAGAGGTTCCGCGATTTGTGGCATACGGAAATCCACCCGCATTCTCATATTGCGCGCTCTCCTGGAATGAGGAGCGGATTTCGTTTAAGTAAAATTCTTTATCCCGAATCATTCCCGCCCTTCCCATTGCCAGACACATCTGCGCGGTACCTTCTAACCAAACCGCATCCCTGTCGTCGTCGAAACAAAACCCGGTAACGTATTTTTGGCTATTATTGGCTTGTGTTGTCACAAATCTTTGGGCAAAACTGAGCGTTGCTTTAGGGAAATCGGGAAATATTAAAAAAGACCAAGGATGTACATCTAAAGCATAACGGTATCGGTTATTCTCTGGCCAAGAAATAAGACTTTGATCCATTTGACTCCATCGATTTTTACGCAAATAATCCAAAATCCCTGTGTGAACGGATGTATATCCTGGAATTGCAGCAAACGCATCAATAATTCCTTCCGTAACTTTATAATCCAACAATTGATTCTGTGCATTATAGCCCGCAAATAAGCCCCCATCTTTATCCTGTAACGATGCCAACCATTGTTCCAACTTAACCGACAATTCGTCGTATTTATGCGACCCTGTGCGCGCTTTGAAATTGTGTAACGCCAATAATAGCCACGCATTATCGCCCATCCAACGATGGTTCGTAGGAACTCCGGAACGACTTCTAAATTGACTAAACCCGCCAACTCCAAGCGTAAGTTCTTGCGATATGCGATTGTTGAAATGATCAAAAATGCGTTCCGCCCGCGCTATGTCGTCATTCATCATGAACACCAAAGCTGCCAACGCATTGTCATACAAGGATATAACAGTCCCACCTTCTACACTCGGCACAAGCCCATTCGATAATTGCAGGTTTTCAAACCCATTCAATATCTCTTTTTCTTTTTGGGATAATCGAAGAACGCCTTTAAACTGAATATCCAAACGGTGCTTCGTAACTTCCATCTGCGAGGGTGAAAAATCATAGTTCGGATCTGAAGCTTGAAGCCTGGTGTTTCCTTGCAAATTCGTTGCATTAAAATATCCCTCCAAATTCGTGTAAAGCGTGTCGCGTTGATTTATGACCACTGCCGCTTCGGACATTGCATTGCCAAATTTATCTACCACGCGACCCCGAACGGCATAGCTTGCACCCTGTTTCGTGCAGAATGGCAGCAAACACAGCACTAAAATAACCCAGAGGGATGTTTTTAATTTTGAGAACATCAACGGTGAAAATAACGAAAATATTATCATCTAGAATAAATATGCATGATTCATGTTGTTTGGAGCTGCGATTTTAGTCTACAACTACGACACGCCGAGATCCACCGTTCCAGGATACCTGATACACGCCTGCGGCAATTTGAACGGGCAGCCTGCCATTCGAAAAATGCTTTATCCGACCCGAAACATCCACCAAAATCCCTTTTTCTATGGGAATTTCAGAACCCGCCATTAACGGATTCGGGAACATATCCTGGGGTATTTTCAAATTGGAAATCTCTACGTTATTACAAGGCAAAGCGTTGATTTGCTCCCAAATTTCGGCGCCTAAATCCATGCTCACTAAGGGACTTTTTGTTTCGGGGGATGCTCCCATGCGGATCCACACTAAATTTTGAGAAGGGGAAACATGTATTTGTTGACCGTCTCTGCCCAAGGCCATGTATAAATCGGAAGGACCTCCTTGCATGCAATCGCCAGAAAAGCGGAATTGGGACTGGGGAACCATAAATTTATCTTTCCCGTTCAACCAGGTTAAATATCCGTAGGAGGGATTTAAATTTTGAGAGGAAGCCACCATATCCTTAAAATATCCGCTAGGAATCAACTGTTTTGCACCCCATTTACCCTGATTCAGCAACAAAACTCCAAAACGGGCAAAATTTCGCGGTGTTGAAAACGCAACATTGTTGGAGCCAATTTTCAGATATAACACTTTAAGGCCCATTTGCAAGGTCAATTCCGAATATATCAACTGATTCAAAGTTTTCCCTGATGCAGCAGCAATAACTTGGTCTAATAAGGTATAGGGCGCATTATGATAGGCCCAACGCTGGCCAACGGGCGCTTTATAGGTTAAACAACTTGGATCTGTACAATCTGCCGTTGCAGGTGCATCGTCCAACCCTGATGTCATGGTTAATTGATGCCAAATGGTAATCGAATCTTCCACGTTCTTGGGTAAAGAGGTCCAAGAAGCTCCCAAATACGTACTGGTTTTATCGGTTAAAGAAAGGGCTTTCTGACCTTCTAAAATTCCTATTACCGCTGCCGTGAGGGTTTTACCGGCGGAGGCCCAGTACCAATTGCTGTCTTGGGTAAATTGATCGAAATACTTCTCAAGGACAATTTTACCGTCTTTTATCAGGATAAACGCTTTGGAATGATTGCGGTCTAATACAGCATAAAGGCTGTCGATACGCGCTTCACAGTATCCAAAACGTTCGGGACTAAGGGTATCCCATTGCCCCCCTGTTATCGGTGGGAAATACGTTTGAGCCGTTAACCGACTTCCCAAGAGAAATAGCATTAAAAGGCTTGATTTCAACGAATTGCATAATATGTAGTGCATAAAACGTTTCATATAGAGTCAGGTTAAAGACGAAAAATGAGGCGAAAAGTTACATTTTCAGCTCGAGATTGGCGGCTTAATTATCTAATTCATAGGTTAAATCCATGGTAATCGTTGCGGTTTTGAATTTCGAGCTGGTATTAAAAGAACCACCCCAGCTGTATTCATCGTTGGAATTTTGACCAACAATTTGGAAAACACCCATCTGTGCGGATTTTAAATCACCAATAGAAGCGCCTCCGTTTTTTGCAATGATATTCGCTCTGGTTTTAGCATCATCGGTCGCTTTAGAAATCAGATCCAATTTTACATCTTGCATTTTGGTAAAGAAATAGCTGGGATCTTCAGAGTAAAATGCCACCCCATTGTTCAATACTTCGGTAATTGCGCGCGATACCAATTCTACTTTTTCCAACTCTCCCGATTCGATTTTTACGGTTTGTCGCAAGCGAAATCCCATAAATTCCTCCCCAATTACATTGCCTTCCGAATTGTATATACTTTTAGTAATCTCTGATGTGGAAACCGCACCAAAAATAACTTCTTTGTCTGCGATTCCTTTATCTTTTAGGAATTTCTTAACTATTTCTCTATCTACCGACAATTGGGCATAGGCCTCGTTCAAGGTTTTGCGTTCTGCATTAAAACTGCCGGACCACACGACGAGATCCGATTTAAAATCGGTAGCCCCAAGCCCTTTTACCGTAATGGTATTCGACTCAGAAAACGCAAATCGGTGCATATAGCTGTAGCTAAGAATGCTCACCGCAATTATGATGGTGGCTGCCGTGATGCCATTTTTGGGAATAGTCATTCACAAATGTAAATAAAATATTCTCATAAAAAGAGGCGTTATACTATTATAAGAAAGGAGTGTATATTATGAAAAAGTATCTGAAAAAAATCCCATTTATTCTTGTTGTTCTCGTGTTAAGCTTTTTCCCTTTAAATGCAGATTGTCAGCATGCAAAGGACCTACAAAATGGTGCATTTAATGAATCCTATGCAGATTCTTTACTATACGAGCGTATTAACGACTTAAGAAAGAAAAACAAAAAGAAAAGATTGCCGCATTCTTTTAAAGTACGCAAATATATTTCTAGCAAGAACAGTATTCAATTGAAACAAAAAAACAGCTGTTTTCACCCGGATTGGA
>JAULUW010000257.1:0-10645 GCA_032111345.1 Bacteroidia bacterium
CCCATTCTCCGGATTCATCCATCCGAACAACAAATAAATCGTGTTCTCCAAACCCTTCATGGCCATCACTGGAAAAATACAAGGTGCGTCCATCATAATGCAAAAAAGGTGCTTGTTCGCTGCGCTTGGTATTGATTTTAGCGCCCATATTCACGGGTTCTTGCCAAATTCCATTTATCCTTTTTGCCATCCACAAATCTTTATCTCCTTGGGACCCTTTGCGGCGAGCACTGGAAAAAACCAAGGTATTCCCATCGGCACTTATGGAAGGTTGCGCATCCCAAAATTCAGAATTAATAACGGCGCCCATGTTATTTCTCGGGCCCCATTTATTGCCTTGATATTCGCTGTAAAAAAGATCGCAACTGCCAAACCCTCCCTGATTACATACTGTAAAAAACATCCATTGTTTGTCGGCGCCCATAAAAACGGAGCTGGTTCCTTCATTTTCCATGGTATTGATGCGACCGGGCGCAGGAATTGCTCTCGACCAATCATCCTTGTTTCGATATGCAAAATAGAAATCTTCCTGATGATCTACCAGTCGTGTAAAAACGAAGGTACTTCCATCTAAATTCATACCAGGCCAATATTCGCTGTTTTTTGAGTTGATGTTTGGGCCCATATTCTGAATATTGAGATACTTCATCAAACTACTTTCTTTCAATGACAATGCGGCACTGCTCTTTAATCGTTGAATCTTATCTAAAAGTGGCTCTTTCGCACCGTCTTTTTTAGCATTAAACCCTTCTAAGTTAGGCGCTTCATAAAAATCATCAATGACATCCAAACATTCTTGGTACGATTCAATGCGATACAAATAGGAAGCAAAATAATAATAGTTCCCTTGATACGTGGGCTCTGCGTTAATAGCTGCGCGATGCGCTTTGATCGCTTCTAAGGTATCACCTAGCGTTTCATTTATCGCTGCTGCCAATTGGTAAAATTGGGCATCTTTCGGATCGCATTTTATCGCTTTTTTAATGGTTTTAGACGCTTTTTTATACTCTTGCATCTGAAACTCTTCGTAGGCTTTATCTCGCAACTTAATGCATTTCGGCTTGGATTGAGACCAAACAAAAGGACTCATTAGGGTTAATAAAAGTCCTAAGATTATAGATTTAATTTTCAATTCCATGAAAAGGTTTTTAGCGCATGTTGCACGTCTTTCCATAAAAATTCAAAGGCCGGCGCAATGCTATCGGGTTGTGTTTTTTTATTAAAATAGAGCGCTCCTCTGAGAAAATGAGAAACGCTATCAGTAGCATAAAAATTCAAATTACTCGCGGTATGTCCCTCTATATGAAAAACCAAACCGTGTACCTTTGGATTGTAGTTTTCCAAGGGATCTTCAATGATATCCTCTGCTTTTTGAATGTGCTTATTCACCAAAGAACGGGTATCAGCTATCATCGAATCGTATTGACTCCATTTAGAAAACGGATAGTACGTAAGGTGCAGGGTTGCATCGAAAGATGGGAAGTGCACGTTATACCAATACTTACCGGCATGCCTCTCATCTTCAATGACCACACTGTAATTGGGAATTTCAAATTGATACGGGGCATTTTTAAATTCCCCTTGGCGATAGCTCTTTTCCGGCAACTCCATTTTCGGGTAAGCATAGGGTTTGGGCACAAATGATTCTTCCCCACAGGACCCCATTATGAACAATAAGGCGGTAAATATATAACAGGTCCGTGTTTTCATAGTTGAATTACTTTAATTTTTCTGACCTTCTTTGGATCCGCTTGTTCCACTATAAACTGCAAAGGAGGCATATTTATTTTCTCTCCTCTTTTGGGAATTTTACCTAAATTTTCGGTCATAAAACCCGCTAAGGTATCTGAATCCAATTCTAAAGTGGCGAAGAAATCGCTAGGCAGATCCATTTCTCGTATAAAATCTACAAGGAGGCATTTCCCTTCGAAGATAAAAATCGAATCGCTAACTTTTTCATAGTCTGCAATTTCATCATCAAATTCATCTCTTAATTCGCCAAAAACTTCTTCCAATAGATCTTCCAAAGTAACAATTCCCGAGGTGCCTCCAAATTCGTCAGCTACAATGGCCATGTGCAAACGCTTGTGTTGAAATTCGTTTAACAAATCGTCTATTGCCTTGTTTTCCGGCACGAAATACGGAGCATAAACCAGGGCTTGCCAATCGAAATCCGCTTCTTTTTCTAAATGCGGCAATAAGGATTTCACATTCAAAACGCCCTTCACTGAATCCAGCGTATCGTGGTAAACCGGCATCCTTGAGAAGCCGTGTTCCCTGATTTGGGCCAAAACTTCGTGATAATTCCAATTGTCGGATAAACCTACAACATCCAAACGAGATACCATAATTTGACGCACCACAGTGCTCGACATATTCACGATTCCTTTAAGAATCTCTTTTTCCTGTTCCGTATCGCTGTTATTTTCAGTAGTCGCTAAATCAATGGCTTGATTGATTTCTTCTGTCGTAACCGATGGGGAATTGGATTTTGTATTGCGTTCTAAAACCATCCCTAAACGCTCCAACAAAGAGGTAAAAGGCATTAAGATCCACACAAAAAACTGCATCGGCAAACTCAGCCATTCCGCGGTTTTGTGGTAATTTTTAGTGGCGTAAACTTTAGGAATTACCTCTCCAAAAATGAGGATGATCAAGGTCACAAAAAGAGTATCTATCAATAGTTTCAACCAAGGATATTCTTCGTTATTTAAGATGATATCGTAAAAAAACAAGGAAGAAATGATGAACGCGATATTGGCCAAGCTGTTCATCAGCAAAATGGTTGCCAAGAGTCTTTTGGGGTTGGAAATCAACTTTAGAATACGGCGTTGGGCGCGTGTTCCGTTCTCAGAGTAGGCTTCCAAATCCGATTCTCTATGTGAGAAGAACGCATTTTCAGAACTGGAACATACGGCGGAAATAGTCAAACATGCCAGCATTCCTATAAAAATGAAAACGGTAAACCCCAAAGGAATTTCAGCCGCCGGTTTAAAAATTCCAAGGAGGGAATTAGGTATATTTAAAAGATTCAGTGGGATAGCAATCAAAATACTTGGATTTAAATGGGGTCCATACCCGGATTAAATTCGGGCATCTGTGATTTGTTAAAATAACGATCTACCAATTGGTAGGAAATTACACGCACTTTTCGCAACTGTTTTTCTAATCCATCTGAATCGATGTATTTTTCAGTTCTTAATTTGCCTTCTATATAGAGCACAGACCCTTTCTTAAAATGTCTTTCGGCATCTAAAGCTTGTTGATCCCACATTTCGAGATAGTGCCATTCGGTACTTTCCATCCGCTGCCCGTCTTTCAGATACGATTCGTTGGTAGCTAATGAGATATTGGCGACAATGCGACCACTTTCAAGCTTTCGAATAACGGGATCCTTGCCGAGTCGGCCCATGAGAATTACTTTGTTAATCATACCGTTAGATTATATTTAGGAGGGTTTATTACTGTTTTTTAAAGGGAGACGAATTTACGCATTAACTTGTGTAATGGGAAACTTTTTAATTCTTCAAATTCGAGCCAAGTACCCAAAGAACTCAAGGTTTGCGGTTTTTCTGTTAGGGGTATCTTCCAGAGGTAGGCGTGTATATGTTGGTGGCTTAATTTATGTAGGGTTTTAACGGTTAATACTGGGATTTGCAAGGGCATAGCCCAAGGACATTCAGCGATTGGAAATGCCGAATCAATTTCCCCCGAAGAATCAAAATGAGGATATTCAAAAAGTCCGCCCCAAATGCCTTCCGAGGGCCTTTGTCGGAGTATATATTGATTTTCGAATTCAAATGCGCAAAAATGGACGTATCGGGTAATGACTTTGATTTTTTTCTTCCGAACGGGTAATTCTGAGGTGCGATTTTCAGCAAAGGCGACACACGTTTCCCGCAGGGGGCATATTGGGCATTTCGGATTCGCCGGCGTGCAAACGGTGGCACCCAATTCCATCATTGCTTGATTGAAAATATCGGGGGAGGCAGGTGGAATGGCATCCTCTAAAAGAGCGAAGGTCATTTTAAAAAATGCAGGTGTTTCCGTATTGTCGCTCAAACCAAAATACCGGGCACTCACCCGTTTAACGTTACCATCTACCACAGGCACGGGAATTTTGAAGGCAAAGGATGCAATTGCGGCCGCGGTATAGGGGCCAATTCCCTTAAGTTTGAGTAATTCGGAATAGGTATCGGGGAAATGTCCCGCGCAGTTTTGAACGATATATTGGGCCGTTTTGTGGAGGTTCCGAGCACGGGCATAATAGCCCAAACCTTGCCATACTTCTAACACTTCGGCTTCTTGTGCGTTAGCCAAATCGGTTATTTTAGGAAATTTGTCGAGAAAACGCAGGTAATAGGGCAAGCCTTGTTCTACCCGAGTTTGCTGAAGTATCATTTCCGAAATCCATATATAATAAGGGTTTAGGGTTTTCCTCCAAGGCAAATCCCGATGATATTCCCGATACCAGGTCAGTAACTTTGGTGTAATTAGTTTCACGTCTATGGTGCAAATTACTACTTTATGTAGTTTTTTTGCAGTGAAATTATGACTAAGTCTGAGATTGTTAACGAAATCGCTGTGCGCACGGGTCTAGAGAAGGCTGCAATTGCGGACACCATCGACAACTTTTTTATAGTTGTGAAAAACTCGATGATTAGTGGGAACAATATCTACCTCCGAGGTTTCGGTACATTCGAACTAAAGGAGCGTAAAACAAAAGTAGCGCGAAATATCAAACGCAATACCTCTTTGGTTGTTCCAGCGCATTATGTTGCTCGCTTCAAGCCTGCGAAAGAATTTGCACAGCAAGTGAAAGAGAGCGAGGTTTTAACCGAGCGTATTTCCTAACGAATGTTATTGTCTACTCCCAAAAAACAAATTACGGCGGTTATCGGCTCAGGTCTGTTAATTGCAGGAATGTATATGGGGGTGAAATGGCAATCACCTGAATTAAAACATAGCACCGAAACATCCTCAGTAGGCATTTCTGAAAAAGGAATGGGATCTCCTGGGGATGTTTCTCCTATGGCTCCTGTAACCCGTATTGAGTTTTTAAGTTCCTTATTCAAGGATAGTAAACCACCTGCATTTATAGCACGTATAATTTTACAAAATCCAAAAGAGGTTCCAACCGACAGTCTTCAAATTGCCCTCAAATGGGCTGAAGAAACCCAGAATGCACCGCTCGTCGCTTTATTACATTCCGATTTAAAGGAATTTAAAGATCAAGGCAAATTGGAAGATATAGCACGGGAATATGTATTTCTCGCTGCATCCCAAGTCGAAAATGAAACCCAAAGGCGCTTTTTGTTCCAAGAGGGTAAAAAATGGATTGATAAGGGTTTGGCCGAGAATGCCTCGCAGATGCCACTTCGCAACGCTTTGTTGGTATATCAGAGTGAGTTCCTGAACCAACCTATGGCTTTTGTGGGTACCCTTAAAGAGTCTCAAGAAATCGACAGTAATGACTTAGAATTGAATTTCATTCACTTGAATTTGCTTAAAAAGTCAAATCAAATGGGAAAAGCGGTGAAAAAATGCGAAAAATTAGTATCTTTGCAACCCCAAAACCCTTATTGGTTGTATGAATTGAGCGACTTATATGGGCAAACGGGGGACTCTGTAAATGCGAAGATTTACCTAAATCTAGCGGTGAAATTGCAGCGAAAACAACAAGAAAGTAAATAAACACATAAAATTATGCCAAGCGGTAAGAAAAGAAAAAGACATAAAATTGCGACGCACAAGCGTAAGAAACGTTTGCGTAAAAATCGTCACAAGAAGAAGTAAGTAAATCGTTTATCCCTATATTTTGTCGAACGAATTAGTTATCAAAAAAAGTTCGTCTGGGATTGAGATTGCTCTGCTAGCCGAAAAAAAATTAACCGAACTGCATAAGGAGCAATACGATGCTCCTTTTCAGGTCGGTGATTTCTATCTAGGAAAAGTACGGAAGATTTCGCCTTCGTTGAATGCAGCGTTTGTAGACCTTAAATCCGAAAAGGATGGTTTTCTCACCTACTTTGATTTAGGTCCAAACATCAAGTCTATTCAAAAATTCGTTAAATCAATTCGTCAAAATCCACGCCTCGAGCCAGATTTAGATCAATTCGAATTTGAAGAGCGTACCAACAAAGCGGGCAAAATTTCTCAAACCATTCGCAGTGGTGAAACCCTATTGGTGCAGGTTATAAAAGAACCAATCGCCAACAAAGGTCCAAAAATTACCTGTGATCTCTCTATCCCAGGTCGCTATTTCATCTTAGTTCCCTTTACAAGCACCGTTTCCGTTTCTAGGAAAATCGGTAATACCAAGGAAAAAAATCGCTTAAAAGATTTAGCAAGTAGCCTTAAACCTAAAAACTTTGGAGTTATAATTCGCACTATTGCCGAAGGCGTAGCGCTGGAAGAACTCGACAAAGATTTACGTTCCCTAATGAAAAAATGGGACGAATTGGTGCTCGGACTTCGCAGTGCACAAATTGGTCAGCGCATTACGAACAACGAGAATCGATTAGAAACGCTACTGCGAGATATTGTTAACAGTTCCTTTACCCAAATTACAACCGACGATGCAGAAATGCATCAACTTTTGGATGCTACCCTAACCCGGTATAATCTAGACACCCAAAAAGTCTTGCGTTTGTATCAAGGAAAAGTGCCGATTTTTGATCAATATGGCATTACCAAACAAATCAAAAGTGCATTTGGTAAAAACGTTCCATTTAGTGGCGGCGCTTATTTGGTTATCGAACATACAGAAGCTTTACACGTTATTGATGTAAACAGCGGAAGTACCTCCTTCGACCCCCAAAATCGCGAAGAAAATGTATTCCAAATTAACCTAGAGGCGGTGCAAGAAATTGCACGCCAAATACGGTTACGAGATATGGGAGGGATTATTGTGGTGGATTTCATAGATATGAAAGATCCCAAAAACAAAACATCCTTACACCAAAAACTCAAGGATGCCATGGCCACAGATCGCGCCCGACATACAATATTGCCTATTACCAAATTTGGCTTGGTTCAAATTACCCGCGAGCGCGTGCGTCCGGCTGTTGAAATTGCCAACCTCGAACTGTGTGCAAGTTGCATGGGAACGGGCAAAGCAGACAGCAGCGTTCAATTATTAGAGAAAATTGAAAACGAAATCGTTTACTTGTGGGAACAACTGAATCAGAAAGACATTACGCTAAAAGCACATCCCTTAATTACCCATTACTTTTCTGGTGGTTTCCCTTCGCTTCGTATGAAGTGGTGGTTGAATCACCGCAGATGGTTGCGTTTGGAGAAGGACGAACACAGTGCCTTAACCAGTTATACCGTAGTAAACGGCGATAAGCAACCGGTATCATAAAGAGCTAGGGCTCGCTGATGCCTTATATAGTGTTTTGGTTTTTAAATTCAGCAAAAAAAAGGCGCCTGTCGGGGCGCCTTTTTTATTTTAGGAAGTTTTATTTCCCATACACAAGAATTTTATTTTTCCTTTTGGCTCAATGCATAGATAACCAAACCGAATCCGATTTTGTTAACCGCATCACCGATATTGTAAACAACATCCATCATTGGGTTTGGCTCAGCAGAACCGAACGCTCCAAATAATCCACCTGGAGTACCGATGATGTAACCTAATGGATAGATTGCCCAACCTACTAATACAAACCAAGCCAAGATTTTAACGGCTTGTTGTACGTTTTCACCTGCGGTTTTAGCCAATTCAGCAACTTCACCGAACCATACTAGGTACACGATGTAGAAGTATGCCAAACCAGACAATACACCCCAAAGTACAGAGCTATCGCGGTAAACTGCTTCTCCGAAGTATCCGGTTACTAACATCACCACAGAAGCGAAGATTAGCTTCCATAATAGACCCATTTTAGCGCCTGCCTTCTTGGTGATTAAGTAAAACTCAACACACATCAAAGGAACCGTTAACAACCAATCTACATAACGGAAGAATACTGGGCTTTCGCCAGTTTCAGTGAAGAAATCACGCATGTAATAGTAATGTACCGCTGCAATAAAGGTGATCAATCCGCTTACTAAAACAGATGTTCTCCAGCGCTCAGGTACGTTGCGCATTTCTAAAAAGAAGAAAGCTGCCGCGGCCATCATAGCCATGGTGCCTACGAAAAATGTGAAAGCAGTGTACGAACTTAGGTCGTTTGCTTTGAAGAGTTCCAATAAAGCTTGGTGTCCTCCTCCATTTGTGAGTAAATGTAACATATTATAGTGTTTTGGTTTTTGTGTTATGAATAAACACAAAAGTTTAACAAAGGTTTGTGCAAATCGCGCTTTTTTTTCTTTTTCCCGTTTGATTTTCAATTCTTTAACAAAAAAATCCCTTATATACATTGAGATAATCAGCATTTTGAGCCTGCGAAAAATTTTTTTATTGAGCAAATGTTAAACCTTTCAATACCAACAAGTTCAACATAGTCGTTCTAAAACAACGCAATATCGCAATTGTCTAGTTTTACATACAACCCGAACAGTCCCAGATAACCTCAATAAGATGAGCGCTATATTTGTACACATGACATTCCGCATTGCCACATTATTTATCCTAAGCATTACCGTATTCTCTTGTGTGAGCAAGAAGCAATACCAATCACTCGAAATACAAAAGGATTCTATTTCGCGGATTTGCGAAAACGAACGTCGTGCCGAAAATCACTACCGAGATTCCATGAATAATGCAGTTCGAGCAGTTGAACTTGCCATGGAAACCCAAAGGTTGAGAGCGTCAGCCTTAACCGATAGTTTACAAATTTGTCAACAACAAATTAAAGAAAACAAAACCTACATTGAGGGACTTGGTGAAACCATGAGCGAGAAACAACGGAAACTCGCTGTAGAAATCGAAACTAAAAACAAGGCCATAGCCAATAAAGAAATAGAACTGAACGAAGCTCTTGCTGCCGTAGAAAAGGAAAATTTCAGACTTCAAAATATAAGAAAAGAATTAGAAGCCACTTCGCTTAGAGTTGTAGATTTGGAAACCGAACTCCGTTCCAAAGATTCTGCCGTTCTTGCATTAAAAGAATCGATTCTTAACGCCTTGGCCGGATTTGAGGAACTCGATATCAAAGTAGAATATAAAAATGGGAAAGTATATGTGATCCTCCCAGAAAAACTGTTATTCAAAAGCGGAAGCACCCAAGTGGACCCCAAAGGTGTTGAGGCCCTATTGCAAATTGCTAAAGCCTTAAATGAGAAGAGCGACGTACAAATTGGCGTAGAAGGCCATACCGACAATGTTCCCTTAAAAGAAAGTGAACGGATGAAAGACAACTGGGATTTGAGCGTTTTACGCGCCACCAGCATTTCCCGTATTTTATTCCAACAAGGAGGAGTTAAAGAAAACCGCATTGCGGCAATTGGAAGAGGCGCCACAATGCCTGTTGCCAGCAACGAAACAGCCGAAGGCCGTGCTAAAAACCGCAGAACCGAAATTATCTTGACACCGCAACTCGATAAAATTCTCGAAATCTTAAATAACAAATAAGCTTGTCCATTGTAATTGCGTATATCGAAAGTCATAAAAATGCGCATATTGACGCGCTCTATCAAGAATACGTTAAAAAAACACAAGGGATTTTCGCCCTGAAATCCTTGCTCATACCTTCTTCAAAGGCTTCACTGCCCGAACAACAACAACATATCGAAAGTGAAGCCTTGTTAAAAAAGGTAAAACCTACCGATACCCTAATCCTTTGCGATGAACGCGGCAAAGCGTTTACCTCTCCAAACTTCAGTGCTTGGATTCAACTCAAACTCAATCACAGCAGAGGGGATTTAATATTTGCCATTGGCGGCGCTTATGGCTTCTCCGAATCGCTCCGATCCCAATGTGAAAGCATTAAATTGAGCGATTTCGTATTCCCCCATCAAATTGCGCGCTTGGTTTTAAGCGAACAGATATATCGAGCCTATCAGATTTCGAAAAATACCGCCTATCACCATATCTGATTCGTATCTTTGCGGATCCATGAATATTGAAGATCTTATTATCAAAGGACTGTCGGTTGCCATTGAGCAATTGTATGGAACATCCAAGGATCTGGATGTTAAAATCGAAAAAACGAAACCCATTTTTGAGGGTGATTACACGTTTGTCGTATTTCCTTTGGTCCGAAGATCTGGCAAATCGCCTGAGGCTACCGCCCAAGAATTGGGGGAAATTGTACTTCAAACTACCCCACAAATCACCGCATTCAATGTAATTAAAGGGTTTTTGAATCTTCAAATTAGCCCCGCTTTTTGGTTGGAAACACTATCCCGATTCGATGCCGCATTGCATATCCCCCGAAAAGGAGAAAAAGTAATGGTCGAATATTCAAGTCCAAATACCAATAAGCCCTTGCATCTTGGACATATTCGAAATATTTTATTGGGATATTCGATAGCGGAAATATTGCAAAGTGCGGGTTACGATGTAGTCAAAGCCAATTTAATCAACGACCGTGGCATTCATATTTGCAAGAGTATGTTGGCATGGGAACGATTTGGCGAAGGAGAAACGCCGGGAAGTTCAGGGCTCAAGGGCGATCATTTGGTTGGGAAATACTATGTTGTTTTCGAAAACAAATTGCAAGAACAAACCGCAGCGGATATGGCATTGGCCCTCGAG
>JAULUW010000258.1:0-5804 GCA_032111345.1 Bacteroidia bacterium
AAGAATCCTATTGGAATTATTAGAACCCGATGCACCCAACAGTCTTATTTCTTTTCACGTGCTCGATGCCCAACAATATCCCGTATTACCCTATTATAGATTAATGAATTAAACATGAGAAAAATTGCATTATTGACCCTTGTTTTGTCTCCATTTTTATTGGGATTTGGTCAAAACTCAGCCCCACAAATTCCGAAAAAAGGATTAACGTTTTCCTTAAACGACGGGGCCTATGAATTCGGTTTAGGCGGGGTGATTCAAGTGAGTGCGAATCGATTTTCAGCGCCATCGAGCGATCCAAGCTATCAATTTTTTCCACAACGGACCTATTTTAATTTCTTTGGGAAATCGAATGAAAAAGGACTTGGTTTTTATACGCAAGTTGATTTTTCTATGCCGAATTTATTATTAGATGCGGTCGTTTCTTTTGATGTGAAAAAAGTACTCCAAATTGAAATTGGACAGCGGCAAAACATCGGGAATAACCGTGAAATGCTTATACAAGAGGGGAATCTATTATACACGGATAGAGATGTGCTCAGTACCGGATTCGGTCGCAGCGGGCGTGAATTTGGGGTGTTTGTAGACCCGAGTATTGCCTTGGGCTCTTGGGTGGTGAATCCCCAAATCTCCATTACGTCGGGCGATGGCATGAATTCCTTTGGGGTCGACTCCAGAGATATGGATCAAGGAGGATTAAAATACAGCGGCCGACTCGATATTTATCCGTTTGGTAACAAATTACATTACAGAGATATCCAATTATCTCCTGTTTTTAACGGGAACAAAAAACCTTGGGCTGTTTTTGGGGTTTATGGTTCTTTCAATCAAGGCGCTAGCGATGCAAAAGGGGAGGGTCATAACGGCTTCTTTTTATACAATGCTGCGGGGGCGAACCGGCATCCGAATTACCGGAAATGGGGAGCCGATCTGTTATTCAAATGGAATCGCGTATCGGTACTTGCGGAATATGGAATTGCTACGGCAAATGGTTTGGAAGGAGCGTATATCGATGTATTTGGGAATCAAAAACTGAAAGAAACGCAAATAAGCGAGTATCTGTCTTTGGGTGCGGGCTATCAATTGCGGATGGCCTATGTGTTGCCGAAACAGTTCGAAGTTTTTGGTGCTTTTTCTGCTGTAAATCAGGAATTTTCAAACAATCCCTATTCGGTATTGCAATCGCAAAATGGCTGGAGGGCGGGCCTCTCTAAATATGTGAATGAGAACGCATTGAGATTCCAGCTTTCCTACGCGTCGCATACGCTGAGCGCGAGCAATGCCCAAGTGCATCAGGTGCATTTTGGCGCACAAATGAATTTTTAAACGGCCATAAACCCATAAATTCCGGAAAGGGCCGTTTGAATTCCAAACGGCTTTTTCATTTTTAGGAAATGTGGATTTGCAATTTTTGCAAAACCTGCAATCTAATTGCGCCCTGATTTGTTATTCTTGTACTATGAGCATTCAAATTGGCGATAAAGCACCGGATTTTACATTGATAAGTTCCGAAACCAAAGAAGTTACCCTAAGCAGTTTTAGCGGTAAAAATGTAATCTTGCATTTCTTCCCCGCGGCATTCACCGGAGTGTGTACCACCCAATTGTGTACCGTTCGCGATGCCATTCATTTATACGAAAACGAAGCGGCAACCGTATTGGCGATTTCTGTAGATTTGCCATTTACCCTTGCTAAATTCAAGGAAGATCAAAAATTGAACTTTACCTTGCTTTCTGATTTTAATAAAGAAGTAAGTCGCTCTTACGGTGCCATTTATGAAGATTGGATTTTAGGACTAAAAGGCGTTTCCAAACGTGCGGCCTTTGTAATTGGAGCCGATGGAATCGTGAAACATGCCGAAGTTTTAGAAAATGCAGGCGAATTGCCCAATTTCGATGCCATTAATGCCGCATTGGCGGGGTAATTCCATAAAAAAGCGTTTTCCGAACAGAACACCCCGATAGCCGCTGTTATCGGGGTGTTTTTATTCATATTCGTCTAACTGAGATTTATTATTTAAATTGCCCTTTTTTAAAGTTTGGTGGATTCTTATGAATAATATAAAGCATCTTAGAAATTGCATTTTCGTCCTTTTGGGAATCGTGGCAGGAAATTTCCCTATAACCTTGAAGGCACAATCTCCAGAGAAAATAAGCTATCAAGCGCTCGTAAGAGATGCTAACAATACGTTAATTTCCAATAAAACCATAGGAATGCAGATTTCCATTCTGCAAAATTCTGTATTGGGAACGGCGGTTTACATGGAAAAACACAATCCCCTTTCCAACGAAAACGGTTTGGTAACCCTAGAAATTGGTTCGGGAAGTCTTTTGGCGGGTTCCTTTGCGGACATCGATTGGTCTGAAGGTCCGTATTTTTTAAAAACCGAAATGGATCCCCTGGGAGGTAGTAATTACACGGTATCTGGTGTCGTGCAATTGCTCAGTGTTCCCTATGCACTTCATGCCAAAACCGCCTCGGCAATAAGCGGTGGTGTCCAGGAAAACGATCCCATCTTTAGTGCTTCGATAGCCCATAGCATTCAAAGCAGCGATACCTTTTATTGGAACCAAAAATTGGACAGCTTTAGTGAAGTGGATCCTTATTTTAAAAAATCGATCGCTTTTGTTATTGGGTCTCAAGATACGGCACATTGGAATCACAAACTCGATAGTTTTACAGAATTGGACCCCATTTTCAATGCTTCGGTTGCCGCGGGAATTTCCCAAAAAGACACAAGCAATTGGAATAAAGACACGGACCCAGAAAATGAAATTCAAAAGCTTTCTGTTTCCGATAAGGGCGATACCTTGTATCTAGACAAAGCAGGGTTTGTAATTATACCCGGTATAAGCGCGGCAAATGCGCCCCCATCTACCTATCCGGCAGGATCGGTAAATTGCAGTGCTACCGCAACCGTAATCAATGATATTACCAATCCAAGTACAGGAAAAGTGTGGATGGATCGCAATTTAGGTG
Organism: Bacteroidia bacterium; assembly: GCA_032111345.1. GTDB lineage: Bacteria > Bacteroidota > Bacteroidia > NS11-12g > UBA955 > VMCP01. The sequence continues at coordinate 2,980 of JAULUW010000258.1, forward strand.
CCAGCAAATCTGCTGGAAGTACGGCCACGGGCAACAGCGTTGGCGATTTGTACCAATGGGGCAGAAGGAGCGACGGGCACCAATGCAGAAATTCATCAACCCTGAGCAATTTGAGCAATATCGATACCCCTTCTCACGGCCGTTTCATTCTTGCCCCTAATACACCCAACGATTGGAGAAGTCCTCAAAACGCTAATTTATGGAATGGCGTATCCGGAATAAACAATCCATGTCCCACAAAATACAGACTGCCCACCTCCTCAGAATGGGCTGCGGAATATGCCTCATGGTCCAGCGCCAACGCAACAGGCGCTATGGGCTCTGCGCTTCAATTGCCGATCACCGGTTACCGAAATCCAGCCAATGGGGGACTCAACAGTTCCTCGGTCAGCGGACATTATTGGTCAAGTACCACAAGCGGAACCAGTACGCTAAGTTTGTATTTTAACAGCACGAACGTTCAAATAAGTACCGATTTGAGATCCAATGGGATGGCCGTGCGCTGCATAAAAGATTAAAAACACATCCGTAATTCGCAGATTTAATGGGATTCAAATGCAAGAAAGGGTTCCAATTGTCACGGAGAAGCCCTTGGGTTTTTCAGTTTTGCTGCGCATTTTTGGGCTTGACTACTACCGCATTATCGGCTCAAACTCTCGGGGGAAATCTAACACGCCACAAACAAACCCCAATACAATTGCTTGGGTTTAAGGGCTTAGATACCTATGTAATTGCACAGGATACCACCGATGAAATGGGAGGCTTTTCCTTCCTTTTCAAAAAGGAAGATTATGGCATGGCGCAGATTATTGTACCTAATGAAAATCCCTTTCTGGTCATTTTAAGCAATGAAGAAGTGCTGCTGGAAGGACCCTCGTTGCAAGATCCCGCACACATTCATATTCAAAAAGGAGCCGAGAATAAGGCATTTGAGCATTTCGCCAAGGAGCAAGCGATTCGCGATAATGCCCGATCGGCATGGGATTTTTTAGAAACGCTGTATGCACAAAATGGCGCAATTTTAAAGAAACCTTCCGTGTTGCGAGATATTAAAAAGGAACAGAAACGCATTCAAAATCAAGAGGATGCGTTCTTCGCCAATTTGCCTAAACAGTCTATGTTACACAGGTATATTCCTCTCAGGAACATGCTGAATACGCTGCCCATTACCGCTCAAAAAGGAAGAACGCAAATCAACAAAGCCATCGCGTATTTGCGAAAATTGGATTATACCGATACATTTTTTTTAAAAAGTGGATTGATGCAAAAGTCCATCGAAGGCCATTTTTGGTTGATAGAAAACGCGGGCCTTACATTAGATTCCAGCTATTTGCAGATGCAGATTTCCATAGATTCCCTGCTGGATAATCTGAAAAATCAAACGGAATTGAGACAATCCATTTCTGAAGGCCTGTTTGATTTATTAGAGCGCCATAGCTTGTTCCAAGCTTCCGAATATTTAGCCCTAAAACTCTTGAATGGAGAAACCTGTGAGGCTGAAACGCCCCTTGCCTATAAATTGGAGGCCTACCGAAAAATGAAAATCGGGAATATCGCTCCCGAAATCAATTTGGGATATCGGGCATTTCGACAAGGGCGGCTATTGAAATCACTCAATGCCCTCGACAGTTTAAAAGCCACACATTATTTGCTTGTTTTTGGCGCCAGTTGGTGTTCGCATTGTGAAGCAATGCTTCCTGAATTGGCTCGGAAATATGCAGATTGGTCGCAAATGGGGCTTGAGCTTGTATATGTTTCCTTAGATGATAGTCTGCAAGCGTTTTATGCGCAAACCGCGACCTATCCCTTCATTTGTTACAGTGATTTTAAAAAATGGGCGAGTCCGATCGTGAAATCGTTTCATGTTTTCGCCACGCCAACTTTTTATATTTTGGATGCCCAACGGAAAATTAAAGTAAAACCCATTTCACTGTCACAGATTGAAAGTTGGGTAAACCACAATCTAAAAACAGAGGAAACCAAAACCCCCGGTTTTAGAAAATAGCATCAGAAGGGGAACACTTCCATGGCGGTGCGTTCAATAGCGGCTTTAAAGCGGGGGTCTTGGATAATGGAAACCAGCACGATATCCAATTCGGGTTCAAAGCCAAGGTCATAAAGGGCATCTTCAATATCGAAAATGGCACCAAAATTTAATGTATCGCCGTACAAGGCCAAATCTACATCGGAGTGGGCTTTGTGTTTTCCGGTAGTTCTGGAGCCAAAAATAACAGCGCGTTCTAAGTGGGGAATGCGCGCCAAGACCGTTTGTATCTGGGAAACTTCAAGCTCGGTGAGTCCTGCGATTTTCATAGTGACAAAGATAAGCACAAAGGAAGGGGCTTGAAATGGGTGTTTGGATATGGTAGCGGCTCAAAACGAACATTATCCATTTCCTTGTTTATATAAAGACTTTCCTGTGGGAAAAACGACTGCGAAGAATCAATTTGACAGATTGAAATAAAGGAGAAAATGGCAAAATCCATTGAGGTCGTTTTCATTCCTGTTTTGCTTCCCTAAACTATAGGAATTTGCCTACTTAATTTTTGGTATTTTTATTTCTTTTATAGGGAAAAATGCGTTGAAATGTAGTACTACAGCCCATAGTACGAATTAATATACATTTTGAGGTTTTAATGGGTTTTCATGATTTTATGTCCCCTACCAAGATATTTTTCAAGGCTATACGAGTAGTGTTGTTGATTTGGTTTAAATCATTGTATAATAATGTATTGTAGTTTAAAAAGTATATTTATTGGGTTTTGCAAAGCGAATACCTAAATTTTGGTATGAGTGTGATTTTGTTTTTTTGGGGTGTTTTGTTT